>JAPLKJ010000219.1 GCA_026388125.1 Elusimicrobiota bacterium
GTTCGGGGTCTGCGCCGTGAACTCCCAGGTCTGGCAGTTCATGTCGGGATACACCGGTGAATAAGGATGAGGCATGGGCGGCGGATGCGGCGGGTTCCACGGCTGGGGCGGAGGAGGCGGGGGATAGCCGCCGTGGCCGCCGGGACCGCCGGGGCCGGGATGATGATCGCCGCCGGGACCCTGCTGCGGGCCGCCCGGGCCCTGGTGCGGGCCGCCGGGGCCCTGATGGCCGGGCTGCGGGCCGGGAGCCAGCGTACTTATCACGTCAAGGACGTCGCTGACACTCTTGTCGAAATCGGATTGCGCCGCGTACACTCCGGTGGAAAGCGACAGCGCCGCCGCTATCGCAAGTAAACCTGAATATTTCATAACCCTCCCTTTAGCTTAAACGCCTTCTGCTGCATCTTATGGATAGTCTAAACAAAACAAAGGAATTCCCAATAGAGGCAATAGGCCCAGCTGCCCGAGGTTTAATGGCCTAAAGCCTTCTGGGCCTTTAAGGCCTGCGCGGCCGGCCGCGCAGGACGCGTTTTACAGGGGAACCTTACTTTTGATAAGGTAACAACTGCATTATCCGAAAGGTGGAGGGAACATATATGATGAAAGACCCAATGAAAGCGCTGCTCTTAGCGGCCATGGCGGCGGTATTGGCCGCTCAACCGGCGAAATTAGCTTTTGCGGCCGACGAGCCGTGCGCCTCAGACATTAACAAATTCTGCGCGGACGGAAAGCCAGGCGGCGGCCAGCTGCTGGACTGCCTGAACAGGAACGCGGCGAACCTGACGCCCTCCTGCAAGGCGAAAGTAAAGGAATTGAACGCCGCCATAGTGCCCGCCAGGCCCTGCGCGGCCGACCAGGCCAAGTTCTGCAGGGACGTAAAGCCCGGAGGCGGCAAACTGCTGGACTGCCTGAACAGGAACGAAGCGAACCTGACGGCCGCCTGCAAGGCGCAAGTGAAGGAATTGAACGCCGCCATTGTACCCGCCAGGCCCTGCGCGGCCGACCAGGCCAAGTTCTGCAGGGACGTAAAGCCCGGTGACGGCAAACTGCTGGACTGCCTTACCAGGAACGCGGCGAAGCTGGCGGCCCCCTGCAAAGCGCAGGTGGCGAAGCTGAACGCGGATATCAAAGCCGCCGGCCGGCCCAAACAAGCGCCGGCCGCGCAGAAGAAGCCAGCGGCTAAATAAGCCCCTGCCGCATTAAAAAAGCCGCGGAGCTGGTCCGCGGCTTTTTTACGCCCGAAGATACGGACGGACGCCTACCCCGTCTCTCCTCCGGCGGCGGTGGAGACCAGGTTCTTAAGCGTTTCCAGCGAAGCGTGGTCGCCCAGGGAGATAAGTATATCCCCCTTCAGCATTTCGGTCTCGCCGCTGGGGATCAGGTATTTGGAATCGCGGAAGATCAGCACTATCAGCGCCTCTTTGGGCACGCCCACTTCGAAAAGTTTCCTGCCGGCCGCCCGCGAGCCCGGCTGCACGATGAACTCCGTCATCTGCGCGTTTATATCGTAGCCGTCCTCCAGCGAGATAGGCGCCACCCTGGCCTCGGCCGCCGGCACCGCCAGCCCCAGCAGGCGCGCCGCGTACGCTATGGTGGTGCCCTGCAGCAGCGCCGAGGTGAGCACGCAGAAGAACACGATATTGAAGATCAGGTCAGAGCCTTTCACGCCGGCTATCAGCGGGAACGTGGCCAGCACGATGGGCGCGGCCCCGCGCAGCCCTACCCAGGAAATAAAAAGTTTTTCCCTGAACCCCAGCCTGAAAGGCGCCAGGGAGACGAACACGGCCAGCGGGCGCGCCACGAAGATCAGCACGAAAGAGATGGCCAGCCCTTTCCACGCCACGGGCGCCAGGCGCGACGGATAGACCAGCAGCCCCAGCGCGAGGAACATGGCTATCTGCATCAGCCAGGCTATGCCCTCGTGGAAATACAGCAGCGGCTTCTTGTGCAGGAAGCCGCGCCCAGCCATCACCAGCCCGGCCACGTAGACCGCCAGGAAGCCGTTGCCTTTCAGCAGCGCCGTGGCGTAATAAGTGAGCAGTACCAGCGCCAGCGTGAACACCGAATACAGCCCCTCGTAATCCAGGTCCAGCCGGTTTATGGCGTAAAGCATCAGGCGCGCCATCAGCCAGCCGGCCGCCAGGCCTATGCTCATCTCCAGCACGAAGGCCGGCAGCAGCAGAAAATAGCCCGCGCCGGACGCGGAGATAACGCCTATCATGCCCACCGTCAGGAAAACGGCCGTGGGGTCGTTGCTGCCCGACTCCAGCTCCAGCAGGCCCCGCAGGCCGGGCCTGATGTTGGCGCTGCGCCCGCGCAGCGCGGCGAACACCGCCGCCGCGTCGGTGGAGGAAAGAACGGAGCCCAGCAGCAGGCCGGAGGGCAGGCTGAACCCCAGCGCGAAATGCGCGAACAGCCCCGCTACGAGCGCCGTAAGCACCGTCCCCGCCACCGCCAGCGCGAGCCCCTCTTTCACCACGGGCTTCACCGCCTTGATATCGGTGCCCAGCCCGCCGGCGAAAAGTATTATGGACAGCGCCAGCACGCCGGCGGCCTTGGCCAGCGGGGCGTTATCGAAATATACCCCGCCCAGGCCCTCCGAGCCGGCGAGCATGCCCATAACGATGAAGATCAGCAGCGCGGGCAGCCCTATCTTCGTAGAGGCTTTGCTGGCCAGCACGCTCACCGCTATCAGCAGCGCCGCGGCCGGGATAAGCTGTTCTATGCCTGTCATCAGTGAAGAATTTTAGCAATTATGAATATTAAAAAACTCGCCGGCTTTTTGTATCATAACCAGAAGGGGAGCTTTCACGCTGCCGCATATGTCTAAAAAAATCCTGCTGGTGGACGACGAACGCCATGTACTGGAAGTAATGCGCTGTTACCTGGAGAACCACGGGTTCAACGTGATCTTCACGGACAGCAGCTCCGAGGCCCTGCTGCTGGCGCGGGAGGCGCGGCCCGACCTGGTATTGACCGACGCGGACATGCCGGGGCTGGACGGGTTCGGGCTGTGCAAAGCGGTCAAAAGCCTGGCCGGCCGGACGCCGGTGCCGGTAATAATCATGTCCGGCAGGAAAACCTCCGACGGGGACATCATCTCCGGCTACGACGGGGGCGCGGACGAATACCTTTTAAAACCTCTTTCCTTCCCGGTGCTGGTCGCCATAATCAACGCGGTGCTCAGGCGCTACAGCGCCTGCGCGCAGGACAATTCCGCCCGGGTCAGCACGCTGGGGATGGTCATAGACCCCGCCGCGCGCACCGTGCTGGTGGACAGCAAGCCGGCGCCGCTTACCCGCAAAGAGTTCGACCTGCTGGCCCTGCTGCTGGAGAAAGAGAACCGCGTGCTGAGCGTGCCTTATATACTGGAAACGGTCTGGGGCTACGACACGGCCAGCTACAACGATCCCCATACCGTGGAAGTGCATATCTATTCGCTCAGAAAAAAGCTGGGGCCCGCCATAGCCGCTCATATAGTGAGCGTCATGGGGCACGGCTATAAATTCGAATAAGCCGCCCTCCCGCCGCCTTAAGAACCCATATTTGAGCAGGATTTGAACCGGTTTTGATGAGGATTTTAGACCGCCAACGTATACCATTACTATAGGGCTGGAGGCGATGTTATGACAGCCGGCTTTTCGTGGTGCATACGTTTCGCGGCAGCGGCCCTGGGCGCCGCGCTGCTTCTGTTGTGCAGCGCGGCGCCGTGCTTTGCCGGGGAGTATGAAAGGGCTGCCGGGCAACTGGTGAAAGCCGCCGCGGAAAAAGGCCTCACCCGGCTGGCCATCGGCGGCTTCACGGCGCGGGAACAAGCCGTCCCCGAGGAGGCTGCAGCGGCGCAGCGGCGCCTCTCCGAAACGCTTTACGGAACGCCGGGCGTCGGCGTTATGGACACGGCGGTGCTGGAGAAAATGCAGGAGCGCGGCCGGCTCTGGGCCCAAGTGCTGGTAAAAGGGCAGGTGTACAGGACCGGGGCCGGCCTGTTCCTGGTATTAAAAGCGGTCGACCTGCGCACCGGGCGCCCCATGGGTACCATGCAGATAAACGCCGGCAGCGGGCCGGAAGCCTTCCCCAAGGACCTGCGCGACGCGCCCGGCGGCCTGAAGGATTCCGCCTGCGCCAAAGCTTCCGATGAGCTGCTCAAGGAGAACCTGGCCGCCGTCGACCAGAAGGCGCGCTACTGGGCCGCCCGGGCGCGCGAGCCCGGCTTCTCTTACGCCGGGCTGGACCGGGCGCCGGGCAGCGAGCTCAGGGATTACCCGACGATACAGAAATTTTACGCGCTGCTCAACGCCTATTACGAGCAGGACGCCCCTGTAACGCTTGCGCCGGCCGAGCTGGCCGGCGTAAAGAAGCTGCTGGAGAAGGAGGCCGCCTTCCTGCGCGCCTGCCCGGAGACGAAGTGAGTTCCGGGCCGCGGGTTTTCTCCGGCTTTTTCAAAGCCGTTCCGCTTTTGGTATCATAGCGGAGCGGCTTTTCAGCGCTCAGCTTCGGACCAGAACAACGATGATACCGGAATATTTTCTTTACCTCACCCTTGTCCTCGCCTGGGCCCTTAATATTTATTTTTTCTGCCGTTTCGCCGTGCGGTGGCATAAGAGCGAGCCCTCGCCCGCCAAAGCCTGGGGCGCGCTGGCCGCGGTCTGCCTGCCGGCCCTAGCCGTCACTTTTTTCCTGGCCGCGCGCGGCGGCAGCGGCAGCGACCAGGACCTCCTCTACCTCGGCGCGAAATTCCTCCGGTCCGGCCTTAAACGCGTTTTCGAGCTCAGGGAGGTCGCGCCGCTGCTCACTGACCAGCTGACGGACGCGCTCAGCGGCGATTCGCTGCGCGCCCTCCTGTGGAAGAACCGCCTGCTTTTTTCGGCCTCCGCGTTCCTGTTCTTCGCCGGGCTGCGCCGGCTGGGCGCCGGGCTCACGGTCAGCTTTCTCGCCTCCGCTTTTCTTTTCTGGAACTTCCTGGCCCCGCTCAACGCCAACACGTTCTCCGCCACCGCCCCGAACCTGTTCATCTGGCTGCTGGCGCTGACCGCGCTGTTCGACGCGCACATGAGCGCCGATATCGGCGGCCGGCAGCTGGCCTGGCTGCTCGCCTCAGCCCTGCTCACCGCGGGCGGGCGCCCGGAATTCCTGCCGGTGAACCTGGCCCTGCTGGCCCTCTCGGCCGCGGCCAGGCCCGCGGCCTGGAAAAAATGCCTGGGCGCCCCCGCGGCCCGCTGGCTGCTGCCCGCTGCGGCGTGCGTTGCGGCGGCCTGGACCATACATTTCCACGGCCTGTCGGGCGGCGGCTCCACCCCCGCGCCCTGGGTGTTCCCGCTGAAGGGCCTGTTCTACCGGGCCGGCGCCGCGCAGGCGCCCGACGCCTATCCGCTGCAGTTCATGCGCCAGCAGCTGTATTTTTTCCTGCCGTTCGCCTACCTTTTCGCGCTGGCCGCCGCGGGCCTGCTGGCCCTGGCCGCCAATAAACCGGAGCGGTGGCGCCGGCGGGCCGCGTTGACCGCCGCGCTGCTGACGGCGGGCTACGCCTGGCTGAATTTTTCCGCCGCCCTCCGGCTCAACGCCGCGCGCAGCCCCGGCGACCTGGAGCTGGAATTCCTCTCCGGCGCGCAGCGCGCCTGGGTCCCCGGCTGCAGCATTTATTCTTCCGACGAACAGCCTGACCGCGCGGCCGTCCTGAAAAAATATTTCAGTTTCTCCGACCTGTGCGGGAACTGCGCGGACGCCTGCCGGCCGGCTCCGGAGAACTGCGTGCTGGAATACCGGCCCCCGTCCGGCACCTCCCCCGCGCCGGCGCTGGCGAAGATGGACGCCAAGGCCATACTCGGCGTTAAGGCCGCCTGCCCGGGGGCCGGCAAGCCCGGCCAGGCGCCGCGCGCCGCCGCGTCGGAAAAGCCGACCACCGGCTACGGGGTGTCTTACGACCCCTGGCGCGATATCGGCGCCGATATCAGGAGCGCGCGGGCGGCGGCCAAAGCCTCCGGCCGGCGCGTGCTGGTGCTGGTGGGCGGCGACTGGTGCAGCTGGTGCGCCACTATGGAGGGGCTGTTCGGCAAAAATCCCGACCTCAAAGCTTTTCTTGGCGCGCACTTCGTAAAAGTTAAGGCCTATTACAATCCTTCCGAGATGCCGCTGCCCGCGGCCCTGGCGGGCTATCCGGCCATACCCGGCTACCCGCACATCTACGTCCTTAACGCCGACGGGACCGTATTCGAATCCCGGGACACCACCACGCTCGAGAACGATTCCGGCGGCTACGACAGGGAGAAATTCTTCGCTTTCCTGAAAAAAGCCGCCCCGCCGGCGAAATAGCCGGGCGGACAAGCCTCCGGCAAGTTTTGTATCATACCCTCAGCGCCGCCCGCCGTTCGCGTGACGGCCCGCGGCATAAATTTTAAAGCCACATGAAATTCCCCGGAAAAAGAAAGAACAAACATTACTTCCCGGTCACCGAGAAAGGACGCGAGAGCGCCGACCCGCATTTCCTGCAGACCGAGCCGTTCTACCTGGCGGGCATCGACCAGCTGCTGGTGGATATCGAATGCTCCGTGGAGCCTGAATTCCTGCCCCGCTACCGGCTGAAAAAAGGCGAGTCGCAGATCCTCGAGGACGGCGTCGCCGAGGCCATCTACCGGGAACTGAAGGCGGGAGGCAGGATACTGGGCGAATACGCCGGCGGCTCGGTGGGCAACACCCTGCACAACTATTCGGTGCTGTCCGAAGAGCGCTCGGTGGCCCTCGGCGCCATCACGCGCAACATCACGGTGGGCGACTACGCCTTCAAATACATCCGCAACACCAGCGCTAAAGTGGACCTGTCCTATCTCCAGCCGTCGGACAACCCCATGGGCCGCGCCATGTGCTTCGTCACCCCCGACGGGGAACGCACCTTCGGCATCAGCAAAGGCTGCATGAACGACCTGGCCCCGGAATTCATCCCGGCGGACGTGATAGAGAAGGCCTCGGCCCTGCTTATCTCGGCCTATATCCTGCGCGACGAAGGTGCCCCTATTTTCAACTCCACGGTGAAGGCCTGCGAACTGGCCCTGAAGGCGAAGGTGCCGGTGGTGATGACGCTGGGCACCAGTTCGCTGATAGGTCCCCGGCGCGATTTTTTCCGGGATTTCATACAGAAATACGTGACCTGCGCGGCCATGAACGACCTGGAGGCGCTGGCCCTTACCGGCTTCAGCGACCCGCTGCTGGCCGCGCAGTACGTGCTGGACCTGGCCGATTTCGCGCTGCTTACCGTGGGCGCGCACGGGCTTTACCTGGCCGGGCACGTGGACGAGCAGTTCGCGAGAAGGACCACGTACAAACTGCACACCAAGTCCATAGTGGACTACAACATGTACGAGTTCAGCCGCCCGATGCGCAAAAGCGACTGCGCCAAACCTTTGAAGATCTACACCCATATCAACCCGTTCATGGGCGGCCCGCGGGTGATAAAGAACACCAACGGCGCCGGCGACGGCGCGCTGGCGGCGCTGCTGCACGACCTCAGCGCCCGCAAGTACCACCAGGCCAAAGTGCCGAATTCGCCCAAGAACCTGATAAATTCCCTGACCTACTCTTCCCTGTCGCAGATCTCGAAATATGCCAACCGCGTGAGTTTCGAGGTGCTGGCGCAGAACTCCCCGCGCCTGATGCGCGCCCTGCCCGAAAGGGAGGACAACCTGCAGGAAGCGTACTGGGACACCTGAACCCCGCGGCGGCGCGGGCCCGCCGGGCGGTTTATTATTTGAAGATAGAGAGGAAGGCGCTGACTATCCACAGCACCAGGGCGAACACCAGCGCCCACCAGAAGCTGGCCACCTGGAAACCCGGCACCAGCCAGCTCACCAGCTTCACCATGAAGCCGATTATCACAAAAGTGAACAGGCCCAGCGACAGGATGTTGATGGGCAGCGTAAGTATAAGCAGTATCGGCCGCAGCACGGCGTTGGCCAGGCCCAGCACCACGGCCACCACCAGCGCGGTCATGAAGCCGTCCAGCTTCACGCCCGGCAGTATCCGGGCGGTCACGAAGACGGCCACCGTGCTTAAAAGCAGATTAACGAGAATTTTCATAGCGTCCTTATAACTATTTCGGATAAATAAGTTTGTCCGTATCGAACCCCAGCGCCCTGGCCTTGGCCACCAGCCCGGCCGTCACGGCGGGAGACGGTTCGGGGCTGCGGGCCAGCAGCCACAGGTATGACCGGCCCGGGCCGGCCACCAGCGCGTACTGGTAATTTTCCTTGTCCAGCTCTAGTATGTAGTAGCCGCCGTAGAAAGGGCGGAAAAAACTCACCTTGAGGCTGCCGGTAGTCTTCTCGCCGGTGAAATAAGCCCGGCCCTCGGCCTCCTTCCATTCGTTCTTGCGGGGGTCGAAGCCTTTGTTCAGCACCCTCACGCCGCCGTCGCCGCGCAGCGAATACTCGGCGGTAACCTTTACGAGCCCGCGTTCGAAAGCATGGTCCAGCCGGGCCACCTCGTGCCAGACGCCGAGGTAGCGGCCCAGGTCGAAACCGTCCACCGGCCGCAGCCCCGCGGGCGCCGGCCCGCAGGCCGGCAGGAACGCCGCGCACGCCGCGAGCAGATATTTTTTCATGCCGCGGCCCTTCGCCCGGTAGAATTTTTGGTCATTTTTTATCGGCCGCGTCCGCGCGGTCCGCCAGCGCCCTGCGCACGGCTTCCAGGAATTCCGCCACTTCGAAAGGCTTCTGAAAGCGCGCCGCCAGCTCCAGGCCGGCGGCTTTCTCCAGGAACTCCTCCGTGGCCAGGTAACCGGTTATCAGGATGCAGGGCGCGCCCGGGAATTTACCTTTGAAAGCCCGGATCACGTCCGCGCCGTCGCCGTCCGGCAGATGCCAGTCCACTATCAGCAGGTCCAGCTGGTTGGCGGAAATTATTTTCAGGGCCTCGCGCATTCCCGCCGCGGGCAGGAACTCGTACATCCCCCCCAGCAGGCGCCGGCCCAGCTTAAGTACCACTTCCTCATCGTCCACGAAAAGTATTTTATTGGTTTTCATTTTTAACGGGCAGCTCCACGGTGAACGTGGTCTCCCCTCCCGGCCCGCTTTCCGCGCTGAGCCTGCCTTTATGGTTCTCGACGATCTCCCTGGAGATGGAAAGCCCTATCCCGGTCCCCTTCCCCTTGGGTTTTGTGGTAAAGAACGGCTCGAAGATCCTGTCCAGGTTCCCTTCCGGGATCACCGGTCCGGTATTCGTGAATTTCAGTACTATCATGTTCCCGGCCGCCGCGGCCTTTATCTGCAGCCTGCCGCCCTTGGCGGAAACCATGGCGTCCCTGGCGTTGGCGATGATGTTGAAAAAAACCTGCTGCAACTGGGCGGCGTCGCCGAAGACCGGGGGCAGCTCGCTGGGCACGTCCTGCACCACTTCCATGCCGGGAGGGAAGAAATCGAGGCTGAGAAGTTTCATCACGCCCGCCAACAGATCGTGGACGCTGACGGTTTCCCGCACGGATTCCCTTTTCCGGCTGAACAGCAGCAGATGCTGGATGAACTCCTTGCAGCGCCTGGCCTGCAGGAGTATGACCTCCAGGTCCTCCCGCTGCTGCGCGGACAGAGCGCTGTCCTTCAGCATTATCTGCGCGTAGCCCATTATGCCGGCCAGCGGGTTGTTAAGCTCGTGCGCCACCCCGGAGACCAGCTGGCCCACTACGGCCATCTTGCTCGCCTGCACCAGCCGCTCCTGGGAATCCTCCAGCTGCCGGCTCCGTTTTTCCACTTTCTGTTCCAGGGTCTGCTGGTACACCTCTATTACGTTCTTTTTATTTTTCAGGTCCTTCAGCAGCTCGTTGAAGAACCTGGTCAGCCGCCCTATTTCATCCCGGGAGCTCACCTTTACCTCCCAGGCCAGGTCGCCTTCACGCGCTTTGCGCATGCCTTCCTGCAGCAGCCCCACCGGCCTCAGCATAAGCCGCACGAAAAAGCCTGAAATTATCAGGACCGCCAGCAGGAGCAGCGCGGTCGTCAGCAAAAGCTTCGAGACAATGCCCTTTTCGGCCTTGCGCGCGGGGGCGAGGGAAAAGCCGGCCCAGATATACCCTTCGGGCGCGCCGTTCTCCGCCGCCCCGTCGAGCAGGATCTTCCCGCCGGAAGCGTCTTCGGCCGCCCTTACGGGGATAAGCGTTTCGACTATCTCCTCACCCCTATAGAGCGTCCGCCGGTAAACCGGCTCCCGGGCCGGCAGGCTCCGCACCCAGCCAAGGTCGGCCGCGGCGCCCGCCAGGAGCACGTTGGTATGCGCCTGCAGCTTCAGGTCGGGGCGCAGCAGCCCGGCGTATATCAGGGGGGTCCGCTGCTGAAAGGCGCGCAGGACCGTCAGCCCGTCGGCCTCCCTGCCGGTGGCCAGCGTTTTCCGGAAGGCTGGCAGGATCTCGGCGGCCTCCAGAGCGGCGTCATTGGCGACCTGCACGCTTATCACGTTGGAGACGGCCTGCCTGGAAAAATACAGGCTCGCCCACAGCGATACGCCGGTAAGCGCCAGTATGAAGACCAGGAATTTAGAAGATAGCTTCATGGAAGCGGATAACCGGCCCTTTTCAGCGTTGCGCGGGCAGCAGTGCCGGCGCGCACGCAAAAATAGCCCCCCCTCATCTTTTTTCGCTCATGCCGCAGGTTTTTAACGGTTAAAACTGCGCTTCAGTATCCCGGCCACCCTGGCCGTCAGCTCTTCGTTGATAAAAGGCTTGAGCACGTAGTCCTCCGCGCCGGCCGCCAGCCCCTGCACCTTGCTGTCCACCGAAGTGGCGTCGCAGGTCAGCATTACTATCGGGATATGCCGTATGCGGGAATTTTCCTTCATTTTCGCGCACAGGTCCAGGCCGTTGCCGTCGGGCAGGTTTATGTCCATCAGCACCAGGTCAGGCAGTTCCTTAAGGCAGGCGGCCATTCCTTCGGCGGCGGTATTCACCTGCAGCACATCGTAGCCTTCCGGCGTAAAGATACGCACCAGGACTTTAGACATTATACGGTCGTCTTCTATGACAAGCAGCTTAAACATATGGTCCTCCCCGCGCGCCGGGCAGCGCCGGCGGGCAAAGCCGCCGGAAAATCCCCCAAAAAAACGTCCCTTCCTTTATATAGTACCAAAGTGGAAACGTTTTATGAAATCCCTTTAAGGTTCTCCCGCCCCCGGACCCGGCCGCGCGGCCGCGCCAAAGATTCTTGTTGACAAGCCTGGCGGGGATATGGTAAAAAATGAATACTGAATCACTATTCGCTTTATTGAGCCCGGCAGGCGCCGCGCGGAGAACAGGGCGGCCACGGCGGAGAAAAGCGTAAAAAATAAACGGAGGGCAGAACAAAATGGAAAAGAAAACAGCTGTAGTAACCGGGGCGGCCAGGGGTCTGGGACGGGCCGGGGCGGAAAGGTTCCTTGAAGCGGGCGACTGGAAAGTGGCCCTGCTGGACGTGAACGAAGAATCGCTGGCGAAGACCGCCGCGGAGCTGGCGGAAAAGTACGGCGCCGAGAACGTGGCGCATTTCACCGTGAACGTGACCTCGAAAGAATCGGTGGGCAACACCATGCAGGCCGTGCTGGCCAAGTTCGGCCGCATAGATACCCTTATAAACAACGCCGGCATCACCCGCGACGCCATGATGCACAAGATGATCGAAAGCGACTGGGACCTGGTGCTGGACGTGAACCTGAAAGGCGCGTTCCTGTGCGCCACCGCGGTAGCCCCCCACATGAAAGAAAGGAAATCGGGCACCATCGTCAACACCTCCTCCGTGGTAGGCGTTTACGGCAACATGGGCCAGAGCAACTACGCGGCCTCCAAGTTCGGCATCATCGGCCTTACCAAGACCTGGGCCAAGGAGCTGGGCCGTGACGGCATACGGGTCAACGCGGTAGCCCCCGGCTACACCATGACCGAGATGCTCGAGACCGTGCCGGAGAAGATCCTCACCGCCATCTCCGACAAGACCCCCCTTAAAAGGCTGGGCAACCCCAGGGATATAGCTAATTCTTATTATTTCCTTTCTTCCGACCAGTCCGCCTTCATAACCGGGCAGGTCCTGTCCGTGGACGGAGGCCTGGTAATCTAATGCCCGCAGCCCCTTCCACGCCGAAAGGCCAGAAGACCCGCGAGAGGATAATCAGTACCTCCGGCGAAGTTTTCTCGAAAGCCGGCTACGGCCTGACCGGGGTCGCGGACATCTGCGCGGCCTCGGAAATTGCCGTGGGCGGCTTTTACCGGTATTTCTCCGGCAAGGAAGAGGTGCTGGCGGCCGTGGTGGCCAGCCTGGAGGCCCGGCTGACCGCCGAGGTCGCCGGGCTGCCGCCCGCCGCCGACCTGCGGTCAGAGATAGCCGCCGTAGCCGGGCTTTATTTCCGGTTCGTGGCGGAGAACAAGGATTTCTACCAGGTAATGCGCGAAGCCGAGTTCGCCTGCGAGCGGGTGTCGAAGAAGTTCTACGGCTCCTTCGCCTCCGCCATCCTCGCGCGGCTCGCCAAATACGGCGCCGGCAAAGACGAGGCGGCGGTGTACGCGCTGATAGGCATACTTTCTTTCGTGGGCGTGAAGAACCTCCTCTGGCAGAAAAGGCCCGTGCCCGCCGGGACGGCGGCGGCGGCCGCCGAAGTGTTCCTCAACGGCGTCAGCCGCGTAACGCCCGACTTCGCCGCGCTGGTGAAGAAGGCCGCTGCGCTTAAAAAAGCGCCGCAGCCGAAAGCGGCGAAGAACACCGCTGCGCGCCTGCTGGCCTCGGCCGAGGTGGTGTTCGGCCGCCTGGGTTACGGCCCGGCCCATATTTCCGAGATAACGAAGCACGCCGGCTACGCGGCCGGCACTTTTTACACCTGCTTCAAGTCGAAGAAAGAGGCGCTGGACCAGCTGGTGATAAAGCTGAGGAACGAGCTGGTGGCTAAGGCCGCGGCGTATTCCAAAGGATCGGGTTCCAGGACCGAGACCGAAGTGCTGGCCTTCATCGCCCTCTTCGATTTCATAGCCGAACATCCCTATGGCTACAGCATCATGCGCGAGGCCGAGTTCGTGGACTTTAAGCTGGCCGAGGATTACTACATCTACATCCTCAACGGCTACACGGCCGGCATGCGCGCCTACGCCCGCCCGGGCGAGTTCGCGCTCAACGACCACGAAACGCTGTCGCTGATGATGATGGGCATGGGGCATATGCTGGGGCTTAAGTACGCGCTGTGGAGCGCGAAGAACCCCGGCAGCAAAGAAATAGAAAACCTGCTGCGGCGGGTGTTCTCGGGTTTCAAAAAAACTAAAAAATAAACGGAGGGTTAACGTATGTTCAAAATAGTATCTACCGGGATGTATCTTCCCAAAAACCTGGTGACCAACGAGGATATGTACAAGAAATTCGGCAGCGACCCGCTCAGGAAGGTCTTCGAGCGCATCGGCCACGGCGCCCGCTATTACTCGGACAAGGAAGAATCCTCCGCCACGCTGGCCATCAATGCCGGCCGCCAGGCGCTGGAGAATTCCAACCTGAAGCCCGGGGACATAGACCTCCTTATAATCTCCACCGATACTCCCTCCCAGCTTTCCCCCGCCACCGCGGCGCAGGTAGGCCACGAACTGGGCATCAAGAGCGCCGGCGCGTTCGACGTGAACTGCGCCTGCGCGGGCTTCGTCACCGCCGTGGACATGGCGGCCAAGTACCTCAACGGCAAAGAATACAGGAACGCCATGGTGATAGGCACCTACGCCATGAGCAAGCACCTGGACCACGACGACGGCAACACCTCCATCCTGTTCGGCGACGGCGCCGGCGCTTTCATCATGAGCTACTGCCTGGAGAAAGGCAAATCGGCCTCCACCCTTAAATCCGACGGCTCCTACTGGGATTTCATGGGCATCTACGGCGGCGGCACCATGATGCCGGTGGACGAAAAAGTGCTGATAGAGCGCACCCACAAAGTTAAGGTCCCGAAAAAATTCCCCGCCACGCTCAACTCCGAAGAGTGGCCCCCGCTCATCGAAAAGACCCTGGCGAAGCTCGCGCTCAAGCCCAAGGACGTGGACGCCTACGTCTTCACGCAGATCAGGAAGCCCACCATCGTGGAAGTGATGGAGAAGTTCAACATCCCGATGGAAAAAACCCACACGATAATGGAAAAATGGGGCTACACCGGCTCGGCCTGCGTGCCCATGGCGTTCCACGACATGGCGGCCCAGGGCAAAGTGAAGCGCGGCGACCGCGTGCTGCTGTGCGCCTCCGGCGGCGGCTACTCGATGGCCTGCATGACCTTCAGATATTAAATGGAGACCGTGATGACGCGTACCATACAGCCCGCCCCCGCCGCCCACGCGGCGGGCGCGGGGGCGGGGGTCTACAAGAGCAAGCTCATAAGCATAGACGAGGCCGTGTCGAAGATACGGTCCGACCAGGACGTGGTGGTGGCGCAATGCGCCTCCGAGCCGCAGGGCCTGATGTCCCGGTTCCACACCGCGGCGGCGGAGAACGTGCGCGTGTTCTCCGTGCTGACGCTGAAGCCCTATGACTTCTACATGCGGCCCGACATGAAAGGGCGGTTCGAGCTGTGCAGCTGGTTCCATGCCCCCGGCTCTCGCGCGGCGCTCAAGAACGGCACCGGCACGGTGACTTTCGTGCCCAACATGCTGCACCGCGCCGCGCTGGACCGCATCCAGGCCCGGCGGCCGGACGTGTTCTTCGGCACCTGCACGCCGCCCGACAGGAACGGCTTCGTTTCGCTGTCTTTGGGCATCACCTACGAAAAAGAGATCCTCGAAGCGGCGAAGCTGGTTATTCTGGAAGTGAACCGCAACCTCCCCCTCACCTTCGGGGACACCCACCTGCACGTGAGCGCGGTGGATAATTTCGTGGAGCACACGCAGGAAGTGCCCACGCTGCCCGCGGCGTCCCCGGACGCCACGGAGCTGGCCATCGGCGGCTACATCGGCGAGCTGGTGCCGGATGAAGCCACCATCCAGCTGGGCATCGGCGGCATCCCCAACGCCGCGGCGCTGGCGCTGAAAGGCAAGAAGGACCTGGGCGTGCACACCGAGATGATGGTGGATTCCATGATGGAGCTTTACGAGTGCGGGGCCATCACCAACCGCAAAAAAGCGCTGGTGAAAGACAAGTTCGTCTGCACCTTCGCCATGGGCTCGCGCAAACTCTACGACTGGCTGGACGGCAACGTGGCCGTGGAGTTCCGGCGCGGCAGCTGGGTGAACGACCCCGCCGTGATACGGCGCAACTCCAAGATGGTTTCCGTGAACACCTGCCTTACGGTGGACCTCACCGGCCAGGTGGCCAGCGAGACCATCGGCACCACGCAGTATTCCGGCACCGGCGGCCAGACCGACACGGCCGTGGGCGCGAAAGAGGCCTACGACGGGCTGGGCAAGTCCGTGATAGCCTGACGCGGCTGCGCGGCCGCACGGTGCGCGAGCGCGCCCAGAACCTGATAGCGGTGGCGCACCCGGATTTCCGGGCGGAGCTCAGGGCGCAGGCGGCCAAGCTCGGGTATATCTGACAGTTTTGGGTTGGTATAAAAAAATTAACGGAGGAGAATAAAATGAAAGAAGTTTTTATAGTTGACGGCGTTCGGACGGCTATCGGCAATTTCGGCGGCACGCTGGCGGACTTCAGCTCGGTGGAGCTCGGCAAAGTGGCCGGCAAAGCCCTGCTGGAGCGGACCCACACCGACCCCGCGCAGGTGGACGAGGCGCTGTTCGGCAGCATCTACCAGGCCGGCTGCGGCCAGAACATAGCCCGGCAGATAGCCATGGGCATCGGGATGCCGAACGAAAAGACGGCCCTTACCCTTAACATGCTGTGCGGCTCCGGGCTGCGCACCGTGGCTATGGCGGCGCAGCAGATAAAGTGCGGCGACGCCGAACTGATCATAGCCGGCGGCGCCGAGTCCATGACCAACGCGCCCTACCTGCTTAAGAAAGCGCGCGCGGGCTACAAGATGGGCCACGGCGAAATGCTGGACTCGCTGATCTACGACGGCCTTACCGATATCTTCAATAATTACCACATGGGCGTGACGGCCGAGAACCTGGTGACCCAGTACGGCCTCACCCGCGAACAGCAGGACAATTTCGCCGCGGCTTCGCAGAACAAGGCCGAGAAAGCCCAGGCCGCCGACCGCTTCAAGGAAGAGATCGCCCCCGTGGCCATAACGGACCGGAAAGGCAACACCACGTATTTCGCCAAGGACGAATTCCCCAAAGCCGGCATCACCGCGGAGAAGCTTTCGAAGCTGCGCCCCGCCTTCAAGAAGGACGGCACCGTTACCGCCGCCAACGCCTCGGGCATCAACGACGCGGCCGCCTGCGTGCTGGTGGCCTCGGCCGACGCGGTGAAGAAACACGGCTACAAGCCGATGGCGAAGATAGTTTCCTACGGCTGGGCCGGCACCGACCCCGCCATCATGGGCATCGGCCCGGTGGAAGCCGTAAAGCTGGCCCTCTCCCGCGCCGGCTGGCAGATGAAGGACGTGGAGCTGATCGAGGCCAACGAAGCTTTCGCCGCGCAGTCGCTGGCGGTGTCCAAGGACCTCGGCTTCAACCCCGACCTCGTGAACGTCAACGGCGGCGCGATAGCCCTCGGCCATCCCGTGGGCGCCAGCGGCGCCAGGATCCTGGTGACGCTCATCCACGAAATGAAAAAACGCGGCGTAAAAAAAGGCCTGGCCACGCTGTGCGTGGGCGGCGGCATGGGCATAGCCATGTGCGTGGAAGCGGTATAAGAACGGTACTGCCGGCTACCCCGATGACCGCTGTGAAGAACAGGGACCTTACGGCGCTGACGCCGGAACTGCGCGAATATTTTCTGCGCGCGGTTTCGGCGCCGCCGCCGGCGGCCGACCAGCTGGGCGAGGCGCTGGCGGTCTCCAAAGCTTTCCTGGCGGCGGCGGCCGCCCGCGCGGGCGCTTTCCAGGCCATGCGCGACGCCGAGACGGACGAAGCGCTGGCCCGCGATTTCTACGACCCGCTGGCCGACGCTATAGCCCTGCGGCTGGCCCGCTTTACCGCCGGCCGGCGCGCGCCGGTGCACGCCTGGGCGCTGCTGGGCGCTTTATATTTTTACGCGGTTAAATTTTTAGTATGGGATAAGGCGGCGGTGCCGCCCGGCGCGGCCGTTGCGGCGGCCAGCCTTTGCGCCAAAGGCATCAGCAGGCGCCCTTTCCCCTGGTGGGGACCCGCCGCCACCGGCCCGTCGCACGCCGTGCCCGCCCCGGGCGACACGCGCGGCAGGATGCTGGCCGCGGCCGAAGAAAGCTTCGGGCGCAGCGGCTACAACGCCACGCTGGTCTCGGACATCGCCAGGAAGGCCGGCGTCTCGGCCGGGAATTTCTATCTTTTTTTCGGCTCCAAGCAGAAAGCCCTTGAAACGGTGGTGACGCGCCTGCGCGACAGCCTGGTGAAAAAAGCCGCCGCTTATTCCGCCGGCGCGGGCTCCCGCGTGGAAACCGAGGCCATGTCCTTCTGGGCGCTGTTCGACTTCATACAGGAGCACCCGCACGGCTACCGCATAATGCGCGAGGCGGAGACCGCCGACCGGGAACTGGCCGACGCCTACTACGGCGAAATTTTCAGGAACTACGCTGGTCAGCTGAGCCGCGCGGGAGAGGAAGAGTTCACGATAAAGGACCACGAACTGCTGGCCCTGGCCCTGATGGGCGCCGGGCATATGCTGGGCATGAAGCGCGTGCTGCGCGGGGGCTTGCGCGGCATAACCGACAACGAACTTTTAAAAGCTGTCTTCGAGGGCGTCAGGGAATAAAAAGCGCGGCACCCAGTATTTATAAATAAACTCCCCCGGCGCACTTATAATATGATAGGATATTGACCAATGACAAAGTCCTCTATAACTTTTTTCGCCCTTCTCCTGACCGCGCTGTCACCCGGCGCCGGCGCCGCTAAAGCGCTGGAACAACTGCCGGGCCAAGCCCCGGACATAAAGATATCCGAAGTTTCCTCCCCCATGCCCGTTCCCTCGGTCAGGGCCGCCGGCCTCGCTCTGGTCCGTTCCATCCAGTCGAAATACTGGGAGCGCATAGAGTGCTACCAGGACACGGCCCGCCCTTTCGCGATAGAGAGCGCGCTGAACAAATCGCGCCACGAGAACCCGGAAGTAGTAGCGGCTTTCGGCTCCGCCATGCCGGCGGCCTCCACTTTTCTGCTGCATTACGGCCCGCGCTGGAGCACCAACACGGGCAAAACTGTGATACTGGCGCACGGCGCTTCAGACAACGCCACCCGCGCCTGGGCCGCCCCGCTCATGATGATGGGCGACGCCAACGCGCCCGGCCTGCTGCAGGCGCTGGAAGCGAAGAACTACAGGGTTTTCGCGGTGACTTTCCCGCATAAGCACGGCAGCCTGTTCTACGAGGAGCAGTACCTGGCCGACGCCATCGAGCTGGCCCGGCAGGCCACCGGCGCGAACAAAGTTATACTCATCGGCCACAGCGCCGGCGGGCTGGCCGCCAGGGCTTACGTTTCCAGCTACCGCCTGCTCGGCGCGTGGACCTCGTACCGCAACGACGTGGAACAGCTGATAACGCTGGCCACCCCGCACCGCGGGCAGGACTTCGCTTTCCGCCATCCCGAGTTCAATTATTTCTTCATGAAGGACGACATGGCCGCCAACGCGCCCATGAGCTGGGACAAGGTCCTGGCCTACGGCACCTGGCAGGACACCTTCGAGTTCAGTATCTACAGCGACAATTTCCCGATGCAGCAGCAGGTGCTGTACAACTGGACCGGCAAGTATCCCGTCAACGCGATGTCGCCTGACAATGTTACCACCATGGCCGGCGGGCAGGGCTTCGTAAGCCACTCGCTGGGCATCAACAGCGCCATGATGAAAGGCGGTAATTTCATGGCCACTTTCAAGGCGTACCCGGTGCCGGCCGATATTTCCGTTACCGTGATAGCCGGCAACAACAATAAGATAGACGGCGTCCCGCAGACCGAGAGCGATGGCCCCTCCGACGGGCTGGTGTTCCTGGAAAGCGCCAGCCATACCGCCGACCTCACCAGCCCGGCCCGCAAAGAGCCCATCAATAAATTGATAGTGAACGAGAACCACCTGACCATGACCTACAGCCCGGCCATGATGAAAATGATCCCCGGCCTGTTGAAATAAGAAGCTGCGGCTATTTATAGAATTTCTTGGCTTCCCTCTGGAACCCCATTATCAGCGGCGTGAACGCCGCCGCCGCGCGCCCCGGCTGCTGCCGGTATTCGCCGTCGAAAACCTTTACGCCGCCTTTGTACGCCTCCAGCGGCATCTCCAGCGTGGCGGTGGCCGTTATTATGCCGGCGCTGTCCCACGACGAGGAAGGCAGGAAGGTCCGCTCTTCGCGCGCCAGCAGGCTGCGCCCGCTGGAGTAATCCTGGGCCGCGTTCTTCACGCCGGCCAGCGGCAGCAGCGTTGGGACGATATCCAGGTGGCTGGTAAGGATGCTCACGCGTTCGGCGGCCCGGCCCGGCACGTACAGCACCAGCGGCACGCGTATCTCCTCGGGGCTGTAGCCCTGGTTATGCCCGTAGCGCCCCCGCTCCAGGAAAGCCTCGCCATGGTCGCCCAGCACCAGCACCACCGTATCCTTAAGCCCGCCGGAGGCCTGCAGCGCCTTCATTATGCGCCCGACGAGGTGGTCGTCGAAGCCTACGGAATTCCTGTATTTGTTCTTCAGCCCGCCCACGTTGCTTTTGTTCAGCAGCAGCTGGCTCATCCCGTACGAGGGCTTGAACTTTTCGAAGCCGGGCAGGTAATCGTAATTGCCGTGCGAGGCGTCGTAGAAGATGAAGCCGAAATAAGGTTTTTTCGCGTCGCGCTTCTTCAGGTAGGAGATGAACTTCTCCGAGATGTCCTGGTCGCGCTCCGCGCCGTCCGCGCCGGCCGGCTCGTCGTAAATTCCGGCGCGCGGCACGTCCACGAAGCAGGTCTTGTTGAACTCGGGGAAGCTGAGCTTGGCGCTGGCCAGGACCCGCAGGTCGTAGCCCTGCTTTTTCAGCACGTCCACCAGCAGCGGGCCGCGCCGCTCGCCCAGCATGGGGAACCAGTAGTTGCCGTAGATGCCGTACAGCATGGTAAAGATCCCGAACCGGGTGCAGTTGCCGCCGCTGTAATGGTTCTCGAACACCGCGGAGCGCTTGCCCAGCGCCCAGGTTTCAGGCATCACTTCGGGCGTGAGCATATCGGAGCGCAGCGAGTCCACTATTATAAAAAGGAAGTTCAGCGGCCTGGCCGGCGGCTCCGTGCGCAGCGGCGCGCGCGGGTAGGCCAGCCCGGAATACCGCAGGTCCACGCCGCCCTTCACCTCGTTGTCCAGTTTCACGCCCAGGTATTTGCTGGCGAAGGTGCGGATGCGCAGCGGCTGGTAAAGCGGGAACAGCTGCGCGTTGCGGGTAATGTAGACCGAATCGTAAAGCGTGCCCCAGGCGAACAGCCCCTTGTCGGCCGCCACGAACAGCAGCAGCACTACCGCCAGCGCCTTGGCCTGCCGGGGCTTCCATTTCTGCGCCAGCACCGCGGACTTGCGCCAGAAATACCACTGCGCCGCGCCCATGGCCGCTATTATCGCCGCAAAAAGCAGCTTCGTCCCCGGGCCCTGGCCCAGGGTGGCCATCCCGCCCGGCGTGAGGATCAGGTTCAGCACCATGGAATTCTGGTGGAATTTAAAGATCTTGTAGATGGCCACGTCGACCACCAGCACGGTCTGAAAAGACGCCAGCACGGCGGCCAGCGCGCCGCGGCCCGCCGGGAAAAGAAAAAGCAGCGCGGCCGGCACCGCCAGCACAACATACAGCATTACGGTGTTCGAAACCAGCGCGGCCACGGTATAAACCGTTTCCAGCGGCTGCCCGCCGGTGAAGAAAAGCAGGAAAGCGCAGACGGCCAGAGAAAGGCCGAAGTTAAGCCACAGGAACGCCGCGAAACGTTTAAAGTCAGGTTTTAATATAGCCATAAGCGATAGCGCCAAAGTGATATAATGATTTTACTTATTTTAGACCTTTGCGGCCGAGCCAGGACCGCGCTTTACCTTTATGGACATTAAAAAACTTGCTGTTTTCATGAAAGAGAACGGCGCCCCCGCTTTCCGCATAAAGCAGGCGCGCGACGCCGTGTACAAGAATTTCGCCGCCTCCTGGGACGAAGTGCCGGTGCTGCCCGCCCCCCTCAGGGAGGCCCTGCACCGCAGCCTCCGCATCCATTCCGTGGACAACCTGGAAACCCTGGTCTCAAAAAAAGGCGACGCGGTGAAGTTCTGCTTCGGCCTGAAGGACGGCCATAAGATAGAGACCGTGCTGCTCAACCTCATGCCCGAGAAATGGAGCCTCTGCATCTCCACGCAGGTAGGCTGCCCGGTGCGCTGCCCCTTCTGCGCCACCGGCCGCAAAGGACTGAAGCGCAACCTTTCGCCGGAAGAGATCACCGACCAGTTCCTGGCCGCGGCCTCTTACCTTAAAAAGACCCGCCAGCAGAAGATCACGAACGTGATCTTCATGGGCATGGGCGAGCCGTTCCTGAACTACGAGTCGGTGGCCGAGGCAATAAAGGCCATCTCCGACCCAGACCGCATAGGGCTGGGCCACCGGCACATCTCGGTGTCCACCGCCGGCCACGTGCCCGGCATACGCCGCTACGCCAAGGATTTTCCGCAGTGCAACCTGGCCATCTCGCTGCACGCCGTTGAGGACGCGCTGCGCACCAGCCTGGTGCCGCTCAACAGCACCTACCCGCTCGGCCAGCTTACCAAGGCGCTGACCGATTATATCTTCTCCACCAAGCGCCGCGTGTTCGTGGAATACGTGATGCTGGAAGGCATAAACAGCAGCCGCAGCCAGGCGGCCAGGCTCAACTCCTGGCTGCGCACGGTGGCCGCACCCAAGTATTTCGTGGTGAACCTGATCCCCTACAACCGCACCGGCTCCCTTTACCGGGCGCCCGCCCGCGAAAGGGTTAAGGTGTTCGCCGACCTGCTGACGGAGATGGGCATAGAAGTGACCACCCGCAAAAGCATGGGTTCGGACATAGCCGGCGCCTGCGGCCAGCTGGCCGGCGAGTAAGGGCAGAGGGGACGTATTTGACTTTTTGACTATTTATCAACAGCGCATGAGCAACTGCCGCGAATAGTCAAAAAGTCAAATACGTCCCCTGGCAATAATTATATAATAACTGTGTATTACGCTGTTTATTCGCTGGTCCTTTCCGGAGGTACACCATGTGCGGCATAGCTGGCGTGTTCGAAGCCGAGGGGGCCACAGGCCTCATCGCGTCCATACTTTTCGCCATCCAGCACCGCGGCCAGGAAAGCTGCGGCGCCGCCGCAAAAGATACCTCGGGACGCATCCTGCTGCACAAGGGCATGGGCCTGGTGAAGCAGGTGCTGGATTCGGACGTGCAGGCGCGCCTGCCCGGCAGGTCCGCCATCGGCCACGTTCGCTACCCCACCGCCGGCAGGAGCGACGTACTTAACTCACAGCCCCATGTAATAGAACTGGCCCAAGGCCCCATAATGGCCATAGCCTCCAACGGCGACCTCATCAACTACGGCGAACTGCGCGCGCGGCTGGAGCGGGACGGCGTGGTGTTCAAGAGCGACAACGACGCCGAGCTGATAGGCCGCATGATAGCCATGTACCATGTGAAGGAAAGGCTGGAGATAGAGGACGCCATCGCCCGCGTGCAGCGCGAGCTGAAAGGCGCCTTCTCCACCGTACTTATGTTCCGCGACCGCCTTTACGCTTTCCGCGACCCCCACGGCTTCCGCCCCTTCGTGATAGGCCACCTGAGCTACACCGGCGCCGGCGAGCCGCCCAGCGAGGGCACGGTGTTCGCTTCCGAGGACTGCGGTTTCGGAATTATTGGCGCGCGCCGCCTGCGCGAAGTGAAGCCCGGCGAGATCCTGCGCCTGGAGAAAGGCCGCCCGGTAATATCCGTGGCCCGCGCGCCGCTGCAGCTGCGGCATTGCGTGTTCGAACTTATCTATTTCTCGCGCCCCGACAGCATAGTCTTCGAAGAGCCGGTCTGGCAGGCCCGCCAGCGCATCGGCGCCTGCATAGCGGCCAAGGACGCGGCGCTGCCCAACGGGGACGACCTGGTGGCCATGCCGGTGCCGGATTCCTCCAACTTCATAGCGCTGGGCTACGCCAAGGCCAAAGGCGCCGAGTTCGGCATGGGCCTGCTGCGCAACCATTACGTGGGCCGCACTTTCATAAAGCCCACGCAGGCCAGCCGCGACGAGGGCGTGAAGCAGAAGTTCAACCCGCTGCCCGGCTATTTCCCGGGCAAGCGCGTGGTGCTGATAGACGATTCCGTGGTGCGCGGCACCAGCCTGCGCAAGCTGGTATCCATGCTGCGCCGGGCCGGCGCCAAAGAAGTGCACGTGCGCATAGGCTCGCCCAAGGTGATAGGCCGCTGCTTCTACGGCATAGACACCCCCACCGCCGGGGAACTGATAGCCAACCGCATGTCCGAGAAAGAGATTCGCGCCTACTTGGGCGCGGACAGCATACGCTGGCTGGAAACGGCCGATTTCGAAGACCTGCTGCCCGGCCGGCGGCAGGACTTCTGCACCGCCTGCTTCGACTTAGACTATATCTACCCGCCGGAAGACTTCGCCGCCAAGGCCAACATTCCGGCGGCGCGGCAGGCGCCCGCGCCGGCCGCCTGCGTCTCCTGACCGCCAGCCCGCAAAAAAGCCCCGGCGGACCGGGGCTTTTTCATTTGCTGCTTTAGCGGCTCAGCGCTCCACGCACATTGCTATGCCCATGCCGCCGCCTATGCACAGCGTGGCCAGGCCTTTCCTGGCGTTCCTGCGGCGCATTTCGTGCAGCAGCGTAACCAGTATGCGCGCGCCCGAGGCGCCCACCGGGTGCCCCAGCGCTATGGCGCCGCCGTTCACGTTCACTATATCCATGTTGAAGCCCAGCTCCTTGGCCACCGCCAGCGCCTGCGCGGCGAAAGCCTCGTTGCCTTCAATAAGCTCCACGTCCTTAAGCTGCCAGCCGGCGCGCTTCAGCGCCAGCCGCACCGCTTCCGCCGGGCCGATGCCCATTATGGAGGGGTCAACACCGGCCCAGCCGTAGGACGCTATGCGCGCCATGGGTTTCAGGTTATATTCTTTCAAAGCCTCTTCCGAAACGGCCAGCACGGCGGCAGCGCCGTCGTTGATGCCGGAGGAGTTGGCCGCCGTAACGGTGACGTCCTTCTTGAAGGCGGGGCGCAGCTTCGCAAGACCCTCGGCGGTAACGCCGGCCCGGGGGAACTCGTCCTTGTCGAACGCCAGGGGGTCGCCCTTGCGCTGCGGTATCATTACCGGCACTATCTCGTCCCCGAAGCGACCGGCCTTCATGGCCTGCTCGGCCCTGTTCTGGGAAAGGGCAGCGAAAGCGTCCTGCTGCTCGCGCGTAATGTTGTATTTCGCCGCCAGGTTCTCGGCCGTTATGCCCATGTGGCAGTTGTTAAAAACGTCCCAGAGCCCGTCGTTGATCATCGAGTCGATCAGCTCGCCGTTGCCCATCTTGTAGCCGGCGCGCGCTTTCTTCAGCAGGTACGGCGCGTTGGTCATGCTCTCGGTGCCGCCCGCTATTATCAGGCCGGCGTCGCCGCACTTTATCTGCTGCGCGGCCATGGCTACGGCGCGCAGGCCGGAGCCGCATACCATGTTTATGGTCAGCGCGGTCTTTTCCTTGGGGATGCCGGCGCCCATTTGCACCTGCCGCGCTATGTTCTGCCCCTGGCCGGCCTGGTAAATGTTGCCCAGCAGCACTTCATCGATATTTTCGGCCGCCGCGCCGGTACGCGCCAGCAGCGCCTTCACCACCGTCTTGCCGAGTTCCACAGAGCTGACCTCAGCCAGCCCGCCCGAGAAATTACCTATGGCAGTCCTTACACCTTCCGCAATAAATACTTCTTTCATTACGAGCCTCCTTATACGGCGCTTTTCGGTGCGGCAGCGCGCTTATGCCTGAGATACTCCACCAGCGCGGGCAGAATTGAAATAAAAACGATGGCCATGATGACGGCCGTAAAATTGGCCCTGACCACCGGGATGTTCCCGAAGAAATAGCCGGTAGATAGCAGGATGGTCACCCAGGTAAAGCCGCCAACCACGTTGAACATGAGGAATTTGGGATACGTCATGGCGCCCACGCCGGCCACGAACGGCGCGAACGTGCGCACTATGGGCACGTACTTGCACAGGATGATGGCCTTGCCGCCATACTTTTCGTAGAAGTTATGCGTCTTCTGCAGGTATTCTTTTTTAAAGATGCGCGAATTCTCGTAGTGGAAGACCTTGGGGCCGATATAATTGCCCACGCCGTAATTCACGTTGTCGCCCAGGATGGCGGCAAAGACCAGCAGCGGCCAGATCTTGTGTATGTCCAGGTAGCCCAGGGCCGCGAACGTGCCCACCGCGAACAGCAGCGAATCCCCCGGCAGAATGGGCGTTACCACCAGCCCCGTTTCGCAGAAGATGATGAGGAACAGGATAAGGTAGGTCCACGCCCCGTAATTCTGTATTACGAGGCCGAGGTATTTGTCGAGATGGATGAAAATATTGAATGCGTAAAGAAGGAAGTTCGCCGCGTGGGCAAGGAGTTCTGTCATTTACGCATTACCGCGGAGGAAAAATCTGGTGGGTGATACAGGATTTGAACCTGTGACATCTGTCGTGTGAGGACAGCGCTCTACCGCTGAGCTAATCACCCTTTGAATATATATTTTACAATAGTTTTTTGTGTTTTGCAGTTTTAATTTTGAACCCCTGGTGTCCAATTTGGTGTCCAATTCCCAAAATACAAGTAGAACCAAGTAGAACGAAATAGCGATAAAAGGCACCGGAGCTATGGCTGGCATGATAGTTGACCACTATGCGTTGCCGGGGCCGCCGGCGCGCCCAGAACAGGCATCCCCGATTCGAACGCGGCCATGGCGGCGTTAATATGCGCCTTCGACAGGTGGGCATAGCGTTGCGTCATCTGCGGCGACGCGTGGCCCAACAGTTTTTGCAGGGCGTACAGGTCCGCCGTCCTCATATAGAAGTGGCTGGCAAAAGTATGTCGAATATCATGAAACCGGAAATACGCAATGCCGGACTCCGCCTTCAACCGGTCGAACAGACGCCTGAACGTTATATGCGCTATTTCGAAAACTTTCCCCTCCGGTTTCGGCCTAGTACCTAACATTACTTCCTTCAGGCGCGGCGTGATAGGCACCTCGCGCGGCTTGCCGGACTTCGATATAAGAATGTAGATGGTGCCATGCTCAAGGTCGACGTTCTTCCAATCCAGCCTTAATATCTCGCCTTGCCGCATGCCCGTAAAGAGCGCGCAGACGACAACAGGATATAGCTTGCTGTACTCCGGCCCCTGGCACACGAGTAGTAGCCGGTCCATCTCGGCGGAACTTAGGTAACGGAGCCGGGAGGCGTTATCGGGCTGCTTCTTAATGCGCTTGGCAGGATTTTCCTTCTGAAAGTCGCCCCACTCAATGGCGCGGTTGTAGATGGCCTTTATCAATGCCAGGTACCGGTTCGCGGTCGACGGCGTGGTCGAGACCGCTTTCTTGTTGTACCATTCCTGCCATTCTTTCGTCGTTATTTCGTCGGCCCGCCGATGGCCGAATTCGGGAATCAGGGTACCGGTTCGGTAGCTCCATGAACTATCCCTGTTGAAGCCGACAAGCCGGTAGTAGTTATCCGCCAGTTCTTTAAAAGTG
The DNA here is from genome assembly GCA_026388125.1 of Elusimicrobiota bacterium. Lineage (GTDB taxonomy): Bacteria > Elusimicrobiota > Elusimicrobia > Elusimicrobiales > UBA9959 > UBA9959. Next base: position 26,700 of record JAPLKJ010000219.1, read on the forward strand.
CAACGCTTAACGGCGGCGATATATTTATTTTCATAAACCTCGCCCTGCACCTTAACTAGTGACCGCTTAGCCAACTTGCGCATTTCTGCGGTATCAGGCCCGATCTTCTCACGGTGGCGCTTGCCGGCCTGATCATTAAAGACTATCCATACTTCCGCCAATTTATCCGCCCGTTTTCGTATCCAGATTCCGTTTGCCATAAGTTCCTTTTCTCCTTGGACAATAGCGGACATTTACGTCGTCCGTCAAGTCCTGTTTCGCTCTATTTCGTGCTACTTGGTTCTATTTGGTTTTGAATCAAATCTACCCTGTTTTGACTTTGCTGTACTTTGTTGTATTTGGTTACGACCCCGCTTCCATGCAGTTCGACTTTGTTGTATTTTGTTGTGTTTGGTTCAGGAGCCATTCATCTATCGTGCTTTTCCGGAACCGGTTCAGCCGCCCCAACTTTATAACGGGTATCTTCCCCTCGCTTACCTTCGTGTATATGGTGGCAATAGCCCAGCCCAGGTACGCGGAAAGCCCCGGCACATCCATCAAGGGGTCATTTTGAACGGGGACCGGCACGGATACTGGGGTGGCCACAGGCGCGGCGGCTGCGTTAATCGGCCCGGAATCGGGGCATAGCCGCGCTTTCGCCGCGTTTACGTAGTCCGCATTCAGATCGTAGCCCACAAAGCGCCGGCCGTGCTTCTGCGCCGCCAGGAGCGTGGTGCCAGAGCCGCAGAAGGGGTCAAGAACAACATCGCCGGGCTTACTGCCGTACAGAACGAACCGCTCTGCCACGGCGTCCGGCATCTTGGCGGGGTGGATCTCTTTCTGGTCCTGGGATTTAGGGTGAATAAAATAGTTGCCCGGGTCTTTGCCAAGTTCGTTATATTTATAGGTCCGGTTATCTTTGCCCGCCCATTCGCTCGGCTCGCGGATAGCGTCCTTATAAACAATAAAATCTTTTGATTTCGCGAAGTGCCAGATAAACTCAACAGAGTTCTTCAGCACGTTCCGGGCGGGCAGGGGATTGGCGTTGGGCTTCACCCAGGTATGCGTCTGCACGTGCAGCAGACCAAGCTCTTCTACTGCCATCTTCACGATCAGGTATTCCGTGGGCGAGGTCAGCCCGTCGATTATCTGCGCCTGAAAGTTCAGGAACAGGTTTCCGCCTGGCTTCAATACGCGCTTACATTCAGCCAGTACGGCTTTCAGCTTAGTTACATATTCCAGCCCCTGGTAATTCCCAAGATCCTCCGGGTCATCAGAATAATGCCGCATGGTCTCGTAAGGGGGCGAGGTAAGAATAAGGTCCACCGACAGCGGCTCCAGTTCCGCCATCCGCGCGGACGAGCTGCAGTACACCGCATCAAAAAAGTCTTTCATGGCACACTCCTAAAAAATATTAACCTTACCTCAATATTTTAGGCCAGGCCATGAATAAGCGCCCGGATACAGTTCCGCGAACCGTATCCGAGTCCCGTCTGAAACGGGCATTTGGGGTTGTCAGCTTTTGGGAAGAGTTACTGGCGGGGTTTCCGGCAAATTAGAGAGGGTCATATCTCCCGTTCCGGGGAAATATTCATCCAGATAATCTGTCCAAAGCTTGTTCGTCTGTGCAGTGCTTTTCCCTATATAGAAAAGTGTATTCGCGTAGTCTAACTTTTTACCATCCATTTCCATGAGGCCCATTTGCAGGGCGGCTTCCTGAAGCGCCTTGGATGTGTTGTGACTTTCAGAAGCACGGTATTCCGCTATCTGTCCAGTGGTGAGCTCCGGATATTTCTTCTGGCACTCCAAGAGGGCTTCGTCTCTGCTTTTACCGCTGGAGCATATCCCTTGTACATCTTCACGCATATTTAAAAAAACCTGTTGCAGCCTGTAAAGCTCATCAGGATTGCCCGGCTCTAACGCTGCAGGCGCTTCATACCCCGACACGTTGGCTAACGAGATAGCGCCGAAATCGCTGACAACTCCCTTGATAACCTTCAACTTCTCTTCCTGCAAGTATTTCCCCAGTGAATTCCCCGGCCGGTTCTTTCCGGCAACCAGGCTTTTAAGCTGCTCGTTGTAATAGCTATCACCTTTCGGCCGTTCTCTTTTATAATCAACGGAAATCTGGGCCAGTCTTTCTTTTGTGATCTTTGCCGTTACCGGGTTACAGATTTTTTCCGCGATCTGCTGCTTTTTTTCATCCGACATTGTGTCTTTTATGCCCAGTTTTTCCGGCTGCTGGTTTATACGATCAAGCAAAGCATGTTTTTGCGCTTCCGATTTGTGGAATAACGGATCTGTTGAATTTATCCCGCATTCTTCCGGTAATTCCGGGGTAGTTCTTGCCCACTTGATTAGGAACGCTTTTTCTTTGTCAACTCCATGCTTGTTTATTGCAATATTTAAGCGCTCTGACAGCTCTTTTGGGGTTAAGTCAAAAAGATGGATATATCCGGTAGGAATTTTACTGGGTTTTTCATAGAGCAAGATTTTATGTTTTCCTTTCTCCACACGGTTGAAATATTCGATGGCAGAATTGGCCGAAATCAGGCTAAAAAAACTTTCAAAGAATTTTTCTTCTGGTTTTACCTCCAGGCAGGCCGCAAAAGAACGAAAAATCGCAAGATCAGCCGGGATTAGCCCCATCACCCCGGAAACCCACCATTCAAAGGGCCGGGAATCGCCCGTCCAGAGCTTGTTTTTTAGAACGACAATCCGTTCATGTATTTCCCTATGCAGCACCGGGAAATTTTTCTGATGTTTTTCGGCCCATCGGCGCTTCTTAACTTCGTCTCTCATAATTTTCCTCTAAACTCCGTGATAAACCCCGGCTTAAAGGATAAATCTTTTACCGGCGGCCATCAATAAGGATTTTAAAAGCCTTACAGTGGAAAATTTGAGATTTTATTACGTATTATCCGGGGAATTATTCCCGGGGCGACGAAGATAGAATAATATATCTAAAAAAAGTGGCCTGTTTTGCCCTGAACTTGTTATCTATATACCCCGAAATGTCCATTTTTATAAACCGCGAAAGTTTTAACCCTTTTCCAGATATTTTCAATGGAAAGAATTCATCCTTACAAGGAAAATTATTACGCACTTGTCTCCAATGAAAATAGCGATATTTTACAGCAAATAATTTTGGGGCTATGGAATGGAACCAGGAAACGAAAATAATGCCGGCTCCGGGCAGAGATTTCCCGATTTTCCCGGGGGAAAGTTCTTCACTACACGGCCCGGCACAGTCGCCACTCTGCCGGCAAGGCCGCCGTTGGCGGCAAGGCTCGCGCAAACAACTGCGGCCTTGCGGGAGAAAATCCTTAAAAGATGTGAAAAAATCTCTAAACTCAATTAGAAAAACCAAGTGCGATTTCTGAAAATAGCGCCAAAAACAATACTCGCTGGGATTAATATGAATACGATGGATATTTTTAACCATCGATAATTGGTTCTGTTGTCTCTCATTGCCTTAATGCCGCATGAAAATAATGCAACAGAGATTGCCCAAGCGAAAAATATAAATCCAGAATAGGCAAGTAGCCCGATCATGCCAGCACCATTCTGCTGTTGAAGTGAATCCGAAGCTAAGAACGTGTCTTTCCAAAAAGTGTTTTTTGCAACTATATTCATAGCGGCATAGCTATTGGAAATAGTAAGCCGTGATAAAAATTGTGCAACTGGATTGCATGCAATAATTAATAGCACCCATATTTTCTTCGAGATTCCTGAAAAATAAAAGAGTTCTTGGTCTTTAGAATTAAAATAAGTGGTCTTTTTTGCGAAGTTAAAGCTGAAGTAAGACGCGCTGAATGTGAGGAGTATTTGTAAAATGATCAACGTCCACTCACCAGAATTTATTCCTAAGACGAAAGGGTTTGCCTCTGCAAATGTCTGTCCCTTTATTATGCGAGCAGCCACAAGTAATAGAGATTCAATGACACGGTAATATATCAACAAAAATCCAAATAAGACCCCCCAAAAAACACGTAGCTCTCTTAGATAATAACCGAGTATTCCTACCGAACATGTAATAACTAATGAGTCGAACAGTAAGGATATAAGGTTGAAAACCCAGAATTGAGTTAACGTTAAATAAATTGGGACACCATTGGTGGTTCGATATATCAAAGACTCTTGGAATTCAGGTATCGCCCTGCTAAAAAGCCCTAAATAGTTTAGCGCCAGAAAACTGGAGAATAGTAAAATAAATATTGTATTTTTGCTTCTAGTTCTGGTTTTCATATAATTCCAGAAACTTTTAGTTGTAGTTCTGTTCACGATTAATTAAAAAGAGTCCTAAACCTCGAATCCCTAAAGTTGCAATAAGTAGGAGTATGAGATTCCCGGATGTGCCCCACATTCCATGAAAAAGTGTCGCGAGAATGGCGAGCGGTACGACTCCAACTCCTAAGAAGCAAAGACCCAAAAAAACCGCGAGTATTCCCCAGATGTTGTACGTAATTAGTAAACCCCAGGCCCACAATGTTAATCCAAAAATATATGAGCAGAGATAAAACCCAAGTCCAGAGAAACTTCTGGTTTTTCTGAACATAGAAAGAGGTAGAAGTATTAGTATGCATACTTCAGTAGTGAGGGTTGCTAAAACAAGTAAAATTGGATAAAGCTTAGCAGAAAGCCATGCAGCCCCCGAAAGAAATAATAAGCCTAATATCACAGATGCCGCTAGGACAAATATCCCCGCCAAAAATATTCCTATTGATTTTAGTGAGTTGTTCATGCGCAACCAAACCTTACATTTTCTAACATTTATTCGCCCAGTTAGCAAGATTAATTGACAAGAAAAGGCAACTGCGGCCATGCGCCCCGCCACTATTATAACTTGCAACCGTGGTGCCAGCCCACCAAGCGGGTTGGTTTGTAGGGTACCAAGCCGTATCCCCGTGCTCCACTGTACAGGCCGCGCCAAACCGTGGCCTTGCGGGAAATGCTGTATAATAATCAGGTTAGGAAACTCAAATAATGATACAGCATAAGGCCGAATACCTTAAATTTCTTCAGGACGATCCGGCCGTAGACGACCCGTCAATAAAATCTTATGTTTCCTACCTAACAACGGTTTCCCGTTTTCTTGATAAAGACATTACTCCCGCCCTTCTTCATTCGGAAACTAATAGACAAGATATTGTTCGTCGACTTCAACTTGCAGAGAAGAACGTGCACACAATAAATAATTTAAGTTCTGCTATGCGCAAGTATGTGAAGATGGTTCAGGTTGAAAAGTTTTACCGCCCTTTAGCAGAACCTAGCTATTGGCGTATATCTTTCCGTATTGGAAATCAGGGTGAGCGCCTTTGGTTGGATTGCCTTAAGCGGGGCGTAGCTGTCATCACTTATCCGTCTCTTCACAATATCGACCTTTCCAGATTTGATAAATATGAGCCGAAAGTTAAGTGGGCAAAACTGGCTGTGTCCCAACGTTTTAGTTTAGCAGCTATTGCGTATGAAATGAAACCAGGTGACATAATTTATGTAAAAGAAGGGCCGTTTATTGTCGCCAAAGGTTTAATAACTCGTGGATATCAATTTAATCCTAGCGTTCTACACCGGCCTGATGTGACTTGGGGACATCATGTAAAGGTAGATTGGAAATATACTTACCCCGAAGGCAGAATCAAATATGTCGGGCCCACGCAAAACACGGTCCATAAACTCACTCAGGAACAAGTGACTGGCCTAGAAGCGCAGAGTAAGAGGGTTTTTTTAGATCAAGAACATCAGGAAGATGTATTGGAAGGCCGCTTAATCGAATGCCATTCACATGCTCGTGTCAGAAATCCGAAACTCGCCCAGTTCAAAAAAACTCAATCTGATTACCGATGCGAGATTTGTGGTTTTAATTTCGAAGAGACTTATGGGAATATCGGGCGGGGATATATTCTAGTTCACCACCTAAAACCTATTGGCAGTCGCCGGAGAGCAACAAAAACGCGATTAGAAGATCTTGTTGTTATTTGCCAGAATTGCCATGCAATGCTGCACCAACAAAGGCCCCCATTATCTCCGGACGAACTGCATTCTCTTGTGGTTCAATTTGAAAAAGACACCAGATTAATCCCCAGTGTCGCAAAAGTCTAAATCCTTCTTTTCCCCTCGCGTCGGGAAATTCCCCCTTCCCCTCTTCGAGTGTCGCAAAAGTAGCACTTTTGCGACACTGGATGGATAGGCCTGGGAATTAAATTGATGCCCCCTATTAGTTGTCGAGCTTTCTCCAAATATATCGTTGGTCTCCGTCCAAGATTCCCCTACGAATTCGCGAATGTAGGGCGGACTTAAAGTGGGACCAGATTTCACACGTTCTCACGGACCCGTTCAAATTCAAATGTTATAGTTCCGATCTACTGAGGATTGCTGGGAATAATGCGATTATGATTTTATATCATTCCATAATAGACGGTCACCTAAAAAATGCACAAAACACTATTGACAGCATGTTTGGTATGGTGCTATAATAATGCTGTTATCGGTATAGATTCATATTAGTATGGAGATTTATTATGTCAGAACAGGAACTTATCACTTTAACCGACGTCGCCGAGCGGCTGCAACTTCACCCGGAAACAGTACGCAGGCTCTACCGGCATGGCAAAATCCCGGGAATTAAATTCGGGCATCGAACGTTACGTTTTGATTATGCCAAGGTGGTGGAGGCGCTCCACAAACCCGGAATAGCAATGGCGAACATACAAGGCCCCGTCCAAGTTAAGAAATCACCAGTTTCCGATCCTAAAGCAAACATAACAGTTCAGAAGAAAGTGGAAGCTCCAGCCCCGGTTAAAACTGTTAAAGCGCCCATAGACAAACCGACAGCGGAAACAACCATAAAGCCTAGAATGATCAGTCCAATAAACATTTTACGCCGGAAAGAATAACGGAAAGGAACAAGCCGGAGGTTTTCATACGTTATTGGGCCTGTGGGAATGCCGCTGACTGGTTGCATGCATAAGTGCAATTCTGTTGTGGGCGATTCTAGCAAAGGAGCTGGGACTCTGACCGCTTGTGGGGGCAGGCACTGTTTGGGACAGACCAAAAACAGGATGTTATTATTGCGGCATTTTGTAGAATTATTTCATGGGGATAATAATTCCAGATTCCGCGCTGGCTGGCGGACCGTATAAGATCGAACCCGGAGAGAAGCTGCTGCTTAAAAAGTTCAAAGAGTCTCTCCCTGAAAACTGCCTGGTGTGGCACAATGTGGATCTGCCGCGCCATTACCAACCCGACATCATCGCCTATATTCCCCGCCTCGGGATAATCATTATTGAAGTAAAAGACTGGCTTCCGTCGACCGTAACAAAAATAGGCAAGAACAAATGGGAACTGAGCATTGACGGCCGCCGCAAAGAAGTGACTTCCCCCCTTGAGCAGGTGAGAGGCTATTTCGTGCAGCTGAAAAACCTGCTGGAAACGCATACCACCCTGCTTTCCCAAAGCGGAGCACGAAAAGGCTCCTTCAAACTGCCCATAAGCTATTTTGTCGCCTTCAGCAAGATCAGCCGCGCGGACCTCCCGGCGGAAGCCTCGGCATTTCTGTCCGAAGATAAATTCCTGTTCAAAGAAGACATAACCGCCATAGGCAATTCCCTGAAAGGCGCGGACCTGGCGAAATATTTCATGCGCATTTTTGCGCAAAGCTTCTGGAAAACGGAACCGCTTTCACCCAAAGAGCTTGAAACGCTGCGCGGCGCCTTATATCCCGAAATAACGCTTACAAGAAAATCGAAGACCGGCGATAAACAGATAGTTCTGGACATAACCCAAGAGCAGTTAGCTAAAAAACTGGATTCCGGGCACCATGTTGTGCGCGGTATAGCCGGCAGCGGCAAATCCCTGGTATTATGCGCCAAGGCGAAACTGCTTGCGGAAACCAAACCGGAGTGGAAAACCCTGCTGACCTGCTTTAACACCAGTTTAAAAGCGCAGCTTGTGTTTTACATTAAAAACATGAACGATATGTTCATAACGGAGCCGGCTAGGCCCAACTGGGAAATAGCCAGTTTCTACAACCTGCTTTTTAGACTCGCCCGCGAAACAGGCTATAACGGCATCCCGGATGATTTTTTCTCGCACGGAGCGGATACGCAAAGCGACGAAGAACAAAGTCTTAAAGCCGGCGAGCATTTACAGCAGATAGCCAAGCTACCGGGCGCTCCGAAGTTCGACGCGATATTGATAGACGAGAGCCAGGATTTTCATCACTCCTGGCTGAAAGGCCTCATGTCGCTTTTAAATCCTGAAACTAATTTTATAATTCTGGCGGAAGACCCCAACCAAAAGATCTATAAACGCAGCTTCACCTATAAAGATGCCGGGTTAAATATCGCCGGGCACGTACGAAAACTGCCGGTTACATATCGCAGTACCAGGGAAATAGTGCTCCCCGCGTCTTTATTCGTGCAGCAGTCGAACTGCGACGAGTTTTTTAAGCAGTATGTGGGCGAAGATAATTTTGCGACGCTTTTCAGTGAGCCAGCCGGGACTCCGCCGCGGCTGGCCATTGTTAAGGACGATAGAATTTTAAGTCATTTATTGGAAAGCATCTACCGCGATACCAAAAACGGGATGGCATATTCCGACATAGCCGTTATCTGTCCCTATAATGAGCAAACCAGAAAAGTATCCGATTTCCTGCGGCGGGCTAAAATTCCGGCGTATTGGCTTGTAAAAGACGCCAAGGCCAAAAAGGAATACGACCTTACCCAAGACAAAGTTGTAATAACCACGATCCATTCCGCGAAAGGCCTGGAGTTCGAGAAAGTGTACTTCCTGGGTTTTGAGGCGTTCCCTTTAGATTCCCTGGAACTAAACGACCGGGAAAACGCCTCGATGATCTACGTGGCCATGACCCGGGCAAAGAAGCAGCTTGAGATAGTAAGCACCCAGCGCACCAAAACTTTCAGCAAACTAAGTGATGTAATAGCGAAATACACGACTGCGGAGAACAAGGCCTAACCGACGATAGAAGCCTGCTGTTTATGCAGCTGAGCGCAAATGTCAAAAAAATATTTAGACCAATGGGCCGAGAAATTTATCTCCGTTAAAGTGGATCATGTGCCCTGGAACTTCCGAAACCCAGACTTCTGTTTCCCAGGCTATATCATTTGCGTACCGTTTAAATTCCCTGAAATCCGGGAACGCGCTCACATAAATTCTGGTGGCGGGACATTTCGCAAGAATTTCTTCCAGCTCCATGTGCCGCTTTGGCGAAACCGGGCCATGCGCCGTAACCGCTTCGATCAAGAACAAATAATTCCTCGCCCTGTCGTAGAGGACAACATCGGGAAGCTTGTCGTGCTTGGTTATCGGAATGCCGAGAGCTTCTAACTCCTCTTTTTCCATGTGCAGAAGCTTATGGGCGGTGTCGCCCATATAAAGCAAACTCGCATCCGGGCAGAATCTTGCTTTAAACTCCTCGAAGATTTTAATCTGCAGTTTGTTGTGCTTTCCGGGTGATAAAGTTATGGTTTTATCTCCGCTTATGGGAAGGGCTAAGGTGTTGCTGGTTTTTACTTTTTGATACTTATCGACAAGCCGCCCCTGGGCCGCGATAAAACCACGCAGAGCTTCCTCCCATTGGGGAGTGCCGTACGTTGAAATAGTCGCTAATGCCTGCGGTGAGATGTTATAGACGTTATTCGGGCTGTTAGTCGGGCGCGTGGGATCATCGGAATTCCTTTCCGCAATCCCGGCCTGTTCAAATTGGTGCAGAGTCTGGCGGCGTATCGTTTCGCGGGTGTTCTCGGCGTAGGTCTTGTTGTATTTGGCTTTTACGAATTTCAGAACGTCATGGACACGGATTAAACCAGTCTTTGCGTCCTTCCATTCGCTCCGGGGCGAAAGATCGAGCAGCGCCAGCAACGTCAGGGCCGAGCGGTCATTTTGCTGCGCACGCGGGAGCCCCAAGTCTTTTAGGATCAGTGTTGCCTGTTTTATCTTGTTCATTGTCGTCCTTTAGGTTCAGCAAATTGACGGGGATATCCAGGATTTTCGCCACCAGAAGATCAAGCTTTTTCCCCGGCAGGCATTTCCGCATGCGCACCTGCCGGCCTATCTCTTTGAGTCTCGCCAGCGGTGGCAAAGGCAATGCCCGCAAGTCTCCCGCATTAACCTGGGTGTTCCCGTTAATACTCCTAAAGAAGCAATCGACAATGGAAGTGTTAAGGAATGCCGCTATACCAAAAGCCTCCTCGGCGGGGATATCGCTGTTTTTCTTGTGGATATAGTTCAGGTGGTTCTCTATGCCTATATATTTGCCCTTAATATCGTTTCCAAGCAGGACACCCGCATATAAGCGGCGCTGCTGTTCTTTTGACGTGAACCTTTTTAAGAGAATGTAGTTTTTTGCGGGCAGCAGGATATTCTTTGTCCGGCCGCTGGTGGTAATATATTTTTCTTTGCCCGCCCTGTCTAAAGGCCAGCGGACATCAAGCCCCTGTATGTTATGCATCCATAGGAGCGGAGTAAGTTTTTCTTTGGCATCTGGCGCGTTGAAAAGGTATTCTTTTGCCCGGAACGCCACTACGGGACCCGTAGAAACCGACATCCCCAGGCTCTGAAAGGTTAAATTCCATTTTTGGAGGATTTTGCCGATAGCAAGCTCTTCTTTGTTCGCCGGTATCTTAATGAAAGCATCCTCATGGTGGAAAATATCCGCGTAGGGGAATTTCCCCTCCGTAAGGTCTGAGAAAGTAGAGTCATTACTCTGGGAAACAGTGACTTCCTGGTTGGGCGTGAAGGGCGTAATGTTCCGCACCTTGATGATTATGCTTTCCTGAAGGATGTCTTCGTTATAAAAAACATTCTTCCTTGAATCAAAATTATGGATATTTTCGATGGAGTAGCGGTCTATTAACCACTTCCGGAACTTCATATGGTAAAGCCCCGAGCAGAAACTTCTGGGGGTGATAAACACAAGCTGGCCCTTTGGTTTCAGCAAGAGCAGGGATAATATCATGAAAAAGACGTAGATATTGGGTTGGCCGGAGGTAAAATCTTTCAAAAGTATCGTTTCGGGCGAGTCGGCGTTCAGTTTAAAGTACGGAGGATTTGAAACGATATAATCATACCGGTCTTTCGCGGGATCAGCCTCAAGAAACATTTGGGACCGGGCCACGTTTAGATTGGCCAGGATAAAATCGGCATTGATGATCTTGTAGGTTAAATCCCAGCCTCGGTCTTTGAATTTAAGATGGCAGGCGGCTATGGTCTTTTTCAGGAAAGGAAGCACTTCCCCGTCCTTCTCGTATAAATCAATATGGAGGATTACTTTCTTGTAGTTGTTAGCCAGGACGGCGTTGCAAAAGCCCGCGGTCAGTATTCCCGCTCCCGCTCCAGGGTCCAGCAATGAGATTTTAATGGAAGGTGTTTTAGGAAGCGAGAAAAGGCCGGACATGAAATTGGAGATTTCCGGCGGCGTAAAAAATTGCCCCTTCTCTTTGCGTCCGTCGGGCGATTTAAGGATGTATGCTTCGGCGTGTGAATTAGCCAGGGAAGTTAAAGTAATGTCATTGATGAATCTTTCGCGCATTTCATTTTCCTGATACTCTATTTTATCACATACAGAAAAGGTTGGGCCGTTTATTAACGACAAAAATATTTCTCCCATAATTCAACCTCCATAACCGGCAAAATATATAAAAAGTATAGCAGACGAACCCGACATAGGCGTGACGGGTTGTAAAATGAAGGCGGCGTCGGGATCCTTTCGGGCGGCGGCTTGCTGTTTTTCCAACCCGGTCCACACGTCAGCCCATGCGATTGGAGTTACCCACCCATTTGCTAAACATTGGCTACATACTTTATGTTATCATTGGGTAGTGGAGCCTTTATGAGCAAGTGTAGCAACTGCAATGCCCCGCTATCACCAAGCTTAAGGCACTGCCCTGCATGTAGGGCAGATGCTGGTGCACCTAATGTCAGAGAATGTGGAAGCACGGAAGAGCGGCTTGCATTAGAAGAACGCTTTGAAGTTTCAAAGAAAAGTGCATTTTCACGTGGGTGCGGAACAGAATTTTCAGATTTCATTTTACTGACAGAAAAAAGTTCTTGCGTGATTGTAAACATGCCAGCAGCTCAAGCACGTAATTTAGTGACAGATGTTAAGAATATATATGTAAATTATGAAAAATTAGTAGGAAGCGGATTACGTCTACCAGCATTAATTCCGAATGACAAAAAACGTAGTGGAATGGCTGGATTCTTCTTTGGCACTTATGATGACCAAATAATTTATGGCTTTCTCGGTTTTCCAAGCTCAAAGCTTCCATCTTATGGTGGAATTGCTTGCCAGTTAAAATCAATTTCAATCAGAAATCGTGTAAGTTTTCTTGAGGAGAACTCCTATAGTTTCTTCAATCAGCATAAAGATGCCATCCTAAAGAGTGACTTCCCAAAAGGCTATAGGGCAGTTTGGGGGAACCGTCATAAATTAGTAATGGCTAAACTAGGGGATAGAATTCAGAAAGGCTCTACAGATACCGACCATGAGATTCTTATTTCTGTTTCGGGGGGTATGAATAGAGAACAAGACGAATTTATTGAAGCGCACATTTTTGAAACTTTCAATGTTCACGCAATTGAAGCGATGAAAGATGCTAACACATCAAAGCATGATAAGGGTGCAAAAATAGACGCAAAAATAGCTCTTGAGCAATTTGCAAAGATTCAGACTACACCATGACGGTTCAAAAAGCTTTCTGGTCTACTACTGCGGGAGTTCTCGTTGGGGAGAGAACCGGTGAGGCTCCTCCTAAGGTGCATTCTATTGGAATACAGGATTTCTCCGACCAAGAAGCAGGGTATTACCTTTCTTCCATAACTGATTGGGAGGAAGTGGAATTCAACGACATCACATCTTTGTTAGGCACCCTTACAACTCGGTACTGGGTAGACAGAGCACATGCTTTAGCTGTAGCTTTATTAAGTGGTCTCTCCGAAGTGTTGGAGAAAGAAGTCCTAGAAGAACTCGAGCAACTCATTCAGACACGAATTAAAGCCAAGAGTCTGCTATCACTCCTTTTAGTCGCCCCTCTTGCTTCGCCTGCAAAATCGAAGTCCCTTGCAGTGACTTCACTAAAAACAAATCTCCCTGCTATAGCTGCAGTTTGGGACAAACTTAGTGAATTACAACCCTTAATTAATCGCTTTTCATCATTATGGCTAACTATTCCCGAAGAGAGTTTTTTACAATATGCACGGCACGATTTATGGGTTAGGGTGGCCACGGAAGAAGTACTTCCGGACTTGCTTGAATCCCCCAATAGTAATAGTTTCCGTTCCCAATGGAATACTTTATTATTTAAGAGCAAGCAATCGCCTGACCAGATAAAATCTTTAAATACAGTGGGGATAACTTTAACTGGTAAATTATTCCCGCATGGCGCGAGTGTCACTCCAATGTCGATTGCGGACGAATTACCAGAAGAACACATACATAAAAAAAAGTTTACTCACTATATTGCCGCAGAGGAAAAGGACAGTGCTCTTAAACAAGTTGCTGCGATTGCAAAAACACTAGCTGAAGGTAAAGATGATATTGCCCATAAGTATCTGCGGGAACTTGTGAAGCATCAGGTAGCAGGTGGGGATACAGAATTCGTTCTTAAATCGCTATGTAATATCGCAAAGAAATGTGCAGACACGTTTAGAATTGATTTCGAGCATGACTGTTTGTTAAAAGCATTGTCTCTTTCTCCATCAGATTCCTGGACTTTAATTCAATGGGGAGATCATTTGAAAAGAACTGGGGATTACGATCTCGCACTAGAGGCGATGGAGAAAGCATGGCAGATGAGCGGCAACATAATTGCCCAAACAATCATAGCTGATATATGGGCTATGCAGGGAAAGCGCGAGAAGGCTCTTTCAATATACAAAAAGATTGAGAATTGTGAAAATAATGAGACTGTCAGAACCGCTATCGGTGACATTTTACGAAGAGATGGTCATCTTGAAAATGCTGAGAAAGAATATGATTATGTAATATCCAAATGGGAGTCTCATCGCGCTTATGCGGGCAAAGCTGAAATAGCTAAAAATAAGTTGCTATTCCAAAAATCTTTATCTATCTATGAGAAACTTCTAGAAAACCCAGATACCGACGAGCATTCTCGCGCTATTTACAGATCGGCTCAATGTCGCTTATTTAAACTGATGGGCCGGTTTACTGAAGCCTATAAGGGGTGTGAGTTACTATTGCTTAAGTTACAACGATATGATGAAGCAAAATGCTTATTAACTGAGAGAATAGATTCTGTAATGGAATCGAGCGACAACCCCGCTCTTCTACGATTAGGGGCGACATTGGCATTTTTAAGTGCACGAGAGGATTCAGAGGCAGAAAGAATAATTAAAGAGTTCCCTAAAAGTTCAAATCAGTATGTAGAATACCTTGCTTCTATTATGAGGTTGCATCTTGCCGTTTTAAAATCGGATGAAGTATCTATACAGTGGTTGACTAAGGAATTGTTGCAGTACCCTGAAATGTCCACCAAAACGGATGTAGCTTTAGCCGATCTTAAGAAACACGATTTTAAATCTATAATAGAGCTCGAGATCGAACTCTGCCTTATGGCTGCATAACGGAAATAATGAAAAAAAAGGGACAGCGAGGCTGTCCTTAGGAAAGAGGCCCGGTGCATGCACGCGCCCTCTATTGCTATCTCAACACTGAGAGTCAAACTCCAAAAGCATTGACGCCTCTGGTAGTGCGATTAAATCTTGCACTGACATTGCGAGCCTCTCGGAACAGGGAACTTTGATAGCTACAGATTTGCATAAAATGCCGTTATCCACCAAATAGATCCTAGTGGCAATCCGCAACACATCAACAATTTGATGAGCAGTGGCGATAATGGATAAACCATCACCTTCGACTCGTCTATGCAATTCTGACATTATTTTAGCTTTTGTGATTGCATCAATCCCGGTAAAAGATTCATCTAAAAGAAGCAAATCAGGGTTAAATGATAGCGCCTTACACAATTCCACACGTTGCCTCATGCCGAGAGAGAGTTGTCGGGGAAGAAGATCCTTTATCTTATAAAGGCCACATATTAAACATAGCTTTTCAAATTCATTTACATTTGCAGCGTGGCGTCTAAGAGCCGCTTCTGTAACAACATTATCCGTTACTGATAACCATGGGAGTAGTGTGCTATCATGCATTATATACCCAAGACATCTCACTGAGGAGCGAATGGAATCAGAAAGGTTGCTTCGCAACACCCCACTCATAAGATTGAGGAATGTCGTCTTTCCGCAACCACTTCGGCCATGGAGAAAAATAATTTCACCTGGAAAAATTCGAAAGTCTCGTAAAATAAATTCAGAAGCATCCGCTATGCCATCATAGGAAAACTGTGATTTACTAATTTCAATCAAAGGGGACTTAGAATAACGATCTGATATCATTATTTATTTGTAACCGCTAAAAGATTTGAAGATGTTTTACTGGGATCGTGTCTGAAGAAAAAAAGGACATCATCACAGGGCAGCGAATCTATACCATGTACTTTGCGGACAAGATTAGCGAAGCGGTTTAGGATTTGAATATCATTGCATGGGTCATCATATAAATAATGGAGAAAGTCGGTAAGGTCATGCAAATATGCAATTGGGTATGTTTGTAGCACTTCACAATCCGGTTGTAGCAAATTTTGCATAGATTTACTACAGTCAACTGACACTAATTGGGCTTGGTCGATTACCATCTTCAGGAAGGTATCAATCCATATATGACTACGATTATCCGCAGTCAGTGAACGTGATTTAATGAATGAAATCGCAACAAATATCGACTTTGGGCCATTACCTCTAAACACCACCAAAGCATTTGGCTTAGTATTCTGGATAACACGAATTATCTCGTGGACGGTTTTTTCCTCATATAGTACGTGAGAAAAATAGAGCAAATCAGCCTTTTTTGCTATGGTTAGCAAATCGGTCTCTTTGCCATTAATAAACCTCCATGCATTAGTAGTGTTCCGCGCATTGAATTCTTTCTCCCATCTTGAATCTTTTTCATAGCAGTAAACTTCTTTAGGGCTGATTTTCATCCAGGAAAGGAGTTGCGCTAATCGTTCTCCATCGCCACACCCAAAGTCCAAAACACAATCCATCGATCCTGTGATCGACGGAAGATTTGGTTGACTCAATTGTGCGATGTGTGTTTTGAAGCGTTTATAAATACTAGCGTAATTCTCATCTTTCACTAAACTGTGAAATAGGCGTACAACTAAATAAAATAAAACACTCATTCCGACAGCGAGGTCTTTGGTATTTATATGAGATTCGTTGAAATCTGAATTAAACCCCGGGTATCTTAGGAATATAATAAATATGATTATGGCAACAAATTCTATAAGCACCCATAACGTTGTTTCTGCTTTGTTCTTTTCAGGATTTTTTCCCTCACCCCAATCTCTAATAAGCCATAGAAGAAATAAGGCAATAAAGGTTCCATAAGACGCAGTTCGGAACATTTCAGAAGACCTTGGAAAGGCTAGGGATAAAGTGTATAACCCCTGGGCACCTAAAAGTAAAGTTGGAATAACAAAATGTTGCGGGAATAACCCTTCCATAGGTTGGGAGAACACTAGGATATTGAATACAATATATAGGTACAAGGCATGAGTTAGAGCCTTAAAGAGTACCCATACCTGCATGGTCAAGGGCGTGAATCCATTCGCCATATTTAAAGGAAATTCTGCTTCATAAATCAAAACAGTCAGAAGCGACATTCCAATAACTATGTATGTGAATAGCTTTAAATAGTATGCCGACCTCGTAGAGAAAGGTTTATGCTTAGAAGTGTCTTCAAGAACTGAATCTTGAATGGCAATGAACAAATCTCGAATTGTGGTACTGTTTAATGTAAAGTTAGCCATATTTAACTTCTTTTTTAATTAAATAAAATTAATTCAATGAGAAGTGTTTTCAGTCAATACAATTCATGAATTGGCGATGACATATTGATTTTACTGGCAATTACTATTTATATAATAAAGCAGCCTGCTGCCTAATCGACTCTGAAATTTCGTCACCAAGCCACATGTCAACCCGGTCTGGGGTTATTGGCATAATGGTGCGTAATTGTGCAACTCGCTTAATAGCTGCTGTTATTTTAGTCGCATCCAATGTGGGCGATGCTTTTTTTAGTGCGTCCACTGCGCCTGATAAATCCTGGCTGCCTTTGACATATCCGTCTAATGTGGCTTGAGCTAATTTGTTTACGTCATCAACGGTTAATTTAGCGGCACTAAGGCTTTTCTGACCTGCCGAGACGAGTACAAGCCCATAACTTTCAACCCCTAGATTTTCAAAATTTAATTCCTTAAATTTTGTCCCATCAATACTAAGGTCAACAGCATGGTTGGTTGTATAGGCACAAAAAGCATCTATGTCCCCAGTCTTAAACGGGATTTGCCCACCATACCCAATTGGGATTTCAGTGAAGGAATTCAAGGGAATCATTTTCTTTTTCAGTAGATAAATAAATTGTGTATAGACAACCGATTGTGGATTAACGCCAATTCGTTTGCCTTTTATATTGTCCAAACCTTCAATATTGCTGGAAGGTTGAGTAATTAAAGTTGCTAAGTTGACAGGGATTAGAGGGATTGCTTTTGAAAAAATTCCCCCCTTTGCGAGTCGTTGTAAAATATCGCCAGAAGTAGTTGTTCCAAACAATGCTGCGCCTGTAGCAACTTGAGCTGCCACAAGGGGAGCACCATTTCCTGTAATAATTTTCACATCGTAACCAGCAGCAGCATATAACCCATGCTCCTTCGCATAGAATATTCCATAGTATTCTGCCGATGGCAACCAATCGATGGTAATTTCAATCGTTCGGAGCTTAGATGACGCAGTTGAGGACCCACTCTTCCCACATGACGCCAGCCCAAAAGCGATTGCGATACACAAGACAACCACAATAGAAACAGGGCGAATGACTTGTTTTAATATTTGCATAATTTGCCTCCAAATTAATATCCACGTTTTTGAATTAATTTCTCTTGGATATAACTTAAGCCGACGTAAACCGTGACTCCTTGAACGATTAATAGACTTACTGCTATATAAATCACATCCATGTCGAGAGAAGATTGCGCCACAAGTAATAATCTACCTATGCCACGATCAGGTTGTATGAATTCCGCAACGACTGCGCCCAAAACAGCTAAAGTGAACCCGATTTTGGCAGCTGATACAATAAGTGGAAGAGCATGAGGCATCACCACATAAACTACTTCGTCAAAAAAAGTGGGGTTTGCAATTGCAATAACAGCTTGGAGTGATTTTGGCAATGTGCGAGTAGCTGAGGCGCACGATGCGTAAATTGGGAAAAATGCTATTAGAAAAGCAATTAGAACTTTAATATGAAAACCAACTCCTAGCGCGACAATAATTACTGGTGTTAGGGCTTGTAGCGGAAATGATTGGGAGAGTGCAACAATAGGCCCAAAAAATCTTTCAATATGCCTATAGCGGATTCCAATACCCGCCAACAAAATTGCTGCCACCAAAGCTATCACAGACGCCACAGCGGCAACAGAGAACGTCGCCCACCATTGCTCGAGTATATAAGGGCCATTGGCTTTTAAGACTCGTGCAATGCCGCCTGGGTTCGGCAATAATAATGCCCATTTCATTGAATCCATTTTTACCTTAACCCGAGAGCCAATAAACTAATTTAATTAATGTTACTAAAAATATATTGGAAAGCGAAATGCTATATCCATTATGCATGTTTTACGCCGATTTTTTTTGTTATCAGAGCGCACGGTAATTTCCTGGCAATATTGATTCACGATAATCATAATAGATTTTAAGAGTTTTGAAACAGCCTCACGTCCCATATCTCACTATTTATTAGCATTCATATGCTTTTCACATGAAAAAGACAAATCCAGTAGGAATGCAAGCTCAGACGAGTAGAGCCTATTCAGATTGCCTTTCATAGCCCTCACAAATAATGAACCCCAATTATATGAGTCGTCGTTCGCAAGGTGCAGGGCATATGCCATGCGTGCATACGCTTGTTCAGAGTGCACGTTTTGCCTTTTCAGGGACTTAAGGTATAGTTGGCTGAGGTCATCTGTCGTTGGGCTCAAAAACCCTTTCATTGTTGCAAGACACTTAACTTGAAGACGGTGGGAATAGCGAGGCAGGAGCGACGCCAAGTCGATATACATAGATACCAGATTCTCCTCTGCGAGCAATTTATCGGGGATTCCCCAAGTATGTACGTTCCATTCTGCTTCGAGATATTTAAATGTCGTTAACATCGAGAATTTGGCAAGGTTCAGTGCTTTTTGGGGAACATTTGTAATTGATCCGCTGATGACCGACCCAAGGAGTTTTGCCGCATATACACTTGCCCAAAGATCTGGCTCGCCTCGTTTTTCACTCGTCTGCCACCATCCTCCAGCGGTGTGTTGCCAGCCATTATTACCATCAAGCATCAAGTCAACGACTGCCCTTGTAATTAGATTCGTAGGGTCCTCGTCTGCGAGCATATGCGCGGCCGCCATGGTGTGACGATAATTCCATTTCATCTCATGTGAGGTAGGTGAGGAATCTGGAGCACTCGTGAACATTGGGATTCGGTCCTCGCTGAAGAGGCCCCTCACCCCTGCCCTAGCGCGAGCTATCGATATTGGGACAAGACCATGCTTGTGCAGTATGATTGCCGGCCAGTAGGTAAGATACATCCTTGGCTTTAGGTCCAAAGTCTCTCTTGAACCTTTAGTCTGCCATTTCCCCGAATCTACAGCATTGCGTGATTTGCCGTACTCTCCCCGGTGTTGTCCAAACCAAGACTGGCCGCGAAGAAGATATCTCACCAGTCGTTTCTGGAGAGCCGTTGTGTCCGCGGAAAGGGGGCCTGCATCTCTTTTCCATGAAGAAGCGAGAAAACAGTAACGGGTTTCTAGGAGGACATGGAGGTGCCCACTTTGGTAGATGGTAACTAGCAAACCCCACAATGCTGAGGTAATTAGCCCCACGATAATAGTCTCAATCATATCCTCTCCCGCTAAACTATCGTTAGACTGGTCAGTCTATTTTGGCCGATGAAATCTATAAATAGCAAGTTTTTTGATCTGACTCCCTAGTGATTTCGATTATTAGCGATATTTACTGACAGCAGTTCTGTATATAGCTTTAGTTTCGCCCTCATATTGCTGTAAGTTTTTTCATGGCAACCCGGACTATCTCAATCCAAGCACATCAATTATTCTTTCCCGTGAAATTACGCCTGTGTCTAAAAATAATTCTTCTAATCTAAAATGATCTATCTCAACATCCTGCAGCTTAGAGTCGGGCCTTGGGGACGCTGTTTACTATCTTCCTATTCCCCCAGAAAGTGACAATTAGAAATCAGGAAACAGTGACCTTCCCCCAAAAAACAGACCACCCGCTGGTTTGGAATTTCCGAGGCTTTCCCAACCCACCAAGCCCGACGATACCAATATAGCTTTCAACAAACATAATTTTCCTCTAATTGTAGAATGGCCCTCATAATAATTGGCATTAAACAGTAACGTTCGCCCTCCCAGGCCTCAGCGGAATAGAGCTAGCCTCTATTCCGCTCATAACTTTTTTCATGTCTAGCAAATGTCCATGCAACATTTTTTATATTTTCTGCCGCTGCCGCATGGACACTTGTCGTTTCTTCCAATAGTTGTAGTTGCTCTCTCCCGAGACACCCTAGCTTTCTTAAGTGATTCTGCCAATTCTTTTACTTTTTCCAACTCAAAGGAAGAAAGCGAATTAAGTTTCAAAAACTTGAAACATACATCAGTGATACTAGAGTTTTTATCAAAAAACAATTCAATGAGTATTCTTTCCGAATCATTGCGGATGATCATCGCTGCTTGCGAATGTTCTATTGCGAACCTCTCATTTCTATCGAATACCCCTTCTTGCCAACAATAGATACTAATCTTTTCTCCTACAAATGTTGAGATAGATTTAGGACGCATATCGCGCGCCTGCTCTATCAATAACTCATCTATACCTGAAGCTATCTTTTCTCGCCAATAGCTGTCGCAATTTAGAAGAGCTCGAACGACCCGCGAGCGTCCAGGCCGTGTTCCTTTTACCAAGATGTCGTTAATTTCCCTGATTCTTTTTGGAGTCTTTTGTTTTGGAAGATGAACATCAGGAATGCCAGAAGCTTTTCTTGAATAATACCTATCAATGTCCGCAGCGTACCCGACCCATTGCATCGGTTCATTTTCATTGAATTGTTTGGCATACTCGGTATAAAGATTGTGTTTTAAATATAACCCAAGATGATATAACTCATCATCCAATTTAATCTGGAGAGATTTACTCGCCCGCAATCTTTCTTCCACAAAATGGAGGAACACCAATGGGTTCTCGAAAATATCCGAGTATACCGTTAGATCCTCAACCGATATTGACCAGACCGGAGAAGCACCGACATCCACTCCAATATCTTTAAGATGTGTTACTTGCGCAGCATATTCAGTAAACGGGTCTAAACTGACAGCCAAAATCACATTCTGCCGATAATCTCTATATGATACTCGCTTAATTTCACTATGAGAGGAATCGAATAGTGCCACTTCTTCCGCAGATGCAAGATACTTCAAAAATCTCTCCCCTTGCTTTGCCGGAGTAAGGACTAAATCCCTTAAAGATCGTATATACATGGGGAAGTCTGTGGCAGGAGAAATTAACTTAAAGGCACCTGCTTTTACCTCAACGACGAACAAGTAGTCATCATAAGTCAATACTGCATCAACTTCTCCCCACTGTCGGGGTGCCCCGCCTTCGGGCTGTATTGGGTAAAACACATTCCGATAGACTTGTGCGCCAGGAAGCAATCGCAGCAATAGATCACACGGGATCTTTTCTGAAATATCTTTCTGTTTATTGTTCCATGTCTCTTGATATCCCGGTTTATTTTTTAAAATCACTCTCTGCAAGGCACGGTAAAGGTGGTCGTACATGCCATGCAAATCAAAACAGTAATAATGATTATTTATCTTTAAAAATGGCCGCTTGAATACTGGCCAAACTCTCAATGGCCACCCACGAAACTTACCTTCAGAGAAAAACTCCAAATCTTCACCTACTCCCCAAGAAAGTGCGTCTAGGACATTTGAAGAAAAACCACTTGTTTTTTGTAAATCAAATAGGTCCTCCTGGAACAACCGTCCAATAATACTTCCCTGCCAGTCTCCCCAACCTCTATCCACAACAATTTCATGCATTAGCCTGGGAATTTCATCTTCTGTCAAAATAGGATGTGTTTTTTGTTTTTCCTCCAGCTCTTGTAGCGTAGCCTGCCTGAATTCATTAAATTCTGCAAAAGCATCTGAAATCCCGATGGTTAGAG
>JAPLKJ010000270.1 GCA_026388125.1 Elusimicrobiota bacterium
CCGGGATGAAAACAGGCCCCCCGGCCGACCTTGCCCCGGCCCTCGGCCTGGCCGCGCTGGTAAAGAGCGGCGGCTTCACCGCGGCCGCGCGCAATTCCGCGCTGGAACGGATAAGGGACCTTTTTCCGCTCATGGACGCGCTGCCGGACAGGGACGGCGCGCTGGAACTGAAACATTTCCTGCTGGCGCTCACCGAACGGAAGGCGTAACGCCCCGGCGTCAGAACCTGCTCCGGCTGGAGCTCCGCATGCCCATAAAGAACTGGCTGATAGTCTTACGCGCGTACTCCTGGCCCGCCTCGCTGGTGCCGGTCGTGATAGGTTCCGCGGTGGCCGCGCGCAACGGCCGTTTTTCCTGGCTCGACCTGGCGCTCATAATGCCGGCCGCCCTGCTCATCCATTCCGCGGCGAACCTCGCCAACACGTATTTCGATTTCCGCAACGGGGTGGACAGGCCGGAAACCGCCGATGACAGGGGGCTCGTGGACGACATGATCCCTCCCGCCAGCATGCTCCGGCTGGCGCTGGGCATGCTGGCGGCTGGCGCGGCCGCGGGCCTGCTGCTGGTCGTCAAGAATCACGTTCCCGCCATGCTGTGGCTGGGCGCCGCCGGCCTTGCGCTGGCCTGGTTCTATACCGGCGGCCCGGCGTATAAATACCGGAGGCTCGGGGACGCCGGCATTTTCCTGGCCTTCGGCCCGTGCATCGTTACAGGTACGGCGCTGATACAGACCGGCCGCTTTGTGCCGGAAGCGCTCTGGGCGTCCATTCCGGCAGGCCTCCTGGTAACGGCCATCCTGCACGCCAACAACATGCGCGACCTGCGTTCCGATTCCGCCGCGAATTTTCTCACGCTGGCTGGGACGCTGGGAACCGGCGGCGCGAAAAAATTCTATTACGCCCTGATCTTCGCCCCCTATCTTTTTACTTTCACCTTCGGCAGCGCCTGGCCGGCGGCGCTGTGCGCGCTGTCAATTCCCCTGGCTGTCAGGCTAGGGCGGAGGGCCGCCCGAGGCGAATTTTCCCGGCTGGTGCCGGAAACCGCCGGGCTGGTGGCCGCATACGGGCTGCTGCTTTCGGCCGGGCTGCTCGCGGCCCCTTAGGACCGGCCGCCGGCTTTCCCTTGTAAAACCGCTCGTTTTTTTATAAATTATAGATGGTCTGAACCCGTTTCAGGAAGAGATTCACGGAGGTTTTAGTTTAAATGAGAAAATATCTTATCCTTCCGGCGCTTACGCTGCCGCTGCTGGCGGCGCTGCTGCTCTCGTCCTGCGCGGGGAAGAACACGAAGAAAGACGGCTCAGCAACGGACAACATGACCGGCAACACGGCCACCATCCCGGCTCTTGAAGTGCTCGAGAGCAGCGACGCCATGAAGACGGAAGGGGACATCCGGGGCGCGGAATTCCGCTCCGAGGAAAGTCTGAAGACCGTGACTTTCAATTACGACCGTTACGAGATCTCCGAAGAGAACCGCAAGGTCCTGCAGGCCAACGCCACCCTGCTGAAAGCGCGCAAGGAATGGACCGTGCTGGTGGAAGGGCATTGCGACGAGCGCGGCACCACGGAATACAACCTGTCCCTGGGCCAGAAACGGGCCAAGTCCGTGCGGGATTATTACGTGCGCCTGGGCGTACCGGAAAGTTCCCTCGGCACGATCTCCTACGGAGAGGAAATGCCGCTCTGCGTGGAATCCACCGACGCCTGCTGGGCGACCAACCGCCGGGCCGAAACCAAGATAAAGGTTCAATAAATGCTCCGAGTAAAACCGTTATTACTACTCCCCGTCTGCCTGCTGGCGGCCGGCTGCGTGGCGACCCAGCAGGACATGCTGCAGATGCAGAGCCAGATGGACGACCTCAACAACAACCTCTCCAGCATGCAGAAGAACCAGGCCGAGCTGGCCGTAAAGATGGACGATCTTTCCAAGAACCTCAACATCTCGTCGGAGAACATGAAGGACATCTCCACCCAGATGGGCCGCCTGTCGGCCCGGCTCGACGAGCTTGACACCTCCATGAACAAGCGCGTCAACGCCATTGGCCAGACCATCCGCAAGCAGCAGGAGGACGTGGAAACGGCGCTGCTGCCGGCGAAGCTTTACAACGACGCCTACAACGCCTATCTCAGCAACAACTTCGACGGCGCCGCTGCGGGCTTCAAGACCTACCTGGCGAAATTCGCGTCAGGCGAAATGGCCGAGAACGCGTACTATTTCCTCGGGGAGTCGCTTTACCTGAAAGAGCGCTGGCAGGACGCCGCGCTGGCGTACGCCAATGTGCTGGAAAAATTTCCCCGGTCGGGGCGGGTGCCCGCGGCGCGGCTTAAATACGCCTTGTCGCTGCTGAAACTGCCGGAAGACAAGAAAAGCGAAGCCCTGAAATATCTCGAATCCGTCATCCGGGATTTCCCTAAATCGCAGGAAGCGGAAACGGCCAAAGACAACATCGACAGGCTTTCTCCGCCCAAGCAGGCTCCGCAGCCGGTGAAGAAACACGCCGTTAAAAAAGGATAAACTCCACGCATGAAAGCGCTCACGGCTCTGCTCCTGTTCGCGGCCGCACAACCGCTTGCGGCCGCCACCAACATTTATATCGGCGTAGAATCGGCGATAGAACTGAAGAAGGTCCCTGTCGCGCTTTCGCAGTTCCTTCCGCTGCGCGCGGACAAGCCGGCCGACCTTGACCTCGCGGAATCTTTCCGCGACATCGTCCGCTCCGACCTGCTCTATTCGCGCTACTTCGACATCGAGGAAGACGCGCTTTCCCCGGCCAACCTCGATACCGGGCCGGAAGCCATGAACTTCTGGAAAAATCTCGCCGGGCACCTGATCACCGGCAGGGGGCAGGACGCCGGCTCGGTCTGGACCTTCAACGCCCGGCTGCACGACCTGAATTCCGGCGCCATAGCGATGGAAAAGCACTACCAGGGGGAAAAGCGCGCCATGCGCCGGGCCGCCCACATGTTCTCCGACGACGTGACCCAGCGCCTGACCGGGCGCAAAGGCATAGCGCATTCCAAGCTCGTCTTCGCCAACAACGCCACGGGGCACAAAGAGATCTACATGGTGGATTACGACGGGGAGAACCTCACCAGGCTTACCACCGACAACAGCATAAACCTGCTGCCGCGCTGGTCGGCGGATTCCGAGCGCATCTATTACACGACCTACCGCTGGGGCAACCCGGACATGTTCGAGATTGACCTGAGAGCCGGCAAGATACGCCCCTTTACCACCTTTCAGGGCCTCAACATCCCGGGCGGCTTCTCGCCGGACGGCCTGACCATGGTGATGACCCTGTCCAGGGGCGACGACCCCAGCATCTACGCGCTGGACATCGTCACCAAAAAGCTCAAAGCGCTGATGAAGGGCTTCGGCGTCAGCACCTCCCCCTCCTGGTCGCCCGACGGGAAGGAAGTGGCTTTCGTCTCCGACCGGGCCGGCAACCCGCAGATCTACGTGCTTAACCTGGCCTCCGGGAAAACCCGCCGGCTGACCAAGATGAACTGGTGCGACTCCCCCGCGTGGTCTCCCTCCGGGGAATGGCTGATTTTCGCGGGCCGGGAATCCTCCAAGGAAAAGTTCAACATCTACCGCTCCGACCTCACGGGCAGCCAGATCCGCCGCCTTACCGATAAAGCCGGCGACAACGAGGACCCCTCCTGGTCGCCCGACGGCAGGTTCATAGCCTTTACCTCCACCCGGCGCGGGCACAAGGAACTTTTCGTGATGGACGCCGACGGCAGCGCGCCGCACCCGCTGACGGACCTGCCCGGCAGCACCTTCACCCCCAACTGGAGCCAGTAACCCGGCAAAAGATATCCCGCAAAAAAGAAGAACGCAGAGAAGATCTTAGTCTTCTCTGCGTTTCCTTTTTGCGGCCGCCGCGGCGCTCCTGCAGTTATTTTTTACTTAGGGAAGAAGGAACGGGCCTTTTCCAGCAGGGAGCATAAGAAACAGCCTTCGGGGGCGGCTGCGCGCGAGGGGTGGAATTTCAGGTCCTTGTCGGCCTTGAGAGCGGCAGCCAGCTTCCCGTCGAGCAGGGCCAGGAATTCGGTGCCCAGGCGCTTGCGGCGCTCGGAAAGCATTCCGGGGTTCACCACGTTCTCCAGCGCGAAATACTCCTGGCCGCAGAACGCCTGTATGTACGGGCTTTCCATGAACTCGGCCACGGCGTCCTCGTCGGAAAGGTTCTTAAGCTGCTTCACCGCCAGCAGGCCGCAGACCAGCCGGGAATCCTTCGCGGGCCGGCCGTAGCCGGCCGAGAAGTACCGGCCGTAGGCCTCGTCCAGCTCGCCCCAGGGCAGGGCCTCCGCCAGCTTCAGCCAGCGGTTGGCGGGTGCGAGCTTGCCCCCCAGGTGGAACAGTTTCCCGAACAAAGAAGGATTGAATTTTTCAGAGCGGTACATAAAGTGATGACCGGCGGCCGGTTATTTTCCTATTTCTCAGGCTGGAAGCATTTGCGGCAGCGGGCCTCGTACTTATCTCCGGCGCCGACCTCGATGCGCTTACCGGAGCTGGTCAGGCGCTGGCTGAAATGGGCGGGATTGCCGCAGACCATGCAGATGGCGAGGTTCTTGGTGACGAACTCGGCCACGGCCATGAGCTTGGCCATGTTGACGAACGGTTCGCCGCGGTAGTCCTGGTCCAGGCCGGCGACGATGACCCTTTTACCGGAATCAGCCAGCTTGCCGCACACTTCCACCAGCTCTTCGCCGAAGAAGTGAGCCTCGTCTATGCCCACCACCTGCGTGTCGCGCAGCACGTCCTTGAGTATTTCTTTGGCCGTCTTGACCGGGATGGCAGACAGCGTCACCTTGTCGTGCGAGACCAGATGGTCCTTGGAATAGCGGATGTCGAGGTGCGAATTGAACACCTGCACCTTCTGCCTGGCGATGTTGGCCAGCTTCAGGCGCCGTATCAGCTCCTGGGTCTTGCCGGAGAACATGCTGCCGCACACCACCTCGATCCAGCCCGAAGAAGAAGAAACGTTGAATATCATTTCGCCCCCTTATATTTTCCGGAGAAATAGTTCCAGGTAAGCCCGAGCCCTTCAGGGAAACGCACCAGCGGCCTGTAGTTCAGCAGTCTGCGCGCCAGGGAAATATCGGAATAAGTTTTACGGATGTCCCCTTTGCGCTTCGGCGAGAAGGTCCTGGCTATCTTATGCCCGGTGATTTTTTCGAGCTGGTCCGCAATGTCCAGCAGCGAGATATTGGTCCCGGTGGCCACATTGATGGTCCGGCCGGAAACGGCGGAGGGAGCCAGCGCGGCGCGGATATTGCCGTCCACCACGTTGCGCACGAAAGTGAAATCGCGGGACTGCCTGCCGTCCCAGTGGATCTCGAGGGGACGGCCCTGCATCACCAGTTCCATGAACCGGGGGATCACGGCGGAGTAGACCGACTCGGGGTTCTGCCTGGGCCCGAACACGTTGAAATAGCGCAGCGCCACGGTTTCCAGCCCGTAGGTTTTGGCGTAGACGTGGCAGTAGTGCTCGCCGGCCAGCTTGCTTACGGCGTAAGGCGAGACCGGCGCGGTGGGCAGGCTCTCTTTCTGCGGGAAGACCCTGCATTCGCCGTAGGCAGAGCTCGTGGCCGCGTAGACGAACCGCTTCACGCCCGCGGCTTTGGCCGCCATCAGGGCATTGAGCGTCCCCGTGGCGTTGTTGTCGTTGGCGGCGCGCGGGTTGTCCACGGATTTGGGCACAGAACGGAACGCCGCCTGGTGCAGCACGTAGGTGACGCCCTTCATGGCCCTGGCCAGGTCTTTAGGCTCGCGCAGGTCGCCTTTCACCAGCTCGAATCTGCCCTTGAAGGGCTCGAGGTTCTCTTTCTTGCCCGTCGAGAAATTATCGAACACCCGCACGCGGTATTTCCTGCGCAGCAGTTCTTCCACGATATTGGAGCCGATGAACCCGGCGCCCCCGGTGACCAGCCAAAGCGGTTTTGTCATATGTTTATTGAGCCTCTCTTAAGAAATACAGTTTAACATTTTGCGGCCTGCGCAAAAAAGTACCGGCCCCGCGCCCCGGTCCATTAATCCCTTACCTCCCCCGCCTGCCGCCACGGGTGCCAGAACGCGCGTGATTTCTCGTCGAGGTCGTCCTTACGCTCAGGCTCGTTCATGCGCAGGGTCACATAAAAGAAGAATTCCCGCACCCCGCCGGAACGCTCCTTGAAGTTCCAGCGCGTGCGGAAGTCGTGGAAATCGCGGTAAAGGGTTATTCCTTTCTCGAACAATTTAATATCGCTGAAATCAAAACCGCCCGCCGAGATCAGCTGGCAGCGCAGCACCGTCTCGGCCCTCCAGGCCGAACCCCGCCACGGGCGGAAGCCCAGAGTGTTGCTGACCACCCAGGCGTGGGGCGCGCTGCTGTAGTTGGCTATGCCCCCGCCGACGTACGTTTCCTTGTCTCCCACGTTGATCTGGGCCACGAAACTGCGCGTCCCGGTGTGCAGACTGTAAGTCTCCGCCGCGTAAAGGTCCATGTTCGGGCGCGGCGCGTAATACAGCTCGGCGGCCACCGGCGCCAGGCGCCGGGAGAAGGACGCCTCGTAATAATTGCGCAGATCGTAGGCGGTGGACAGCTTATAATACGAATTTGACCGCGGCATCACGAACAGCTGGGAGGAAACGGAGTTTATCTCCTGGCCCTTGTCCGCCGAGGCGCGGGCGTCCTGCCATTTATTGTCCCTGAGCCGCTGCTTGTACGAATACCCGAGGTCCAGAGAGCCCCAGACCCTGTCGTAGCGGAGGTTCGCCATGGCGCCGTAGCGGCCGGTCCAGGTATCCGGCCTGCCCTGTTCAGTGGAAATGAACACCGACTGGTCGTAGAACACCGACGGGGAAAGCGTCACGCTGCGCGCCAGCGGCACCGACCTGGAGACGGTCCACGCCCCGTTGCCGCGCCGCTGCGCGCTGGACTGCCCCTCGTCGCGCGCGTTCTCGAAATAGCCGCTGAAAGAATTCAGCACCGGCAGGCGCAGCACCTTGAAAGGGACCGTGTTAAAATCAAGGCGCGGAATGGAGCTGTTGGCCTTCCGGAACGCGCTAAGGTCGGCCGTGCGGGTCTCGCGCCCCGCAGCGCTTACGCGCGTGACCGTGGAATTGGTCTTTCTGGTGAAGGCGACGCTGGCCTGTTCGTCCGGGCTGACGGCGAAAGGATTGCTGCGGAAAAAGTCGTTGTTCACCCTCGGGTCGGAAAGCAGCCTGAAATAGCCCTGGCTGTAATACTGCGAGGGGTCCGACTCGTTGAAGCGGTTGAGCAGGTGCCAGTAGCCGCCGCCGGCGCCCCACCTGTCCTTGTGCATGCCGTATTCGCGTATCCGGTAGAAGGAAGCGTTAGTGATGTTCTTCTCGGGCCGGCGGAAATCCACTTCCCCGCCCATGCCCACGCCGCGCTTCCCGAAATAATCCAGGAAAACCTTGGCCCGCGTTTCCGTGTTGACGCGGTAAACGTAGCTGGACTTTATAAAGAAGCCGTTGCGCTGGTCATACCCGGGCCGGAAGATGCTCACGAAGGGGGTTCCGCCGCCGAAAGGCTTGTAAAGCACCGGGAAATAGAACACCGGGACCTTCCCGATGAACAGCACCGTGTTGTAAGCCAGGAAGTAGCGCCCCGGCGCGAGATAGATGCGGGAGGCGCGCAGATCGTAGTGCGGCGGGGCTTCGTCGCAGCTGGTCAGGCTGGCCTTTTTATAAGTATAGCTGTCATGGTCGAAATCCACCGACCTGCCGCGGAAGATGAAATTCTTGTAAGCGAAACGGCCGTCGTTGATATGCCCCGTCTCGGCGCCGTAGTTCATGGCCCCGCTACGGCCGTAGGCTATGCCGGTATCGTCGTCTATCACGAAATCCGCCGGCGAAACCACGGTCCGGCTGTCCATGTTGACCGTGAGATTTTTGGCGCGGATGAGCTTGACCGTCTTGTCCTGCGCGGACACCTCCTCGAGCTTGACGTCGCCGCTGAGCTCGATCACCCTGGTATATTCGTTGAATTTAGCCTCCTGCGCCTCAAAGCGCACGCGGTGCGTTCCGGTGGACGCGGGCAGTTCGTAAGCCGCGGCGGGCAGGGCCGCCGGCATAGATAATAGCACGCTGCAGATCAGTTTTTTCATCCCTTACCAGTTACGCCTTCGGCGGGATCTCTCCCGGCCCGGCCGCCGCGCTACGCCCGCTTGCGCGCCCGCTCCAGCCCGAACAGGGCCGCCCCGTGAGAACCGAGGTCGGGATCGTCCGACACCTTTATCTTCACCTCGGAGAAAGGGGTCTCGATCTGCTGTTTGCCCAGCACCGCGTTCATGGCGGGCATGAACCATTTTTTCGCCTTGGAAACGCCGCCGGTCAGGATCACGTAATCCGGGTTGAGCAGCAGGATCATTCCGGCCAGGCCCCTGCCCAGCGCGTTGCCCATCTCGGCCCATACCTGCCGCGCCTGCTTGTTCCCGGCGGCGGCCGCGTCGGTAAGGCAGATAGTGTTGAACTTCAGATGCCCGGGCGAGCAGAACTTCCGCATGAATTCCTTCTCGTCGCCGATCAGCTCGCGGGCGCGCGCCATTATCGCATAGCTGCCGCAGTAGGACTCGAGGCAGCCCCGGCCGCCGCAGTTGCAGGGCCGGCCGTCGCGCTCTATCTTCAGGTGGCCGGCTTCCCCCGCCGACCCCGTGGCCCCGTGGAAAAGTTCGCCGTTAAGAATGATGCCGGTGCCTATGCCGGTCCCCAGGGTGAGAGCGATGGCGCTGATCTTTTTCCGCCCCAGTTCCAGTTCGAAAGCGCCCCAGGCCGCCATGTTGGCGTCGTTCTCCATAACGCAGGGCAGCCCGGTCAGCCGCTCCAGCGGGGCCGTCAGCTTAACGTTGCGCCACGCCAGGTTGGGCGAAAAGCGTATTTTCCCGTTCTCCGGGTCCACGTCGCCGGCGGCGCCAATGCCTATCGAAACAAGCCGCTTGCCGTATTTGGCCCGGAGGTTGCGCACCACGGCGGACAGCCTGCGCACGAAGTCGGGCGCGCCTTTTTCAGCCTCCGTGCGGAACCGCTCCTGCGTGACCAGTTTTCCGGCCGCGTCCACAGCCACTATTTTCGTGTTCGTACCGCCGATATCGATGCCGAGTCCTATCATAATGCCTCCAGTAAATATCAAAAAATTATTCTTTGACCCCCGCCGCCGGGCTCGCGGCCCTTTGGCTTTCCTTTAATATCTCTATCGCCGCTCCGGCCAGGTAGAATGACCCCAGCACCGCTACCGTCCCGGAGCCGGCGGCGCTGGACAGCGCCGCTCCCACGTCCTGCTGCACTTCCACTTCCGCGCCGGGATTTATGGCCGATAGCTCGTCGGCCAGCGCGCACGGGTCGGCGGCCCTGGGAGACTCCGGCCTGGTAAAGACGAACCTGCCGGACAGCCGGGCCAGCGTTTCAAGTATCGCCCGGCGTTCCTTATCCTGAAGTATGCCGATCACGAAAGCGCAGGGCTTGCCCGCGAAAGGCGACGCCGCCCAGGTGCGGGCGAACGCGCGCGCGGCCTCCGGGTTATGGGCGCCGTCGACAATGAACAGCGCGCCGCCGAACTCAGGGCCGCCGCGCAGCGCCTGGAACCGCGCCGGCCAGCGCGCGGCGGCGAAGCCGGCGACCGCGTGGGCGCGCTGTATGGGCCAGCCCATGCCGCGCAGCAGCTCAAGGCCCTCCCACACCAGCGTGGCGTTGGAAACCTGCGCCTCGCCCATTATGCCGAAAGCCAGCGTTTCCCCGCTCTTTTTGTGGCGCAGCGTCATAAGGCCGTTCTCCCAGTCGCGCGCGGCTATCTCGAAAACGGGGGCAAAAAAACGCGCCTGCGCGCCCTTCGCCTGCGCCTCGGCCAGGATGGGCGCCCGGACGGCCTCGGGCAGCAGCGGGGCCAGGCAGACCCCGCCTTTTTTAATTATCCCGGCCTTCTGCGCGGCGATCTCGGGCAGGGTCGAGCCCAGATATTTTTCATGGTCGAGGTCCACGGAAGTAATAACGCTCAGTTCGGGCTTCACCAGCACGTTGGTAGTATCGAAACGCCCGCCTATGCCCACCTCTATCACCGCCAGGTCCGTTCTTTCGCGCTCGAAACACAGGAAAGCCATGCAGGTGAGCAGTTCGAAAAAGCTCAGGTCGGGGCCGGCCCGGAAAACCTCGCCGAACAGCGCGGCGAACGCGGTTTCTGAAATATCCGCGCCGTTGAGCCGTATGCGCTCGGTCATCCGCACCAGGTGCGGCGAGGTGAAAAGCCCGGTCTTAAGCCCGGCCGCCAGCGCGGCGGCCTCGAACAGGGCGCAGACCGAGCCTTTGCCGTTGGTGCCGGTAACGTGCACCGTCCTGATGCGCTCGTGCGGGCTGCCCAGTTTTTCCAGGCAGGCGTACACGCGGGCCAGCCCGTCCTTCTTCACGAAGTCCTGGCGGGCCAGCAGCGTTTTTTTTGCTTCTTCGAAGGTCATTCGTTGCGCGTTCCGTGCCGGAGCTAAGCCTTTACCCGGGTGGCGTCCACGCCCAGGTCCTTCAGTTTGTGCTCCAGCTTCTCGTAGCCGCGGTCTATGTGGTAGATGCGCCGTATCACGGTGCGGCCTCTGGCCGCCGCGGCCGCCACCACCAGCGCCGCCCCGGCCCTGAGGTCGGAGGCCATCACCGGCGCGCCCAGCAGTTCCGCCACGCCGCGCACCACGGCCTTCTTGTCGGTAACCGTGATGTCCGCGCCCATGCGGACCAGCTCCGGCGCGTGCATGAAGCGGTTCTCGAAAATATGTTCGTGCACTTCGCTGACGCCGGCCGCGCGGGCCATAAAAGCCATCCACGGCGCCTGCAGGTCGGTGGGGAAACCGGGATGCGGCTTGGTCGATACGCTTACCGGTTTGGGCCGGCCGCGCACTGCTTCGACTTCGATCGAATCTTTATACGCCGTGATCTTTACACCGGCCTTCTTCATGCAGCGTATCAGAGCGTCCAGGTTCCTGGGGGCGGCGTTGAGCAGCTTTATCTTCCCGCCCGCCGCGGCTGCCAGCAGCATGAAAGTGCCGGTCTCGATGCGGTCGGGCATCACGCTGTACTTCAGTCCTTTAAGCGCGGCCGCCCCGTGTATCTTTATCGTCGGGGTGCCGGCGCCTTCCACCGGCGCGCCCATTTTTGTCAGGGCAGCGGCCAGGTCCTCGATCTCGGGCTCCCGGGCGCAGTTCTCCAGCGTGGTCACGCCTTCGATAAGGGCCGCGCACATCATAAGGTTCTCGGTGGCGCCGACGCTGGGGAACCGGAACTTCACCGTGCCGGGCTTCAGTTTTTTAGCCGTCAGGATGACGTCGCCTTTTTCATACGAGACCTGCGCGCCCAATTTTTTAAAGCCTTCCAGGTGGATGTCTATCGGGCGCATGCCGATGGAGCAGCCGCCGGGCAGGGAGAACCGGGCTTTCTTAAAGCGGGCCAGCAGCGGGCCGGACACCAGCATGGAGGCGCGCATCTTGCGCACCAGGTCATAAGGGGCGTGCAGCTTGAGCGCGCCGTGCTCTTCGGCCACGAAGTTCCCGTAGCCGTAGAAGCAGTTCTTGCCCAGGTAGTTGAGCAGTTCGAAAGTGGACTTTATATCCATCAGCTCCGGCACGTTCTTTATCTCGCATTTTTCCTTCGTGAGCAGCGTGGCGGCGAGGATGGGCAGCGCCGCGTTCTTCGAGCCGCTGATCATCGTCTGCCCGGAGAGCGGCCGCCCGCCGCGAATTATAAAATTATCCATAGGAATTGTTCCCGATCCTCGCTCTTCGATCCTCGATTTTCCGATCTACTTCTTTATCCCGAACACGAACCTCTCCACGCCGTTAAGGTCCTTGAAAAGCTTCTTGCCCGTCCAGATCCTGTCAGGCATCAGGGACAGCAGCTTCTTCGCCTGTCCCCCGCCCACCTCCAGCAGCATGGCCCCGCCCTTCTTCAGGCGGCCCGGCGCCAGCGCCACCAGCATCCGCGCGATGTCGAGCCCGTCCCCGCCGCCATCCAGGGCCATGTGGGGCTCGCTGAGCACCTCCGGCGACAGGCCGCCTATCACCCTGGTGGGGATATACGGCGGATTGGAGACGATCAGGTCGAACCGCCCCGTCATTCCCTCCAGCGTCTCAGCCCTGACGAAAGTTATCCTGTCCGCCAGCCCCAGCGCGGCGGCGTTCTCCCGGGCGCAGGCGATGGCCCGCGCCGATTTCTCGGCCGCGGTCACTTCAAGCCCCGGGAATTTATGGGCCAGCCAGAGCCCGATGGCCCCGCTGCCGGCCCCGTAATCCAGCGCGGAGACGGCGCCTTTAAAAGGCTTCAGGAAATCCGCCGCCAGGCCGGCCAGCTCCTCGGTCTCGGGGCGCGGCACCAGCACCCGGCCGTCAACTTTTATCTTCAGCCCGCGGAAATTCTGCCAGCCCAGGATGTAGGCCAGCGGCAGGCCGCTCTCTTTAAGCGTCAGGGTCTCGTAGAAACGGCGGCGGGCGGCCGCGGGCACCGGCGCGGAAAGGTCGGCCAGCAGCGCCATCCGTTCCACGCCCAGCGCGGCGGCCAGCAGCCACTGGGCGTTCAATCCGGGCTCTTCCACGCCGCGCGCGCGCAGGCGCTCCACGGCGTCAGGCAGCAGCCGCCCGGAGAGCTTCCCGCTTTTCGCGGGCGCGCGTTCAGGTTTCATCGGCTCCTTTTCTGCCTATCTCGAGCTTCAGCTCCTCGAGCAGTTCACGGATCCCGCCGTCCATGATCGCCTGCATGTTATGCCAGGAAACCTGGATGCGGTGGTCGGTAACGCGGTTCTGCGGGAAATTGTAGGTCCTTATTTTTTCGGAGCGGTCGCCGGTGCCCACCTGGCTCTTGCGCGCTCCGGCGTTGGCCCTGGCCTGCGCCTCCTCGCTGATCTGGGTGAGCTTGGCGGCCAGCATCGCCATGGCCTTCATCTTGTTCTGCCCCTGGGAGCGCTCCTCCTGGCATTGCGTTATGATGCCGCTGGGGAGATGCGTTATGCGGATGGCGGTCTCCACCTTGTTCACGTTCTGGCCGCCCGCGCCGCCGGAGCGGAAGGTATCCACCTTCAGGTCCTTGGCCTCTATCTTTATCTCTATCTCGTCGACCTCGTGCATGATGGCCACGGTGACGGTGGAGGTATGGACGCGCCCGGAGGCCTCGGTCTGGGGAACGCGCTGCACCCGGTGCACGCCCCCCTCGTACTTCATCAGCGAGAATACGTCCTGCCCGGAGATGTACAGCACGGCGTTCTTTATTCCCCTGGGTCCCGAGGAGGACATGTCGCGCAGTTCCGCCTTCCAGCCCATGTTCTGGGCGAAGCGCGTGTACATGCGCAGCAGGTCGGCCGCGAACAGGGCGGATTCGTCGCCGCCCACGCCGGCGCGTATTTCCAGGAAGATGTTCTTGGAGTCGGCGGGGTCGGGCGGGATCAGCAGCAGCCGCAGCTTTTTCTCCAGGGCGGCAACGGCGGCCTCGAGCGCCGGCATTTCCGCGGCGGCCATCCCGGCTATTTCACGGTCGGTGCTGGAAAGCATCTGGCGGGTCCCGTCCGCCTCTTTAGCGGCCTTTTCAAGGGCCGCGGCGGTGTCGAGCACCTGCCGGCAGGCGGCGTGCCGCCTGGAGAATTTCTCTATTTCCGCCGGCTCGAGCCCGCCGCAAGAGAGCCGGGCTTGGGCTTCGGCGAATTCCAGCTTGACGGCTTTGAGTTCTTCTTCAAGCATATAAAGGCGCCAGAACAGCTTTTCCACCGCGGCCAAAAAAAAGCAGGCGTTCCCTCTGCGGGGAACGCCTGCCTGTGCCGCCGCGCTACTTTACTTCGGGCTTGGCTGCGGCCGGTTTCACTACCGGCTTGGCGGCCTTCGCGTCCTTCTTGGCGGGCGCGGAAGAAAGTATTTTCCTCTTGGCCGTGTGGCGCGGGGTCACCGTTTTAACGGCGGCTTTCTTGGGAGCGCGCTCCAGCGTTTTGCCGCCGGTGGCGGAGAACTTCTTCTGGAATTTCTCGACGCGGCCGGCGGTGTCGGTGAAGCGCTGCTTGCCGGTATAGAAAGGGTGGCAGGCTGAGCAGATCTCGACTTTGATGACCGGCTTTATGGAGCGGGTCTTGAAAGCGTTGCCGCAGGCGCAGGTCACTTCGCAAACCTCGTATTTGGGATGGATATCGTTTTTCATATGTTCTTTCCTCTGAAATCAAGCGTGTATCAGCTAAATTATACAATAAAAAGAGCCCCGGGTCATTCGCGCAGTTGCTACTTCCGCCCTATCTTGGCCATCGGGTTCACGGATTTGCCGGAGGGCGTGAGGATCTCGAAATGCAGATGCGGCCCCGTTGACATGCCGGTGGACCCCACCTTGCCCAGCAGCGTCTTCGATTTCTGCACCGTCTCGCCCTCTTTTACTTCCAGCTTGGACAGATGCCCGTAGCGGCACAGGGAGCCGTCCTTATGGCGCACTTCCACCGTGTTGCCGTAACCGCCTTTCCAGCCCGAGAAGGTGACGGTGCCCGACCTTGACGGGTAGACCGGGGTGCCCAGCGGCATGGGGATATCGCAGCCGCTGTGAAAGATCCTGCGCTTAAGCACCGGGTGGTACCGCATCCCGAAACTCGAGCTTATCCGCCCGAAGCTCCGGAGCGGCATCCGGTAAGTGTCCAGGTCCACGTAGACCGCCGGCAGATAGATCCGGTCGCCCTTGCTGAACTTATAGTTTATCAGCAGGGCCGAAGGCGGCAGTTCGTTGTCCTCGATTATCTCCGCCTTGAAAGCCCGCAGGTCGCGGCCCTTGGCCGCGTAGCGCGCGGCGATCCCGTTGAGGGTCTCTGCGGCGCCGGTGACCTCGTAAAGCAGGCCGTGGCCGTTATGCACGCGGATATAGCCGCCGCGCGACATAAAAATGAACTCGTTGGAATTGGTGCTCTGCAGCGAACGCACGTCGGTGCCGAAAGCCGCGGCGATGGAGCGGACGTCGTCGCCCTTGGCGACCTTATACCGCATATGTATAAGCCGCGGTATGGCCTTAAAAACCCCGGGCAGCGGGGCGGCCGGGCCCGGCGGCGTCAGCACCGAGAACCGGGCGTAATAGGCCGGGGGGATCCCCGGGGTGGAAGCGGACACTAAAGCCGCCCCCCCCAGGAGCATCCCCGCACCCAGTACGCGCCACGGGATCATTACCTATCCGACCCCATCTCCATCGAGCGGAGGAAGTCCTTGTTGGACTTGGTGACGGCCAGCTTGGAAACCAGCAGCTCCAGGGAATCTATGGGGGACAGCGGAGCCAGCACCTTGCGCAGGATCCAGACCTTGTTCAGCTCGTCCTCGCTCATCAGCAGCTCTTCCTTGCGGGTGGAGGTGCGGTTGATGTCGATGGCCGGGAACATGCGGCGGTCGGACAGCTTGCGGTCCAGGTAAATTTCCGAGTTGCCGGTGCCTTTGAATTCCTCGAAGATCACGTCGTCCATGCGGCTGCCGGTCTCCACCAGCGCCGTAGCGATGATGGTCAGCGAACCGCCCTCTTCCATGTTGCGGGCCGCGCCGAAGAAGCGCTTGGGCCGCTGCAGGGAGGTGGATTCGAGACCGCCGGAAAGCACGCGGCCGGAGGACGGCGCCACGGTATTGTAGGCGCGCGCGAGGCGCGTTATCGAGTCCAGCAGGATAACGACGTCCTTGCCGTGCTCGGTCATGCGCTTGGCTTTTTCGAGTACGATCTCGGACACCTGCACGTGGCGGTCGGCCGGCTCGTCGAAGGTGGAGGCTATGACCTCGCCGCGCACCGAGCGCTTCATGTCGGTGACCTCCTCGGGGCGCTCGTCGATGAGCAGCACCAGCAGCTCGATCTCGGGGTGGTTGGTGGCCAGCGAATTGGCGATGCGCTGCAATATCATGGTCTTGCCGGTCTTGGGCGCGGCCACGATCAGCTGGCGCTGGCCCTTGCCGACGGGGACGATGAGGTCGATCACGCGGCCGGTCATCTCGGTCTTGGCGGTCTCCAGCGTGAAGCGCTTGTTGGGGTGCAGCGGGGTGAGGTTGTCGAACAGCGGCCTGTGGCCGATCTTCTCTATCTCGAAGCCGTTGACCGTCTTCACCTGCAGCAGCGCGAAGAAACGCTCGCCGTCCTTGGGGGGCCGTATCAGGCCGTTGACGGAATCGCCTTTGCGCAGCCCCAGCTTCTTTATCTGGGAAGGAGAGACGTAAATATCCTCGTGGCTCGAGAGGTAATTGTATTCCTGGGAGCGCAGGAAGCCGAAGCCGTCCGGCAGTATTTCCAGCACGCCCACGCCCTGCACGATGCCGTTCTGCTTGGCCTGGGCCTCCATGATCTTGCCTATCAGCTCCTGCTTGCGCAGGCCCGACACGCCTTCAAGGTTGTACTGCTCCGCTATTTTTACCAGTTCGGCCACGGTCATCTTGGTCATTACCGTGATGTCCACTTTGGGAAGGTTCTGGTTATTGGGCTGGGGCTGGCCGCCTGTCTGGCCCTGGCCGCCGTTCTGAGGTCCGTTATTCTGCGCCTGGCCGGGCGCCCTGTTATTTTCCATTTGTTCGTTTCTCCTTGGGAATTCGTTCTGCGGCAGCGCGGCGCCTTCGTCCGTCACGGGCCCGTTGCCGTTCCCGTTGCCGTTGCCCGATGCCTGCGCCCGGGAGATCTCGGAGACGTGATCGCGCTGGCCGTCGGGCCGGCCGCCGTAATAGCGCCGCCCGCCGCCGCCCCCTCTTCTGGGGTGTCCGCCCTGCGCAGGCCTTGAATATCTCTCGTCCCGGTTCTGTGGATCGTTCATTGTTATTTTTCTCCGGCCGCTTTTAAAAAGCGGCATAACTGCCCTACCCTGGCTTTCAGCTCCCGCGGCGGCCCGCCGTTCTGCAGCGTTATGTCCGCCCGCGAGCGTTTTTCCTCCGCGCTAAGCTGCGCCGCCTGCCTGGCGGCGTACTGCGCAGGGGTCCAGCCCCTGCGCCGCGCGCGCGCGCGCCGGTCGCGCTCGGGCGCGTCGACGCAGACTGTGAACGTAAAACACTCCGCAAGCCCGGCTTCAAAAAGCAGGGGCGCTTCCACTACGACGATTTTTTTACGGGATTTCTTTATTAAAGAATTAATTCTCTTCAAGATCTCGGGATGGAGAAGGCTCTCAAGCCATTTTCGCTTTGCCGGTACGCCAAAAACTTCCGCGGCAAGCCGTTCTTTGTCCAGGAAACCGTTTGTAAGGATTATCTTACTACCGAACCTTGTTAAGATTCTATTATAACACGCGGGGGATGTCAACACCTGCGCGGCCACGGCGTCGGCCGAAATGCCCAGCGCCCCCCCGTCAACGAAGTATTTCAGCGCCAGGCTTTTGCCGGAAGCTATGGGCCCCGTAAGCCCCACCACTATCTTCCCGGTGGCCGCCAGGCACGGCCTCCCCGCTGCTCTTTCCGTTCTTTTCATCCTCCCCCCCGCGCTCACGCGCGCCCGCCTTTTCTCCTGGCATAAACGTCCAGCCGGGCCAGTTCGCCGCGGCTCAGGGCGGACTGCCCGCGGGCCGAGACCTTGTCGAGCAGGCGGTCTATCTCCGCCTGTTCCGCCGCCTCGGGGTCAGGCCCGGGCGTGGCGGCCCGCCGCCCGCGCCGCTCCAGGCGGCGCTCGGTCCACAGCCAGAGCAGGCCGGCCAGCAGCCCGCCGAGGTGGGTGATATTCGAGATCCTGGAGCCCGGCCCCGCCATGGTCATGACAAATTCGGTGGCCCCCAGCAGCAGCGCCATGGTGCGCGCGCTCATCGGGAAAAGGAAATAAACGTAAACCGTAGTGCCGGGGTACAGGAAAGCGAAAGCTCCCAGCAGGCCGTAGACCGCCCCGGAAGCCCCTATGACCGGGCTCAGCGAAGCTGGGGTCCAGGCCGCCGTTACCAGGGCGGCCGCGGCGCCGCAGGCCAGGAAGTAGCCCAGGAATTTGCGGGGGCCCATTTCCGGCTCTATCATGCGCCCCAGCATCCACAGCATGAAAGCGTTGAACAGGAAATGCCAGAACCCGGCGTGTATGAAGATGTAGGTGAACGGCTGCCAGAGCCAGAACTGGTGCGTCACCAGGTACGGCACCAGGCCCAGATAAAAATTAAGCCTGAAGCCGAATGCGAGCTCGGCCAGCCAGCCGGCGAAGAAAAGAACGGCCAGCGCCCTGGTGACGGGCGGCAGCTCCCGCAGCGGAGCGGGGCTAAATCTCATACTTCTCCAGGTCCCGCCAGTTCAGGCCCGTCTTCAGGTCGGCCCGCAGCGGCACCGCCAGCTCATAGGCGCCTTCCATCTCTTTCTTGATAAGCCGCGCGGCCTCGCGCAATTTATCCTTGCGCACCTCGAAGACCAGTTCGTCGTGCACCTGCAGCAGCAGGAAAATGTCCCTGGAACGTTTAAGTTCGGCGAACAGCCTTACCATGGCTTTTTTTATTATATCGGCCGAGCCGCCCTGCACGGGGGTATTGACGGCCGCCCGCTCGGCGAAGCTGCGCAGGTGCGGGTTGGAGGCTTTCAGCTCGGGCAGCAGGCGGCGCCGGCCGGTGAACGTGGTCACAAAGCCGTTCTTCTTAGCCTCCGCAAGGGTATTGTCGCTCCATTCCTTTACTCCGGGGCAGACCTCGAAATAATGTTTTATATAGTTCGCGGCCTCGCCGCGGCTGATGCCCAGCTCGCGCGACAGGCCCGTGGGCGTCTGCCCGTAGACTATGCCGAAATTTATGGCCTTGGCGGCGCGGCGCATCTCGGGCGTGACCAGCTGCGGGGCGCAGTGGAAAACCTCCGAGGCCGTGCGCAGGTGGATGTCCTCCCCGCTCCTGAAAGCCTCCGTCAGGTTGCGGTCGCCGGAGAGATGGGCCAGCACGCGCAGGTCTATCTGCGAATAGTCCGCGCTGAGCATCACGGAGCCCTCGCGCACGGTGAAGCATTTCCTCACCAGCAGGCCGGCCTCGGAACGCACCGGGATGTTCTGCAGGTTGGGCTTCGAACTGGAGAAGCGGCCGGTGGCGGTGCCCAGCTGGTCGAAAGTGGTATGCAGCCGCCCGTCGGGCCCGGCCGCGGCCAGCAGGTTGTCGACGAACGAGGATTTCAGCTTCGAGATCTCGCGGTACTCCAGCAGCAGCGGCACCACGGGGTGCGCGGCCTTCAGGTACTGCAGGGCTTCCTCGCCGGTGGAGTAGCCGCCTTCCTTGTTCTTGAACTGCTTCTTCTGCGCTTCCTCAAGACCGAGGTTGAGCTTCTCGTAAAGCAGGAACGCCACCTGTTTGGGGGAATTAAGGTTCACCTGCGCGCCGGTGAGCCGCTCGGACTCGGCCTGCAGTTCGGCCAGCCTGGTCTCGAAACGGGAGGACAGCTCGCCCAGCAGCGCGGTGTCGGCGGCGGTGCCGTGCTGTTCCATGGCGTAGACCGCCGGCAGCAGCGGCAGCTCCAGTTCGTCATAGACCCCGCGCATGCCGGCGGCCGCAAGGTCACCGGCCAGCAGCGCGCAGAGCGCGGGCAGCGCGGCGCAGGCCTGTGCCCGCTCCCCGTCGGAGCCGGGCAGCTGCAGGGGCAGGCCCAGCCGCTCGAACGCCAGCTGCGGCAGCTCCGTGCGGCGGAGGCCTGCGGACAGCAGCGCGGCCGCGGCTTCGGCGTCGAAGAAATTTTCCGGCTCGAAACCCTCCGGCAGGCCGAGCTGCCTCAGGACGGCCTTCAGGCCGAAAGTGAATTTGCGTATGTTGCGGGCGGCCAGTATGCCCGCGAAGCTGTCCGCCGCTTCGGGGCTGAAGAAGCCGGGCCGCAGTATGCAGACCCCCTCTTTCGAGCCTATGGCCAGGCCGTCCCCGAAAGCCGCGAAGCAGGCCTCCGCGGCCAGGCCGGGCAGCAGTTCCTCCGGGGTCCTGAGCGGCGGGACTTCCGCCGCCTTAGGCTCCGCCGGGGCGGAACCGGCCAGCGCCAGCAGGTCCTTGAACTCCAGGCGGCGGGCCATCTCTTCCAGCGCCGCCCCGCCGGGGGCCGCCGGCCTGAAGAGCTCCAGGCCCTCTTCCACGGGGGCGTCCGCCTCCAGCGTGACCAGCCTGCGCGAAAGGCGCGCGTTCTCCATGTCCTTGGCCACTTTCGCCAAAGCCTTGTCGGCCGCCGTAAGGGCGGGGTCCATGGCGGCCGCCAGTATCTTCTCCAGCGCGCCGTAAGTCTGCACCAGCCTGGCCGCGCTCTTCGGGCCCACGCCGGCCACGCCGGGCACGTTATCGGAAGAATCGCCGGTCAGCGCGAAATAGTCGGGCAGCAGCGCCGGCGGCAGGCCGTACTTGTTCAGCACGGCCTCCGGGCCGGAGAACTCCGGCGCGGAGCCGTCCCACAGCTTCACTTTTTCCCCCGCCAGCT
The DNA here is from genome assembly GCA_026388125.1 of Elusimicrobiota bacterium. GTDB lineage: Bacteria > Elusimicrobiota > Elusimicrobia > Elusimicrobiales > UBA9959 > UBA9959. The sequence continues at coordinate 20,322 of JAPLKJ010000270.1, forward strand.
GCGCGGCATCCTTGTCGCCGGAAACGATAACGGCTTCCAGTCCGGCCTTCTCCGCGCGCCGGGCCAGCGTGGCTATGAGGTCGTCGGCTTCGAAGCCTTTCAGGTAAACGCCTTTCAGGCCCAGCGCCGCCACCAGGTCGCGGGCCGCTATCAGCTGGCCGACAAGCCCGGGGTCCGTAGCGGAACGGTTAGCCTTGTATTCGGGATACAGCCCGTCCCTGAAACTGCCGCCTTTGGAATCGAAACAGACCGCCACGTATTCCGGCCTGCGCTCGCGCAGGATCTTGAGCAGCAGGCGCATGAAACCGTAAAGCGCGCCCACCTCCTCGCCTTTGGACGTAGTGAACTTAGGCAGGGCGTGATAGCTCCTGTGAAGGAAAGCGTGTGCGTCTATAATAAAAACGCGCTGTGATGACATTTTGTTCAAAGGGGACCGGGAAGGAAGGGAACCTGCGGCTATGCTGGGCTGGACCTGGGAGCGGGGCGGGAGCTCCGGATGGTCTCTCCGTCCCCGCCCCGGCCCGCGCCCTTTATCAGGCTATTATCGCTTCCAGATGCTTCTTCAGTTCTTCTTTTTTCTGCAGGCCCACCATTTCCTGTACCACTTTCCCGCCCTTAAAAAGCAGGAGGGTGGGGATGGCGGAGATATTGTATTTGGAGGCGCTGTCCTGGGCCTCGTCGGTGTTGAGCTTGCACACCTTCACTTTCCCGGCGTATTCAGTGGCCAGTTCCTCGATCAGGGGACCGATCATTTTGCAGGGGCCGCACCAGGGGGCCCAAAAATCCACCAGCACCGGCAGGGCGCTCTTCAGCACTTCCTGCTCGAAATTGGCATCCGTAAGCTGTATTTCGTTGGACATAGTTCTCTCCTTGCTACCAGTAATATATAAGACTTACCTTTTCCTGTCAATAAGATACTTTATCTCTTTCCAAAGCTCGTCTATCTCTATGGGCTTCGAGAAGAAAGCCCCCGCGCCGGCCAGCATGGCCTCGGAGCGGTCGGCGGGTTCGGTATACTTGGCCGAAATGAACAGCACCGGCACGGTCTTGAGCCGGGCGGATTCGCGGATCACGCGCAGGAATTCCACCCCGTGCATGTCCGGCAGCTGGATATCCAGTATGATCACGGAGGGCACGCCCTTGGCCAGGATGTCCATGGCCTCGCGCGCCGACTTGGCCACGGAGACCTCCGCGTCCACGTTCTTCAGCTTCAGCCCGTCCTCGAGCGTATCTATAAAATTCTCGTCGTCGTCCACGATCAGGATGTTCATCGCCATAATTTTAAACCTTTGCTCAGAACCCGAAGCTCAGCCGCTCCGCCAGCATCGCCGGCAGCTTCGCTTCCCCCATCAGTTTCTGGGTGGCTTCCACGTCGTAAAAGACCCTGTAGAGCTCGAACACTTTTTTTCCCGGATCGTAGATCCCGCAGGCCGCCCGCGGATCGCCGTCCCGCGGCTGGCCCACCGAGCCGGGGTTGATCATGATCCGCCCGGACGCCGCGGAGACCCGGACCATCGGCTTCAGGAAATCGGTCTCGGGCGCGCTCCCTTCCTGCGCCCGGAAGAACATCGGCATGTGGCTGTGCCCGATAAAACAGGGAGAAACGTTCCAGGCCGCGGAGTTGTCGGCGAACTGGGCTTCGCTGAGGACATATTCGGTAAGCGGCTTGCGCGGGGAACCGTGCACCAGGGTGAACTCCCCGGTCTCTATTTTTTCCGGGAGGCTGGCGAGGAAGTTCAGGGCTTTGCCGGTAAGCCTGGAGCGGGAGAACTCTATGGCCGCGGCCGCGTTGGCGTTGAACCACTTGATGTCCAGGCGGCCGGTCAGCGCGGCGTCGTGGTTGCCCATCACGATCTGCAGCTTCTTAAGCCCGGCCATCGCCTCCACGCACTCCAGCGGCTGCGGGCCGTAGCCCACCACGTCGCCGCAGCACACGAAATCGGACACCCCGTTCCTTTCATAAAAGTTCAGCACGGCCTTAAAGGCCTCGTAATTGCCGTGCACGTCGGAGAAAACGCCGTATTTCACGTTGTCCTAGACCCCCACCGCTTCCTGATGCTGCGTAGCCAGGGAGGCGGCGCGCTTGAGGTCCACCGAGATAAGCTTGGAAACGCCCAGCTCCTCCATGGTCACGCCGTACAGGACGTCGGCGGCCTCCATGGTGCGCTTGTTGTGCGTTATCACTATGAACTGGGTGGTGGAGGAGAATTCGCGGATAAGGCGCACGAACCGCTCCACGTTCGCCTCGTCCAGCGGCGCGTCGGCCTCGTCCATCACGCAGAACGGGGACGGGTTCACGCGGAAGAAGCTGAACAGCAGCGCCAGCGCCGTAAGCGCCTTTTCTCCGCCGGAAAGCTGGGAGATGCTCACCAGTTTTTTTCCGGGCGGGTGGGCCAGGATCTCCACGCCGGTCTCCAGCAGGTTGTCCGGCAGCGTCAGGATGAGGTCGGCCTCGCCGCCGTTGAACAGCAGCGAGTAGATCTCCTTGAAGTAGACGCGCACCTTGTCGAACGTTATCTTGAAGTTCTCGCGCGTGGTGTCGTTGATCTTGTTGATGGCGCTGCGCAGGTCGGTCTTCGCCCTGTTGAGGTCCTCCACCTGCGAGTTGATGAAGTTGTAGCGCTGCGTGAGGGCCTCGTACTCCTCGGGCGCGGTCATGTTGACGGGCCCCATGCTCTCGATGCGCTTGCGCAGGAACTTCACGCGCTCGTGGTCGGTCTCCACGGCGCCGTATTTCTCCGCGGCTTCCTGCGGCTGGACGCTCCACTCGTCGGCCAGGCGGCGCTCGGTCTCCTCCGCCCTGGCGTTAAGGGTGGCCACTTCGGTCTCTATCTGGTATTTTATCTTCTCGTTCTCGCTGACCAGCGCGCGGCTGTCGCCCAGGTTCTGCGCCAGGCGCCCGTAGTTGCCGCGCAGCTCGTTGATCTCGTCCTCGAACTGGCGGTCGATGATCTCCTTCTCGGCCAGGTCGTGCATCAGCTCGGCCAGGCGGGCCCGCGCGCCCTCTATTTCGCCGTTAAGGCGGGTTTCGCGCGCGGCCAGCTCGTCGCGGCGGCCGGCGAAGTGGGATTTCTCCTCGTGGATGGCGGCCAGGTCGCCCTCGGTGCGGGCGAGCTCCCCGCGCAGGGCCTCGATGTTGCGGCGGTAATTCTCCAGGTTGGCCTTGCGCGACCCCAGGTCTTCCTTGAGGCGGGCGTGGTCCTGGTGCAGCGCGTTCTTGCGCTCCTCGAGCACGGCCTGCTCGGCCTTCTTGGCCTCGGAGACGGCGTGCGCGGCGCTGATCTTTTCGTTAAGGACGGCCAGCGCGGCTTCGGCGTCCTTCACGGAGGTCTCGGCCTTGCCTTTTTCGGCCTGCGCGAAGGCCAGCCTGTCGCGCTTCACCTGCAGGTCCCCGGCGGTGCCGGCGATCTCGGTCTCGTTCTTATGGAAATCCACGTTCAGGGCGGCGGCGGCGGTACCGGCAACGGCCGCCGCGGCCCGGGCCTGCTCCAGCACGGGCAGCAGGGCGGCTTTCTCGGTCTCGAGGGCGGCGTTCTCAGCGTCCAGCCTGCCCAGGCCGGTCTTAAGTTCCCCTTCCTCTTCCCAGTACGGCTCGTTGGAGGCCACCTGTTCCACCCCGCCGGTGATCCAGAAGGCCCCGCGCACCGCGCCGCCGGAGCAGTACACCCCGGCCAGCAGGCCGGCCAGCAGCGGCTGGTACTGCGCGTCGCAGGAAATTTTGTCTATCACGCGGGCGGCGTTGGGAGCGTTCCAGGCGCTCTGCTCGGGCACCTGCGGCGCGCGGTCGAGGATCAGGAACCGGCAGCGGCCTTTGCCGATATGCTTAAGATAAACTATGGCTTCCTCGGCGGCCGCGGAATTCTCGCAGACCACGGAGTCGAGGAAGCGGCCCAGCGCGTCCTCCACGGACAGCAGGTCCTCTTTTTTCACCGCAATAAGATGCCGCAGCGTGCCGCGCACGCCCGCTATGCCGGCGTTAAGCACGCCGTTGATGCCCACCCAGTAAGTGTCGCGCTCACCCTGCGCCAGTATGGCCTCCAGGCGGGATTCGTCCCAGGCTTTTTCTTCGCGTATGGCGGCCTGGCGCGCGTCTATCTCCGAAAGCCTGCCTGAAAGGGAGCTTACCTGCGCTTCGGCGGCGGCGGCCTTCCCGTTCTCGGCGGCCAGGGCGGCGGACAGCGCCGCGGAGCGGGCCTTAAGCTCCTCTACGCGGGCCCCGATGGCCGCGCCGGCGGCGGTGAGTTCCTCTATATCCAGCTCAAGGCCGGCCTGGGTATCCCGGTAATGGCCGATATCGGACCCGGTGCGGGCGATGGCGTTGGAGATCTCAACTTCCTGCGTGTAGGCCTCGTTCATCTGGGAGGCCAGCCCCTCGGCGGCGGAGTCGGCCGCGCGCATCTCCTCTTCAACGCCGGCCAGCGCGGAGGCGGCCGCGTCGCAGTCGGCCTGCAGCGCGGGGATCCCGCCCTCTTCGCCGCCCAGCCTGGCGTTCAGTTCGGCCAGGCGCGGCTCGGCGCGGGACAGCTTCTCCGCGTTAAGGCGTTCCGAGGTTTCCAGGGAAGCGCGGGACGAGGCTATTTCGGAGAGCATTTCCTGGTTGGAGATTATGCGCCCTTCGGAATTGTTCTTTTCGAATTTTACGGCCGTGGCCGCCTCGCGCAGCAGGCGGTAGTCCTCGTTCTTCTGGGTAAGGGTAAGGCTCATGGCCGCGGCCTCGGCCTCCAGGCTGGTTATGGCCACCGTGGTCTCTTCCAGGTCCTTCAGTACCGGCGCCAGGCGCGCGGCGGCCTCGGCGCCCTTGCTCCGGAAAGCTTCGCGCTCGCGCAGCAGCAGGGAGATCTCGGCGCCGGTCAGCTCCTCGCGGTATTTCTTCTGCAGGCGGGCCTTCTTGGCCTCGTTGTCCAGTTTGGTGATCTGCTCGTTCAAAAGCACCATGGAGGGCCAGGCGGGTCAGGTCGGCCTCCACTTTTTCCAGCTTGCGGGCGGCTTCGTCGCGCTTGGCCTTGTATTTGGAAACGCCTGCGGCTTCCTCGAAAAGCTCGCGGCGCTGTTCGGCGGTGGCGCTGAGCACGGTCTCCACCTCGCCCTGGTCGATAATGGCGTAGCCGTCGGTGCCTATGCCGGTGTCCAGGAACATCTCGCGGATATCCCGCAGGCGGCACTGCACTTTGTTGATAAAATACTCGGACTCTTCCGAGCGGTAGATCTTGCGGGTGACGGTGACTTCGCTGAAGTCCAGCGGCAGCTTGCGTGACTCGTTATCGAAGGTCATGGCAACTTCGCCCATGTTCAGGCTCTGGCGCTTGGTGGTGCCGGCGAAGATCACGTCCATCATGGACGGCATGCGCAGCGATTTCCAGGACATTTCGCCTATGCACCACTTGATGGAATCCACCACGTTGGACTTGCCGCAGCCGTTGGGGCCTACTATACAGGTGATGCCTGGTTTGAGCGGGAGCTTAACCTTGTTGGCGAAAGATTTAAAACCGTAAATTTCAAGCGCTTTAAGATACATGCTGGTCCCCTTCTTTTTGGGTATACGAAAACTGGAGCCGCCGGTGGCGCGCGGCGCCGCGGTCGGGTTAAGGTTATCTGACAATTATATAAATAAAAAGGCCCGGGTGTCTTTCCCGGGCCTTTTTAACCGCGATCCGCTGTCTAGTAGGACAACTGGTACGACAGGCCTAAAGTATTGCCGGTATAGTTGTTGGGCATATACTGCTCGAACTTATTGTTCGAGCTGGCCACCGTCAGCGCGTAATACAGCCGCCACATGGCGGTATCGTTTATGCGCTTGCGGATGCTGCCGGTCAGGGTGGACATCAGGTTCTTCTGCTTCTCCCCGGCCACGTAGTTGTTGTCCGAGTCGCGGCGCAGGCGGTCGGTATAGGCGCGGCTGGTCATGTTGAACGCCCCGCCGATGGCCCACTTGCCGGTGATGTTAAGGTCAAGCGGCACGCTGAGGGTCATTTCATTATAGTCGTAGTTCTTGGCCACGAAGGTCACGGGGGCGGAGCCGTCCAGCAGGTTGCTCGTCGGGGTGGCGCCCAGCGACTTATAGCGCATGAAGTTCTGGTTGGAGCTGTGCATCGAGTACGACACCATCGGGTACAGTTCGAAGATCCACAGCGTATGATGGAAGCCGAAATCCACCATGGTGGTCTTATCCTGCTGCTTGGTGTCGCCGTACGCGCCGGTGTTCGCCACCACTTTCTGGTTATCGTAGTCCTGCTGCGTATAAGTCAACCCGCCGAACCACTTGCCCCAGGCGGGGCGCAGGGTAACCTGCTTTATTCCCTGGTCCTGCAGGCCGCCGTTGACGTTGGCCGTATTGGACGGGTTCTGGAACTCGCGCAGCAGGTCGGTGTAGTTCGGGAACTTGACCGACTTGGCCAGGTAGGTCAGCGACACCACGCCGTTCTTCTCGAAGTCGAAGGTATAGTCGCCGGCCAGCTGCAGCCCTGAAGTGTTCATGTTGTACAGGCCGTTCTTCCAGGCTTCGTTGGCGCCGGTGCGGGAATAGTCGTGCGTGAAAGCCACGCCCGGCCGGATGCGGAACTTCTCGCCAAGGTTGCGGCGGTATTCGAACGTGAAGGAATGCGTCAGGCTCCGGTCCGTGAACTGCTTGGAGTCCTGCGGCGTGAAGCCCTGCCCGGAGTAATTGAAGTTATACAGGCCGAACAGCTGGTCCTTCGGCGTTATCTTCGACAGCAGGCCCACCTGCGTGTTGACGTTGCCGCCGCTGAAGATGTTGCCCACGCTGGGCATATAGGCGGCCTCGTTCATAGTCATGTCGAAGTAGGGCGTGAAGATCTTCGAATCCTCCGCCACCGCGGCGCACAGGCGCCCGGCCAAGACCGCAGTTATTACCGCGCTTAAAAATATTTTTTTCATCTTTGGTCTTCCTTAAAAGTTAAGGTGGAAATTCCACACCGGGTGTATCACCAGCACGCCCTCGGGGAAGATATTGAAGCCCAGTTCGAAATATTTCCCGTACCAGCTCACTTTGCTGGAGAACGTCTGCGTTTTCAGGCCGTAGTTAAGCTGCATGCTCCACAGCTTGCTGATGCCCTTGGGCGTCTCGATGCCGGCTATCACGAAGTCGTCCTTGAAGCCGGTGTCGAAGCTGCCCACCTTGGTGCCCATGAAGTCCACTTCCTGCCCGGGCTTGAAGTCCAGCTTGGCCGCCATCACTGAATGCTTATAGCCCCAGAAAGTGCGCACGCGCGGGCTTACGGAGGCGCTCACTATGGCGCCCATGTAATAGCCGCCGAATTTGGCGCTGTCTATGGTTTCCGAGTCCTTGGTGGCCATTTTGGCCGCCAGCATATCCCAGTAGCCGCCTATCAGGTCCACCTGCGGCACGCCCGGGGCTATGCGGCCCTCGGCGTGCAGGCGCAGCTTGCCGGACACGTTGGTATAGGTAAGCGGGATGGTAGTAGGGAACAGACCCGTCTGTATGCCGAACGTTTTGCCCGGGGGCAGCGGGGTGGTGGTTTCCAGGTCCTGCTGGAAGTCATAAAAGAAACCGGCGGGGTTGGCTATGATCTCGCCGGCTATCTGCATCCCTTTGGATTCCCAGTCAATTGCTGCGAAGGCGGCGCCGTTAAAGCACAGCAGCGCCGTCATCAGAAGTATTGTCCTTTTCATCAGGTTAAATCCTCTTTTTATTGAATTGTTCGGCATGGCGCTAGTTGTTCTTATTGGTGTCGTTCATTTTGGTTATGGCGGGCAGCATGCGCTGCACAGCGGCCACCATCAGGTCGGGGATGAACACTATATCGATGTTCTTGTTGGAGATGGCGGTGAAGTAGTCGGCCGTATCGATCATCGAGTACGGGTTGCCCGTGGTTCCGGTCTTGTACTTCTTTAAGGCCATGATCACTTCCCCGGCGTTATCCTTGAGCAGGGTGAAGGGGTCCGAGGTGGAGTTGGTGAAGTCGGTGGTGGCCCTGATATTTCCGCCGTTGCCTATCACATAACTCTCCATGGCATACCAAAGGTCGAGGGTGCCGGCGCCTATAGCCTGGTTGCTGCCGCCGATGCGGTACCTGTCGGCATTGTAATTCCAGAGCTGGCTGCTGTTCGCGTCATCGGAACTGTAGCTGTAGGAAGTGTCGGCTCCGGAAACCCGCTGCGCCCAGACCACGGCGCCGGCAGCGGCGCCAACGCCGTCGAGTGTGGGGATAAAGTTTTCATCCGTGTATACCAGCCCGCCGAGGGTGCCAGTATTGGCTACTTCCAGTTTTGAGATCTTATCAAGTCCCTGCGCGGCCGTAATACCCGAGGCGTTCTTAAGAACGCCGGTTATTATTATGCCGTCGTCAGTGGTAGCGTTGCCGCCGCTGTAGCCGAGCAGCTTCAGCGGATTGTTCTCCATATTGTCGGTAGCCGCGTCATACTTGGCCCCGGTGGCGATAAAGAAGATATCGGGCAAGCCGGCCACTTCCGTCTTATTGGCCATTATCGTCGACATATAGGTGGGCTTCACTTCGTTGCCGTTGAAGAAACCGGGCCATTCCTCTATGCGCTGCGGCAGGTCCTTATTGAAGCCGACATTCAGCTGCATCAGGTCCAGCCGGTCGGTGACATGGCCGCCGTTATAGGCGAAGCCGTGCGCCGCCGCCACCGCGTTGGTGTAGGTATAATTGGCGTAGTCCGGGCGCTTCACGATGTTGAAGAACTGGATGGTGCTGGCATCCGGGCGCAGCATGCGCTGGTCCACGCGCACCAGGTTGCCGTGCACGTCGTTGAGCGTGCGGCCGGCTTCCAGGTCGGATTCCTTCACCACGTTCAGGAAGCTTTTCACCGTATCTTCGGCGCCGTTGGTCACCTTGGCGAATTCCTTTATCTCCGACCTGTCGGCCTCTTTCTGCTGCAGGCCCTTCTCGCTTTCTTCCTTCGTTATGCCGGGGTTCCAGTTAGAAAGAGCGGCCCATTCGGTCATTTTGGTGGACAGGGCCTGTACGGCCTTTTTGCCGTCAGAGGTCAGGGTCTGGCCCTGGAGGATGTTCATTGCCTCCTTGCCCTGCTCCAGCGGAACGGTAAATTTAAGTTTCACTTCGCCGAAGAGCACCTGTATGTTCATCTTGCCGTCTTCGGTGGCGTCCATGGTGAATTCGGTGCCGCGCACGGCGCAGACCGCGGCCGGGGTGCGCACTTCGAATTTTTCCTTGCGCATAAGGTGCGGCACGCGTATCTTTACCTTGCCGAACACCAGCGCCAGGCGCGAGACCAGCGTCTGGCGCTGCTCCACCTCTATACTGGAATTTTCTTTAAGCCAGACCTTGGTCTTATTGGGCATCAGCAGCACTACCGTGCCGCCGGCGCCGGTGCGCAGGGCGCCGCCTTCTGGGATCTGCACGTTTTCCGAAGCGGAAGTCCACTGGCCGTCGCGGCCCTGGCGCACTTCCACGTTCCCGCTGAGGGAAAGTATCTTGGCCTCTTCGGCCCCCGCCGCGAGCGGCAGCAGCACAAAAAGGAATAAAGAGATGATTTGTTTTCTCATACCGCAAGTTTAATAGAAAATCAGCCTTGTGTCAACATCATTTTTTTGGGATAATGAAAAGCGCGGCCGCGTGTTTTTCCCTATGAAAAACGCCGTAGAGTAACTGCGGGCAAGTGTGATTTTGGTCACTTCAGCCCCCGCAGGGCAGCAGTGTCCGCCCCGGGGCCGTTGGGCGGCTGGGGAATAGCAGGCAGGGAGATAAAAAATGAAACAGGTAACTTTAGTCATACTGGCGGCGATACTGGCCGGCTGCGCCACCGGGATAAAAAGGCCCGCGGCGCCCGCCATTACAGTTCCGGCTCCCGCGGCCATGTGCCCCACCGCCACTGTCTGCCCCCCCGCGGCCTTCTGTCCCCCCTGCCCCGCGGTAGCCGTAGCCACCGCGGCCCCCGCGGTAGCCATTTCCTCCAAGGCCCCCGAAGCCGCGCCCATGGCGCTGGCCGCCGCGGGGCTGCCCATGTTCATAGACGGCGACGACCGCAAAACCCTGCTGAAAGCGGCCGAGCTCAACCGCCGGTACTTCCAGGGCCTGAAAACCGGAACGCCGGATTATACCTTCGGCTCGCGCAGAATAACCGCCGCCGACCTGGCCGCCGCCAATGAAGAATTCACCAAACTGCTGGAGTCTTCCGCCGAACCGCTGGAACTCGACCGCCTTATTAAGGAAAGGTTCGATATCTACCAGATGTCCGGCCGCGATTCTACCGGCACCGTGATCTTCAGCTCCTATTACGAACCCACGCTGGAGGCCAGCCTTAAATACACGGACGAGTACAAATACCCCATTTACGCCAGGCCGGACGACCTGATCTCGGTGAACCTTGAGGATTTTAACGAGAAGTTCAGGGGCGAGAAGCTGACCGGCCGCATAAAGAACGGGCAGCTGGTGCCTTATATGACGCGCGAGGAAATTGATTTCGACGGGGCGCTGGAAGGCAAGGGCCTGGAGCTGGCCTGGTTCAGGAACCGCGCCGACATACTGGACCTGCATACCGAGGGCTCGGGCCGCCTGGCCCTGCCCGACGGCCGGGTGATAAAGGCGAATTTCGCCTCCACCAACAGCCATAAGTTCAAAGGCTGGCTGACGGCCATGATAGAGGTGGGCGCGCTGCCGCGGGAAGGCATAAGCCATGAAAAGGGCCTGGAATACCTGAACAAACATCCCGACAAGGCCAGGTCCATACTGAGCATGAACAAGCGCTACGTGTTCTTCAAGCTGGACGAGCCGGCCGACCCCGAAGAGGGGCCTACCGGCACCTACGGCCTGCCGCTCACCGGCTGGCGCTCCATAGCCATGGACAATTCGCTGGTGCCGATGGGCGCTATAGCCTATATGCATACCACCATGCCCGACGTGGACGCCGAGGGCAACCTGCTGGGCAGGAAGGAAGACGGCCGCTTCGTGTTCTGCCAGGACACCGGCGGCGCCATAAAAGGCCCGGGCCGGGTGGACTTCTTCGCCGGCAACGGCAAAAAGTCGCGCACCTTCGCTTTCAAGCTCTGGGACCCCGGCCAGCTGTACCTGCTGGTACTTAAAGAGAAAAAGTCCTGATGAAAAAAACTTTCTTTATTTCCATGGCCCTTTTCCCGCTCTTTACCACGGCACATGCCGCCGGGCTGACGCTGACGGGGCTGGACGTGCTGGAACGGGACGGGTTCAAACAGCTCGCCGGCCGGCGCGTGGGCCTGATAACCAACCATACCTCCGTGGACCTCAACGGCGTGAACGCCGTTGACGCTTTTTACAAGGCCGGGCTGCTGGCCGCCATCTTCAGCCCGGAACACGGGTTCCGGGGCACCGAGGAAGGCGGCGCATACATAGAAAGTTCCACCGATCCCGTTACCGGCGCGCCGGTATACAGCCTTTACGGCAGGAACAAGCAGCGGCCCACGCCCGAAATGCTGGCCGGCCTGGACATACTGGTTTTCGACATACAGGACATAGGCGCGCGCTTCTACACCTACCTTACCACCATGGGCTACGCCATGGAGGAAGCGGCCAAAGCCGGGCTGCCGTTCATGGTGCTGGACCGCCCCAACCCCATAGGCGGTACGGTGGAGGGCCCGGTGCTGGAGCCCGGCATCAGCGCTTTCACGGCCTACTTCCCGGTACCCACGCGCCACGGCTTCACCCCCGGCGAAATGGCGCTGTTCCATAAGGCCCGGCTGGGGCTGAAACTGGACCTGACCGTAGTGAAGCTGGAGAACTGGTCGCGGGACCAGTTCTTCGACCAGACCGGCATAGTCTGGACCAACCCCTCGCCTAATATAAGGAATGTGGACGCGGAAGTACTGTACCCCGGCCTCGGCTGCTTCGAAGCCTCCAACGTTTCGGTGGGCCGCGGCACCGGCATCCCGTTCCTCTGGTTCGGCGCGCCCTGGCTGAAGGCCGGGAAAATAGCCAAAGGGCTTTCCAGGGCCGGCCTGAAAGGCGTTAAATTCTCCCCCCTGCGGCTCACCCCGGACAAAGACATCTACGAAGGCAAGCCCTGCGAGGGCGTGCGCATAGAAGTTACCGACCGCTCAGCCGTGCGCGCGCTGGATATTTTCATCCAGGCCGCGTACCTGCTGAAAAAATACAACGGTTCCGACTTCACCCTTAAGCCGGAAGAGATACGGAAAATGACCGGCTCCGGCGCCTTCTACCGCCTGCTGGAAGCCGGCGCCGGGCCGGCCGCGATCAGCGCGGAATTAGAAAAGAACAACGCCGCTTTCCGCGCGGAAGCCGCCAACTTCCTGCTTTACAAGTAATCACGAATGTGTTAAATTTATTTAGCCATGGGCAACAAAATACTGATCGTAGATGACGACCCCGAGATCTCGAGCCTGCTGCAATACTCGCTTGAAGGCCAGGGCCATACCATAAAGATCTGCGACAACGGCCGCGAAGTCATAGATGTGCTGCGCGCCTACAAGCCGGAGCTGCTTATCCTGGACGTGATGCTGCCCGGCATAGACGGCTACTCGCTGGCCTCGCAGATCTCGGACGACGGGGACCTGAAGGAGATGCCGATCATCGTGCTGTCGGCCCTCGAGCCCTCCCGGACCATGTTCCAGCGCTTTTCGCAGGTTTCGGCCTTCCTTACCAAGCCGTTCAATGCGGACGACCTCAGCGAAGCCATAAAGAACGCGCTGGCGAAAAAATAAACCCGGTTTTTTGTGATGGAAAACCCGCTGTCAGCGGGTTTTTTCATTTAACGGACAGGCTTCCTGGCAAAGGTCGCAGCCGTAGGCGAACCCGCCGGTCTTAGCGGCCAGGGCGGCCGGCAGCTTTTCTTTAGCCTGGGTGGTCCAGTAGGAGATGCACAGCCCGGCGTCCAGCGCCCCGCCTTTTAAAGCGCCCGTGGGGCAGGCTTTAACGCAGCGTTCGCAGCCGGCGCAGCTGTCCGCGGCCGGCGCGTCGGCCGGCAGTTCAAGGTCCAGGGCGATGCCGCCCAAGAAGAACCAGCTGCCCAGTTCCCCGGAAACAAGCAGCGTGTGCCTGCCCCTGGCCCCGAGCCCGGCCAGGCGCCCCAGTTCCTTTTCCAGCACCGGGGAAGTGTCGCAGAACATCTTCCCCTCCGCGCCGGGGAATTCTTTTTTTATCCCGGCCAGTGCGGCCGCGAGTTTTTCTTTTACCGTAAGGTGGTAATCCCGGGCCAGCGCGTAACGCGAGAGCTTAGCTCCGGGCGCGGCCAACAGGTCCGGCTGGTACGCCTTCCTGCCGGTATTTTTCAGATAAACCGCAGGGTCGCCGGCAGCAGCCAGCTCGGCCGCATAGTCCCGGCCCGGGCCCCAGTAGCTGAAAGCGCAGACCAGCACGGAGCGCGCCGGGGCGAACCAGTTCTTTATGTTCTTTCTTTTGAGGGGTTCCCGGCCCAGATAAGCCAGGCCGGAGGGAACGGCGCGGAAGAATTCTTTAAGGAACGCTTCGCGGTCCACCGTTCTGCCGGCTATGGACTGCACGCTTACGGCGGTGTCCAGCTTGACATCGTTGTTCAGGTTCACGCCCACGCCCAGCAGCAGCCAGCTGGGCGCGCTGTTAACGGAGGCCGATTCGGTTATTACGCCCGAGATCTTAAGCCATTTTTTACGGCGCGGGTGGAAAGCGTAAACGTCGTTGGGCTTCTTTATCCGGGTTTTTATGCCGTAAAGGGAAGTTACGGCCTCGGCCACCGCCTCGCCGCTGAGCACGCTGAGGTCGGGCAGGAACCTTACGCCGGATTCGGGCCGGAGCAGCAGCGTCATGTACAGCCCGCCGCGGGCGGATTCCCATTCCCGGCCCATGCGGCCGCGCCCGGCGGTCTGGGTTTCGGCCAGCACCAAAGTTTTTTCGGCGCTGCCCTCCAGGGCCAGCTCCCGGCCCACCGCCTGGGTGGACTCCACCCCGTCAAGGCAGACTATCTGGCTGATGCCGGGCAGGGATTCGAGCGAAAGATCGGCGCAGGTTGTTTTTTTCATTGTGTTTTTACCTCAAAGGAAATGTCCAGCGGCCTGGCGCCGCTGGTTATGGAACCCACAGAAATGCGGTCGGGCCCCAGCCGGGAATAGCGCGCGGCCTTCGCCAGGTCCACGCCGCCCGAGATCTCTATCTCGGGCTTTTTGCCCTTATAAGCCCTTATCAGGGCGATGGCCGTTTTCATGGCGGCAAAATTCATATTATCCAGCATTATCACATCGGCGCCCAGGGGCAGGAAAGCCCGCAGCTGCGCGAGGTTCTGCACTTCCAGCTCTATTTTCAGCCCGGGTTTGGCCCGGCGCATGGCGGCAATGCTGGCGGCCAGCTTTACGGGGCTGCCGCCGGCCAGCGCCACGTGGTTATCCTTTATCATGGCCATATCGTGCAGGCCCAGGCGGTGGTTGCAGGCCCCGCCGCAGGCAGCGGCGTATTTTTCTATGGCGCGCAGGCCCGGCAGGGTTTTGCGGGTATCGTAAATTTTAGTGCGGGGATGCCGTATAACGGAAGAAAACAGCGCGGCCCGGGTGGCCACGCCGCTCATATGCTGCAGGAAATTCAAAGCCGTGCGCTCGGCCGTAAGGATGGAGGCCGGGCCCGCTATCTGCATCAGCACGGCGCCTTTCTTAATGCGCGCGCCGTCATTTACCAGGGTTTTAACCCTGGAACCGGGCGCCGCCAGGTCGAATACCCGCCTGGCCACGGCCAGCCCGCAGACCACGCCGCTGTCCTTGGCCCGCATTTCCCCGTAGAACCGGGTCCCCAACGGCACGAAGAACCGGGTAGTAACGTCCCCGGGCCCGATATCTTCCCTCAGCGCCGCCTTAATGACAGTGTCAAATTCGTGCACATTAGAATTTTACCATTTTCATCCAAGGATTCTTCTATTACTCCAGTTTAAAACGGCAATGCTATCTATAGGTTTTTTCGGAACGGCGGCGGATGGCGAGCAGAATGACACGGCAGGCAGAGTCGTCAATATCGTAAAGGATACGATAATCGCCAACGCGTATCCGGTACTGGGCTACAAAAAACGAAATATGCACCGGCGGCCGAAGGGCTTTTATCTTTTTTCCCTGCGGGCGCGGGTTATCGGCCAGGGAATCAATAGCTTCTTTTATCCTCAGCTGCGCGGGCCGTTCCAACCGGGAAAGCTCCTTTTTAAAGCTTTTTTCCACGGCAGCGCTAGGAAAACCGACCTCATAGCCGGGCATATCACAGGTCCAGTTTCTTCCAGAGCTTGGAGGCCGGGCGCCAGCCGCCTTTCCCATACGCTTTGCGGCCCTCGGCCACCATGGAGACCAGCTGGGAATCGCGGGCCTCCTCCAGTATTTCAACTATCTCCACCATATCTTCGTAAGGCAGCAGGAAGTAGGTGGGCTTGCCGTGTTCGGTGGCTACTACCGGCTTATGGGCCCGCAGCACGCCCGTAAGATTGTTCTTAAGCTCCCGCACCCCCATGTGCGTAGCCCGCATCATCTGTGAAATGGTCATATTTCCTCCGTATTGTAGCCACACTTGCAGCCACTTATAGTATACCAGATGCCGCGCCACAGTCAAGTCATGCAAATAGCATAGCAGACGAACCCGGCAAAGGCGTGTCGGCCTGGCTGTGTATATATCCGGAACTATTTCTTCCTGGACCGGACGGCTTTTCCTTTTAGGCCGGCCATTTCGCGGATTGATGATGCTGCGCGGCTCGATGTTGTTTTTCTTATTATAGGCCAGCTGTTTGGTGCGGCGGCGGGTCATTTCGGACATAGCCCGCTCCATGCTGCCGGTAATGCGGTCGGCGAAAAGGATAACTTCGCCGCAAAGATTGCGCGCCGCCCGGCCCGAGATCTGTATCAGCGTGGTCTCGCTCCGCAGGAACCCTTCGTTGTCGGCGTTAAGGATGGCCACCAGCGTAACCTCGGGGATATCCAGCCCTTCCCGCAGCAGGTTAATGCCCACCAGCGCGTCGAACTCCCCTTTGCGGAAAGCCGAAAGAATATCCAGCCGCTGCAGCGTGTCCATGTCGGAATGCATGTACTGCGCCTTCAGCCCTTTCTCCGTCAGGTAGGCGCTCAGGTCCTCGGCCGTTTTTTTGGTGAGCGTCAGCACCAGCGTGCGCTCTTTTTTAGCCGCGCGCTTCAGGATCTCCGCCGTCAGCGCCTTTATCTGGCCGGTCACCGGCAGTATCTTCACTTCGGGGTCCACCAGGCCGGTGGGGCGGATTATCTGCTCCACAATATCCGTTCTGGGGCAGGTGGCCAGCTCGTAAGGCCCGGGCGTGGCCGATACGAAAACGGTGGCAGGCCGCAGCGCCTCGAACTCGTCGAACTTCAGCGGCCGGTTGTCCAGCGCCGAAGGCAGCCGGAAGCCGAAATCCACCAGCGTCTGCTTGCGCGAACGGTCCCCGGCGTACATGCCGCGGATCTGCGGCACCGTAACGTGGGACTCGTCCACGAACAGCAGGAAATTCTTTTTGAAATAATCGAACAGGCAGTCGGGGCGAGTGCCCGGGGCGCGGCCGGCCAGGTGGCGCGAATAGTTCTCCACCCCGTTGCAGTAGCCGGTCTGGCGTATCATCTCCAGATCGTAGCGCACCCGAGAGCCCAGCCGCTCGGCCTCCAGCGGCTTGTCCTGCCCTTTCAACTCGGCCAGCCGCCCGGCCAGCTCTTCCTCGATGGCCTTGGCGGCGGTCTCCACCTCGCCGGCGGCGGCCACGAAATGCGTGGCCGGGAACACCCAGATCTCGGGCAGGTCCTTTATAACGTCGCCGGTGAGCGGGTTAACTTCTTTTATCGCCTCCACCACGTCGCCCAGCTGCACCCGCCAGGCCGTTTCGGCGTCGGCCGGGAAAATATCCAGGTTCGCGCCGCGCACCCGGAAAGTGCCGCGCCCGAATTCCATTTCGTTGCGCTCGTAGTTGATATGCACCAGCGCGCGCGTAAGCTCTTTCCGGTCGGCCTTCTGCCCCCGCTTTATGTTCAGGGACATGTTCAGGAAATTATCCGGCGAGCCGATATTGTAAATGCAGGAAACGGAGGCCACCACGATGGTATCCGGCCGGCTCAGTATGGAAGTAGTAGCTTTCAGCCGCAGTTTGTCGATGTGGTCGTTTATCGAAGCGTCTTTTTCGATGTAAGTGTCGCTGGCCGGAATATAGGCCTCGGGCTGGTAATAGTCGTAGTAGGAAACGAAATACTCCACCGCGTTGTCGGGGAAGAAGGTTTTGAATTCGGAATACAGCTGGGCGGCCAGCACTTTATTGGGCGAGATTATCAGCGCGGGCCGCTGCAGCCGCTCTATCATGGCCGCCACCGTGAAGGTCTTGCCCGAGCCGGTCACGCCCAGCAGGGTCTGGTTGGCCTTGCCGGCCAGCACGCCGGCGCACAACGCGTCCAGCGCTCCGGGCTGGTCACCGGAGGGCTTGAAAGGCGCTACCAGCTTGAATTTATCGGCCATCAGTAAATTTTAGCAATATTTAACCGTTCCACAGGGAGCGGTATATTTGTAATACTTTAACAGGCCGTGCGTATTAACAGTTGAGAGAATTAATGAGCTTCGAAGAACTTTACGACAAATATTTCAGCCGGGTCTACAATTATATCCGCTACCGCGTGATAGCCCCGGACATGGCGGACGATATCGTTTCACTGGTCTTTGAAAAAGTGCTGGATAAATACGCGGCCTTCGACCCCGCCAAGGCCAATATCGAGGTATGGCTGTTCACCATAGCCCGCAACACGCTGATGGACCATTACCGGCGGGCTAAGATACGGGGCTGCCTGTCCATCTCGGACATGGAAGAGCTCATACAGTCGCCGGAGTCGGTGGAAAAAGCGGTGGAGACCAAGGACCTGGGCGAAAGGGTATTGAAAGCGGTGGCGCGGCTGTCGGACAAAGAGCGCGAAATAATAGCTTTGAAGTTCACCATGGACATGACCAACCGCGACATAGCCGAGACCATGGGGCTGAGCGAAAGCAATATCGGGGTTATCCTGTTCAGGGCGATGAAGCAGCTTAAAGAACTGATGCGAACGGAAGCTTTATGACAGAAGATAAGACGAAAGAAGACTTCGGCGAATACAGCCAGTTGGCTGAAACGCTGCGCGGCCTGGATTTCAGCGTGGAAAGCGGCATACGCAACCCGCTGAAGAACAGGCTGCTGGGCAAGACCGCGCCTGAAACCAGGAAGTTCGTTCTGCCCCGCTGGCTGCTGCCGGCCGCCTCGGCCGCGCTGGCCGCCGCCGCCCTTACCGTAGTGGTGCTGCACAGACGGCCGGAAGCCCCGGGCGCTTACCTGTCATACAACCCGCCTTTCGACGCCTACAGCGACTGCGGCAGGCAGGGTCTGACGGATTACCAGTCCGTGCCGAGATTTTGAGGAGCCAGATATGAGAAAAAAAATAGCGCTGATAGCGGTACTTCTGTTCGCGGCCGGCGCGGCTTACGCCGCCGACGCCCGCACAGTGGACGACATAAACCTGCCGTTCACGGACGATAAGGACGCGCAGGGTTCCTGGCAGGCCGTGGATTTCGTGGCGAAGCCCGAGGCTTTCGACCCCAAAAAACGCGCCTTTACCGACGAGCTGTATTTAAAAGAGCTGGTCCTCCTGCCCGACGGCAAGACCGTCAACGGCTGGCTCACCTGGACAAAAGGCGTGGTGATGCACCACGGCGATAAGACCGCCAGCAAATATCTTATCAAGGACCTCTCCGGCGCGAAATATATGTTCTTCGAATGGAAGAGCGGCGATTACACCATCCGCCACCAGGCGCCGAAATATTACGTGCTAAAAAAGACCGCCGGCATCCGGCGCGACAACATCAACCTGCCTTTCAAGGACGACCCGCAGGTGGTGGGCACCTGGGAAAGCGTGGATTTCGTGCAAAACCCGGGGAAATTCACCCCCGGCGAAAAAGCCTGGAACGGCGACCTTTACCTGAAGGAATTGTCCTTCCTGGCCGGCGGCAAAGGCGGCAAACCCTGGTGGAGCTGGACCAGGGGCGTGGTGATGCACAGCGGTGACAAAACCGCCAGTGCCTACACCATAAAGAATATCGGCGGGGCCGACTATATGTTCTTTGAATGGAAAAGCGGCGACTACGTATTCCGCGGCGCCAAGCCGTATTATTACGTGCTTAAAAAGAAATAACATCCTTATAACCGCAGTTTCAGGAAAAGCCCCCGGCCCCGGGGGCTTTTTCTTGTAATACTTTAAGCCCCCGTGCGTATTAACCTGTGGAAAGCAAACGCGGGCATAGGAGGCGGTATTATGAAAAAAAGCTTAACTGCACTGTTCCTGGCGCTGATGACCGTGGCTTCGTACGGGTACGCGCTGGAAAGGATTGTGGACAACATAGACCTGCCGTTCGTAAGCGATCCGGCGGTGCTGGGCGAGTGGGTAAGCGTGGACTTCGTCAAGGAGCCTTCGGATTTCACGCCCGGGGCGAAGCGGTTCCAGGGAAAGCTTTACCTGGAAGGCCTTAACTTCCTGCCCGGCGGAAAAACGGCGGCGCCCTGGTGGACCTGGACCAAAGGCGTGGTGATGCACAGCGGCGATAAGACAGCCGCCGCCTACACCATCAAAGAACTGAACGGGAAGGAATACATGTTCTTTGAATGGAAGAGCGGCGATTACACCATCCGCCACCAGAAGCCGGAATACTACGTGCTGAAGCGGGCCGCGCAGAAACAGGCAGGGAACGGCTCCCCCGCCGGGCTTACGCGGGCGCAGGGCAGGCTAGTAGATAACATAGACCTGCCGTTCGTCGGCGATCCCGCGGTGCTGGGCGAGTGGGTGAGCGTGGACTTCGTCAGGGAGCCCGCCGGCTTCACACCCGGCAAAAAAAGCTTCGGCGGAGAGCTCTACCTTGAAGGCCTCACCTTCCTGCCCGGCGGCAAAACGGCGAAACCTTGGTGGACCTATACCAAAGGCGTGGTGATGCACAGCGGGGACCATACCGCCAGCGCCTATACTATAAAGGAGCTGGACGGGCACACGTACATGTTCTTTGAATGGAAAAGCGGCGATTACACCATCCGCCGCCAGAAGCCGCAATACTACGTGCTGGAAAAGAAATAAATGTTAGAATTTCTTCATGCCGGAGCGCGTACAAATAACTGTAGCTGAAAGCGCGGGGTTCTGCCCCGGCGTGAAGAACGCAATAGACAAGGTGCTGGAGCTGGCCAAGCAGCGCAAAAGGACCATCTACACCCTCGGCCCGCTGATACACAACAAGCAGGTGATAGAGACGCTCAAAGAGCAGAATGTACACGCGGTGAGTTCGGCGGCCGAAATAAAAGAGCGCGGGGCCATACTGGTGATACGCGCGCACGGCATACCGCCGGAGGAAGAGGCGGCGCTGCGCGCGCTGGACCTGGAAGTGGTGGACGCCACCTGCCCGCTGGTGAAGCACGTGCAGGAGAACATACGCGTGCACGCCCGCAAAGGGTACGCCACAATTATAGTGGGCGACCGCGACCACGCCGAGGTGCTGGGACTGATGGGCTATACCGAAGGCCGCGGCTACGTGGTGGACGGGCCCGCCCAGGCCAGGGACCTGCCCCGCCTGGAGAAAGCCAACATTGTGGCCCAGACCACGCAGGAACACGCCGTTTTCCTGGCCGCCGCCGAAGAGGCCCGCCAACACTGCGGCGAACTGATAGTTTCCAACACCATCTGCAACCCCACCCGCCAGCGCCAGGAAGAGACAGTACAATTCGCGGAGAAGTCCGACCTGGTGATAGTGGTGGGCGGCAAGAACTCGGCCAACACCGCGCGCCTGTTCCAGATCTGCGAACGGCTGGCGAAAAAAGCCGTGCACATTGAGAAGGAAGACGAGCTGAGAAAAAGTTTTTTCCACGGCGCCTCCGCTATCTTCATAACGGCCGGCGCCTCCACTCCCACGTGGATGATAGAGAAAGTGCTGGAGAAAGCCCGCCGCCTGGCAGGCGGGCGGGAAAGCCGCCTGCTGGAGCAGCTGGCCTTCGCCTGGAAGCTGGCGATAACCGGCTCGCTGTACACGGCGCTGGCGGCCGCCGCGCTCACCTACGTCTGCCTGAAGCTGGAGGGCGCGCCCGTTTTGGGCATGCCGCTGAGCATGGCGGGGCTTTTCGCCCTCAGCCTGCACATGGCCAACCGCGCCGCCGAGAAAGGCGCCGCGGCCCCGGACAAGGCCGGCAGGCTGCTGTTCGTAAAACACCGCTCCGCGGCGCGCGTTACGGCGCTGCTCTGCGGAGCGCTGGCCATTCTGTTGTCCGCGGCGCTGGGCTGGAAAGTTTTCCTTACCGCGGCCTTCTTCTGGTCCCTGGGCATGCTTTACCCGCATAAGCTGCCGCCGGGCCTGGAGAAGTTCGGCAATTTCCCCGCCTCGAAGGACATTCTTACGGCGCTGGGCTGGGCCTTCATGTGCGCGTACGCCCCGGGGCTGTGGAACGGCGGGGCGCTGGCCGATTCCACGCAGCTGGCGGTGTTCTTCGCTTTCCTGCTGGTGTTCACGCGCTCGGTAATGTTCGGCATCTGCCACGCGCACAGCGACCTCATAGTGGGCAGGGAGAATTTCTACAAGGCCGCCGGCTCCGGCTTCACTTACTTCACGCTGCTCGTGATCCTGCTGCTGCTGGCGTTCATCCTGCTCACGCTGGAAAGCATGAACTGGAAGCCCGGCCTTACCGCCGCGCTGCTTACGGGGCTGCTGTATTATATGGGCCTTATGCTTTTTTTCTTCTTCAGCAGGATACCGGAACGGATCACGGCCGAGACGCTGATAGACACGCAGTTCCTGGTGCTGGCCCTGCTGGCCCGTTTCGCGTAAGCCGCGGCCTTTTCTTTTTTGTAATATACACGGTATGGGGAAATTACTTTTATCAATATTGCTGCTAACAACGCCGGCCGCGGCGCAAACGCGCCTGAACGTGCTGGAAACTATTTCCGCGGCGCTGGCCGCCGACAAAGGCTACGACGACGCCGGGCGCGCGAAGCTGCTCACGGCCGTTAAAACCCGCTTCGCCGATTACGGCTTCCAGGTAGTGAACGCCCAGCGCAAGGCCGCCATCCCGGTGGTGCTGCACGTGATCACCGAAGGGTCCTTCGACGAGGCGCCGGCCGACCGCGTGGCCGAGGTGGCTTTCGCCGCCTACCAGGCGGTGGCCCGGGGCGCAGCCCCCGAAGTGGTGGAAGGGATAGCGCTTTACGGCTACCGGAAAAAGCTGCCGGGCGACCGCCTGGCCTTATGGGCCAACGGCTTCAGGAACCTTACCGAGAATAAAGTGCCCAAGGAAGTGGCCGCCGACCTGGTGCGCGTGGCCATGGAGAAGGATATCCCCGACGCGGGGTTCAACATCTTGAAATGGGCGCTGGTGGACGGCGTTAAGAAAGGCTACGACCCCAAAGCCTACGCCACTTATCTTTTCGGGAACGTCTTCGAAGGGAAAGCCCCGGGCCGCGTTTCCGGCGACGCTGCAATAGCTTTTGCCAGGGCGAAAAAGGAGCACCGCCAGGTGCCCCTGCCGCCGTACAAGGGCGTGTTCCCCCCGCCGGTAGCGGAAGCTCCCGCCGTCCCGGCGCAGCAGCCTGCAGTAAAACAACCCGCCGCGGCGCCCCATACCGAACAGCCCGCCACCCGCTTCGGCGAACTATGGCCGAACATCAACAACAGCGCCAGGTCCTATTTAGGCACGCCTTATGTCTGGGGCGGCACCACGCACAGCGGCATTGACTGCTCAGGATTCACGCAGAACACCTACGCCGAGAACACTATCAATATCCCCCGCGTCAGCCGCGACCAATGGCGGGCCGGCAGCCGGGCGGACCTGCCCGCGCTGCGCAACGGCGACCTGATATTTTTTAATACGATGGGGACCGGCGTTTCACACGTGGGGCTGGTAACAGACGCGGAAAAAGGCGTTTTTATGCACGCCTCGTCCTCTAAAGGCGTGTCGTACGCGGACCTGAACATGAACTATTTCCGCCAGCGCTACCTGGGCGCGCGCCGCGTGGCCCCCTAACTAAGCATTTACCGGCAGCGGTCCCAAAGCCCGCTGGCCGCCCGTCCGGCCCAGGGCCATGGCGTCAGTGCCGGAAACTTTCTCGTCCCCGTAGTTCAGGAGCTCCAGCAGCAGCGTGACCGCTCTCACATTGGGCCTTGACATACTTACATATTGTAAGTATACTATGAAGATGATCATTGGGCTATTAAACCGCAGAGACCCGCTGCAGATCCTGCTGGCCTTATACCAGCGCGGAGGGCTTCGCTTTGGCCAGATCCAGAACTTACTGGACCTGAACCCGACCCAGGTGGACAGAGCGCTGAAATTCCTGACCGGCAACCGCTGGATCAAAACACACCCTAAGCCCGGCAGTAAAAGCCGCGGGCAGGCGGAGTACCGCCTTGAGAAACGCGGCGAGGCGCTGGCTGAAGCCTTCACCTCTTTCACTGCGGCGATCCAGCAAAAGAAGGAAGAGCTCGGCGCCGCGGAACTTGCTGAATTCCAGGAATTCTGGCTGCCCACATTAGCTGCCGGAAAGAAAGTCATACACGGCAGATCAGGCAGCAGCGTAACTATCCGGCAGTTTCCCCGGGATGAAAAAGAAGAACTTGCGGAATACCGCGCCGGCTGCCTGATGCTGCCGCCCAAGAAAAGGGTCAGCAGGGTAATGGAACTTTCCCGCAGGGTGGGTTTATTGAACCACGCCGGTCCACGGGTACCGCATATCGCCCCGCAGGTAAGGATAATCCATGACGCCTTTAAATAACAGCCCCATCGATGATTACGCGGCCCTTATCGCCGCCCTGAACGCACACCGCGTCGAATTCATGATCGTCGGCGCGTACGCGGTGGGGCTTCACGGGTATATCCGGGCCACCATGGATATAGATATTTTTGTAAACCCCGAACAAAGAAATGCCTCCCGGGTTTCAGCAGCGCTGAAGGACTTCAACGGGGTGAAGGTCAACCCGAAAGAGATCAAAAAGAACACCATGATCGAGCTAGGGAAAGAACCGAACAGCCTGCATATTATCACGAACATAACCGGTGTGGAATGGAAAAAAGCCTGGAAGAGCCGGGTACAGAGCGAACTTGGGGATCAACCCGCGGCCTTTATCTCCAGAGAGTGCTTGATCGAGAATAAACGCGCGTGCGGGCGGGACAAGGACAAACTGGACCTGATCGGGCTTGGCGCGGAACCGGCACAACAAAAAACGAAAAGGAAGAACCGCCGTTAAGACCTTGAAATATATGGGCGCAGTGGACACCCAGGTGGACACCAGGCTATTTCCACCGCCATAATTCAATAATATTTGGAGTAAGCCTCTTTCTATTTGTAGAATATGAATTACCGCGCGGTTAGCTCAGCGGTAGAGCGCCTCTCTTACACAGAGGATGCCACAGGTTCAAATCCTGTACCGCGCACCAGTTTTTTCGATACTGATTCCAACCCGGGGGAACCTCAAAATGTCCAACGACGAAAAACGCGACGATCTGCCGCTCGAAGAAATGCGCTCCGAAGAGGGCGTGGAGCTTATAGACGAGCCGAAAGAATCCCCCCACGTAGCCGGCCTCTCCCCCGAAGAAATAGAACTCAAGTGGTACCGGGAAGTATACCAGGGCGACACCATGCAGCAGCTCACGGTGCGCTCGGTCATCATGGGCTCCTTCCTTGGCGGGTTCATGTCGCTGTCCAACCTTTACATCGGCCTTAAGACCGGCTGGGGCCTGGGCGTGGCCATCACCGCCTGCGTGCTCTCCTACAGCATCTGGAAAACGCTGCGCACGCTGCTGCCGTTCCTGTTCAAGTCCGACATGACCATCCTGGAGAACAACTGCATGCAGTCCTCGGCCTCCTCGGCGGGCTATTCCACCGGCGGCACCATGGTCTCCGCCATCTCCGCTTACCTGATAATAACCGGCCACCACATGAGCTGGCAGGTGCTGTCGCTGTGGACCTTCTTCCTGGCCTCCCTCGGCGTGTTCATAGCCATCCCCATGAAGCGCCAGATGATAAACATAGAGCAGCTTAAATTCCCCAGCGGCATAGCCGCGGCGGAAACACTCAGAAGCCTGCACGCCAAGGGCAACGAAGCCTCGGATAAAGCCCGGGCCATGGGCATAGCGGGCCTGTTCGGCGCGGCCATCTCCTACCTGCGCGATAAAGGCCTGTTCGGCTTCCAACTGCCGGGCATGATCCCTTTCAAAGGCTATATCAAGGGCCAGCCGCTGGAAAAATGGACCTTCTCCTTCGAGGTGAGCGCGCTGATGATAGCGGCCGGCGCCATCATAGGCTGGAAAATGGCCTGGTCCCTGCTGCTGGGCTCGGTTATTAATTACGGCGTACTCGCGCCTTACGTTTCCGGCCTGCCCGCCGACGCCGCCGGGAAATTCGCCATAGACACCACCAAGCTCGGCTACCGCGCCATAGTGCAGTGGAGCACCTGGGGCGGCGCGTCCATCATGGTAACCTCGGGCCTGTTCATGTTCGCGCTGCAGTGGAAGACCGTGCTGCGCGCCTTCGGCGGCCTTACGAATATTTTCCACAAACGCCCGGACACGGCGGCCGATCCTCTGGCGCATATCGAAGTACCGGGCACCTGGTTCGTCACCGGCACGGCCATCTCCGGCTTCGGCTGCATCATGGTGCTGCACTACGCCTTCCAGACCAGCTGGTGGATGGGCCTGGTGGCCGTAATAATGACCTTCTTCCTGGCCATAGTGGCGGCCCGCGCCACCGGCGAATCCGACATCACCCCGATAGGCGCCATGGGCAAGATAACGCAGCTTACCTTCGGCATGCTGGCTCCGTCCAACATGACCACCAACCTGATGACCGCCTCCGTAACGGCGGGCGCGGCCGGCGCCACCGCCGACCTGCTCACCGACCTTAAGAGCGGCTACCTGCTGGGCGCCAACCCGCGCAAGCAGTTCCTGGCCCAGTTCCTCGGCATCTTCGCCGGCACGCTGGTAGTAGTGCCCGCCTTCTACATACTGGTGCCCGACGCTTCCGCGCTGGGTTCCGAGCAGTGGCCGGCCCCGTCGGCGCAGGTTTGGGCCGCGGTGGCCCGGCTCCTGTCCAACGGCGTGCACTCCCTGCACCCCGCCGCGCGCATGGCCATGCTCATCGGCGGCCTGGTAGGCATCATCATCCCGCTGCTGGAGCTGGCGTTCCCGAAGCACCGCAAATATATCCCCTCCGCCATGGGCCTGGGCCTTTCTATGGTGATCGGGTTCTACAACTCCTTCTCCATGTTCCTGGGCGGCCTGATAGCGCTGATCTTCGAGAAAAAGAACCGCGCCGCGGCCGAGAAGTACATAATCCCGGTCAGCTCGGGCATCATAGCCGGCGAATCGCTGATGGGCGTGGGCATAGCGCTGTACGATGCCAGGGCCATGTTCTCGGCCTTCCTGGCCCCGATAAGGCCGTTCCTGCACTCTGTCAAGGTATTTCTGCATCTGGCCTGAGGTACCCGCACAACGGTAAAAAAGCCCGGCTCCGGCCGGGTTTTTTTACGCCAGGCGGCGAGGCGGCCACATTCTTATGGAAATATATTTCTAATTTTGATATCCTATACAAATCAGTTGCGGGGTCGTGGTGTAGCCTGGTTTAACACGTCGCCCTGTCAAGGCGAAGACCGCGGGTTCGAATCCCGTCGACCCCGCCAGATTTTCAGTCTGGCAAATAAAAAAGCTCCCCGAAAGAGGAGCTTTTTTACTTTATACGGCCGGCGGGTCAGCCCAGCGGCCGCATCCACAGAAAAATAAGGACGAAGATAGCCGCGCCTACTAGCACGACGACCAGCTTTGTCAGGGGCAGGCTCACTTTAACCGCTACATACTTATTCGGCTGTCCCGCGCTCTCCTTCCGCAACCGGGCGGCCGCAGGCGGGGCAGTTCACGCGGGCCTCCGCGCCGGCACTATCTCCAGCCAGTAGCCGTCGGGGTCTTCGATGAAATACAGCCCCATGGCCTCGTTCTCGTAGCAGATGCAGCCCATTTTTTTATGCAGCTCATGGGCGGCGCTGTAATCCTCCACGGTAAACCCCAGGTGCGTTTCGTTGTCGCCCAGGTTATATTTCTCTTTCCTGTCGCGCAGCCAGGTCAGTTCCAGCTTATGCGGCGTGGCGCCGTCGCCCAGGAAGACCAGCGTGAAGCTGCCGTCCGCCGCTTCTTTGCGGCGGGTCTCCGCAAGGCCCAGCGCCTCCTTGTAGAACTTCAGGCTTTTATCCAGGTCGATCACGTTGAAGCTGTTATGCGAAAAAATAAATTTCATGTTTCCCTCCGCGCCGGGTTTACAGGTTTATCTTACAATATCTTGCGCAGCAGGCGGCTCTAACAGTTATAATAAAGGCATGACAGAGCTTATAGGCTACGCCGCGTCGGCGCTGGTGGCGGTTTCGCTGCTTACCAGCAACGTGCTGCGCCTGCGGGTGCTGAACCTGGCCGGGGCCGTGGTTTTCGTGCTGTACGCCGCCCTTACCCGCGCCTGGCCGGTGCTGGCGGTGAACCTGTTCGTGGCCGCCATAGATCTGTGGCATATCGTCAGCCTGAAATCTAAAAAAGATATTTTCAAGCTGATGCGGGTGAACACGGACAACCCGCTGCTGGCCAATTTCCTGGCCTATCACGCGCGCGGCATCTGGCAGTTCTTCCCCGATTTCGACATTTCCAAATTAAGCGACCCGCGCTGTATTTTCATACTGCGCAATCTGCTGCCCGTCGGGCTTTTCATCTATACCGAAGAGCGCCCGGACATCCGCGTGCACCTGGATTACGTGGCCGAGGACTACCGCGACCTTAAAAGCGCGCGCTACCTGTTCAACAGGCCGCAGAACACCGAAACTTTCGAGGGCTTTACCGGCTTCACTGCCGTCAGCGGCTCGCTGAAACACGCCGGCTACCTGCGCCGGGTGGGTTTCGAAGAGGACGCCGGCCGCAAAGGCCTTTTCAGGAAAAAGATATAAACCCGCAGCAAATAAAAACCCCCGGCTTGAACCGGGGGTTTTTATCACTGGCTTCAAGGGAACTATTCTTTTTCTATGGGGCTGACAAAGCCGCCGTTCTCCACGTTGTAGCCGAGGTGGAAGAATTCGCGCAATCCGGCCAGATCAGGGTTCGCGGCCTCTACGGCAGCCACCCGCAGCTCCTGGTCGCGCTCGGAGCGTATCATATCCGCGATGAAGCGCTGCACAGAAGAATCCCCGGCCGCGCCTGACAGGGCTTTAAGCGCGGCCAGCCGCACGGACTTAGCCTGCTTATCGCTCTCCACGATGTTCTGGAAAAGGTCCTTCACGGTAAAAACACCTATGGCGCCGTACAGGCTTTTTATTGCCTCTATCTTTACGGCTTCGTTCTCATTGCCGTACTTCAGAATGTCCACCAGCAGCTGCTGCGCGCGGAAGTTGGCCGAAGCGCCGAAAAGCGCCCAGATGGCGGCGCGGCGGGCGGCGGCGTCCTTCTCGGAATATTTTACGGCATCCAGCAGGAAATCCATGTAGCGGGGGTTGGCGGCCGCCGCGCCCCAGAGCGCTTTATAAGCCATCACGCGAAGCGCCGCGGGCTCATTGGAGCCGTACTTCAGCAGGTCCACAAGGGCGTCCTGCGTTTTTACATAGCCGGGAGCGTAGGAAAGGGTGCGGGCCGCTTCCACGCGGATATCAGCGCGTTCGCTCTTATCCTTTAATATCTCCAGCACCCTGTCGGCGGCGTAGCTGTTCTGTATCTGGGTCCGGGCGCTTTTAACCGCCGCTTTGCGCACTTCGGGGTCGGCGTCCTTAAGCAGGTCCCTGAGCTGGTCGGGGGCCAGGCTTTTTTTGCAGGCGTCGGCAAA
>JAPLKJ010000060.1 GCA_026388125.1 Elusimicrobiota bacterium
GCAGGCAGATGCCGCTGGAAGAGGTTAAGAAGCTGGCCGACGGCCGCATCTACACCGGGCGCCAGGCGCTGGACAACCACCTGGTGGACAAGCTGGGCGACCTGCGCGACGCGCTGGACATCGCCGGCGAACTGGGCAAGATAGGCAAGAACCCGCGCGTACTCACCGACGCCGACCCTTTCGAGAACCTGATGTCGCTGATGGACAGCAAGCTGCAGCTGTTCGGCACCAAGGCCGTGACCGACGCGCTGGAGCTGGGCCCGCGCCTGGAATACCGCTGGTACGGGCGGTGAGAGCTTTTTGCGCGCGCCTGGCGGCGGCGCTCCGGGAGGAGAACAATGGATAATTTTAATACCTTGGAAGCGGTGATAGACCGGCCGGAAATGCTCGCGGACAGCCGGCTGCCCGCGAACTTCGGCCAGACGGGCCTGCTGGGCTACGTGCTGGGGACGCTGGGTCTATTCACGTTCCTGCGCATGCTCTCGGCCGTGCCTCCGGGCGTGCTGTCCTTTATGATGGTGCTGTTCTTCGTGCTGGCAGCGAATTTCCTGTTCGCCGCCATAATGCATCTGTTCATGGAGCTCACCGGCGTGAAAGGCAGCGCCTCCAGGCTGTTCCTGGCCTTCGGCTACTCGGACTTTCTGCTGACGCTGCTGGTGCCGGCGGGGTTTTTCGCGAAGCTGGATTACCTGAACGCGTTCCTCGGCTTCTGCCTGTGCTTCGCGGCGGTCCTGTACGCGCGGGTAATGCTGGTGCGCAGGCTCTACCCCGTGTCCTCGAACAAGGCCGCGCTGTCGGTGGGCCTGCCTTACGCCGCTTTCATGGGCCTGGCTTTCTTCGGCTTCATCTATTCCATAGCCTGGCTGGTGTGGCTGGTCATCTGAGCCTCGGGCCGCGGGCCGCAAGCAAATGGCAAAATTACCCCAGGTAAAAGTATACGACGGGCTGCCGGTGCTAACGGCGGGGGAAATGAAGCGCCTGGACGCCGAAGCAACGCTTGCCTACGGCATTCCTTCCCTGCAGCTGATGGAGAACGCCGGCCGCGCTGTAGCGGCGGAAACCCTTAAATTCGCCGCTGAGGAACTGGGCAAAACGCCGGCCGGGCTGAAAGTTGCCGTCTGCTGCGGCAGGGGAAACAACGGCGGCGACGGCCTGGTAGCCGCGCGCCATCTTAGCCGCGCCGGCGCGAACGTAAAAGTTTTTATCCTGCCGCCCACAGGCCCGGGCTATCCCGAACTTGTCGCCGCCAACCTGCTGGCCGCGGAAGAGGCCGGGGTGCCGGTGTTCGCGTACCGGCCGGAAGCTTTGCCGGCGGAACTCTCCGCCGCCGACCTGCTGCTGGACGCTTTGCTGGGCGTGAGCGCCGCGGGGGAGCCCGCCGAACCCGTGCGCGGCGTCATACGGCGCATGAACGGGAGCGGGCGCCCGGTGATAGCGGTGGACCTGCCGTCCGGGCTGGACCCGGATACCGGCCTGCATGGCGAAGTATTCATAACGGCCAGGCTGACGCTTACGCTGGGGTTCGCCAAGACGGGGCTGCTGGCCCCGCAAGCGCGGCCGGCCCCGGGCAGGGTGAAGGTGCTGCCCATCGGTTATCCGCAGGCGCTCATAGATTCGGCGCGAGGTCCGGGTATGAAGGGAGGAATATGAAAATAGTGATAGCCGACGACGACCAGAACCTGCTCGCCATGCTGGTGCCGCACCTCGAAT
>JAPLKJ010000093.1 GCA_026388125.1 Elusimicrobiota bacterium
CTGAGAAGTAAACGTTCCCCAGCGTTACGGCGCCGTACGCTTTGGTCTCGCCGGCCGCGTTATAGGCGTAGCGCTGCGAGAGATAGATAACGGTGGGCGACGCGGTAAGTCTCTTGCTGAACTGGTAGCGGGCGTTCAGCACCGCCTTATACCTGGGGAAAGCCAGCATGGCCGCCGAGTCCTTCAGGTTCTTGTACTGCTCCACCCGGTTCTTGTCCGCGGTATACGCCGAGTACCCCAGCTCCAGATAGTCGCCGTTCTTCTTGTATTTGAGATCGAACCCGTAGCCGCGGGTGCCGGTCTTCGGGAAATTGACGTAATTTTCCCCCGTCCCGTTATAAAAGAACACGATCGGGTCGTTTATGGTTATGTCGAAGGCGTTCGCCGACATGAACAGCGCCTCGTTCACCTTATAGCCAGCCTCGAATTCCGCGGTAGTGGTGTGTTCGGGTTCTATGGCCGGGTTAAGCCGGATGTTCTCAATGGAAGGGGCGCGGAAAGCCCCGCTGTAAATGGCCTTGAAATTAAAATCGTTCACCAGCTTCGTGACCGCCAGCCTGGGCACGAAGGAGGCGCCGCTGTGGGAGTGCCGGTCGAACCTGCCGCCGGCGATAACGTTGAAGATGTCAAGATTGAGCGTCGCCTGGGCGAAAAAGGCCAGGTTGTCGTACTGTGCCCCGGTGAGAGTTCCGGAAGAAGAGCTGGCCCCGGTCCGCGCGCCCACGTCCACCTCGTCGTGGGTGAATTCGGCGCCGCCTATCAGGCTGGCCTTGCCGGCCGGTTCATAGAACGCCGTTACCCCGGCGATATCTTTCCTGACCGTCTTGTCGTAAGGGAAATGTTCGTCCAGCTCCTTCCAGGGCGTGGAGTACTGGTAAGAGAATTTGGACTCCAGTTTCAGGTTCTCCGCGGCCTGGAAACAGTCTTTGACCTCAAAAGAATAGACCGGGAATTTTATGCTGGTGGCGCCGGTAGCGAGCAGCGTGGTGAAGTGGTCCCGCTCCAGCTGGGAATAGTCGTCCGCTATGAACCGCAGACTGAGGCCTTTTCTTTTCAGGAACAGGTTCAGGTTCTTTGATCTAAGGTCCGAATCCCCGTTCATGTCGTAGGAGCCGCCCGCGAAATCGCGGTAGGTCCTGTCGCTGCGCTGCGCGGAGGAAACATGCGCGAGGGCCGAGAATTTCGTGTCGCCGTAGACCCCGCCGAACTGATAGCCGGCGAAGCTCCTGCCCCGGGCCCCGCGCATCTGGCCGTAACCGCCGTATAGCCGGCCGCCGTTCAGGGAGCGGGTGGTTTTAGTCATGATATTTATGACGGCCAGCTCGCCCACGCCGCCGTAGATCACCGACCCCGGTCCTCTTATTATCTCTATTTTTTCGATCTGGTCCACCGGGAACCTGTCGTACTGCACGGTGGAATACATAAGCTCGTTGTAGGGCTGTCCGTCCCAGAGCAAAAGGACTTTGCCCTCGTTGCCGGAATTCCCTTTCACGCCGAGGCCGAGGTTGCCCTGCACGTCCACGGAAAACTCGAAATCAGGCACCAGCCGCAGCAGGTCCACCAGGTCCCTGGCGCCCGAAAGGCGTATATCCTCCTCGGTCATCACGGTCACCAGGCCGGGGGTTTCGCGCAGCTTCATGGAGGTGCGGGAGGCTACCGAAGTCTTGATGTTAAGGATCTCCTCCTGGCTGGCCCGCTCAAAAGTAAAAAAGTCGGATTCGCTGGAAACTTCGGCTTTTGCCGGCGCGCAGCAGGGCACGGCGAAAAGCAGCAGGCATAATAGTACGCGGTTCATTATTCCCCCTGAATACGTAACTCCGGACCCCGGCGGCCGGCGCAGGTTACGGCGCGGCGGCGGGCCTGCGCGGCACTATGAATACCGCGGCCAGGTAAGCTATGACCCCCGGCACCACTGCCGTAGCCAGCAGCAGGAACACAAAAGCGAGGCGCAGGACCACCGGGTCCACTTCGAAATACTCCCCCAGGCCGCCTATCACTCCGGCCAGCACTTTATTGGAGTCGCTGCGGTATAGGTGTTTCATAGTATGATTCTATAATATAAAGCCGGCGGATTTGCAATAAAAATATTCACGGCTATCGCGCCGAAAAGCCGCCGCGAAAGTATTGTATTATAAGGCGGGGATCCGCGTTCCCCGGACGATATCATATGGCCGACCTTATCCTCAGCGGTTTGCGCGTTCCCGTAGAGAGCGACGGGCCGGAGGCCTACCTGGCCGCGGCCGCGCTCCGGCCGGGGGCGCCGGCGCGGGAGCTCGAAACCGTCCGGATACTCGCCAAAGCGCTGGTCACCTCCGATCCCGCGCAGTTCTATTACGAGCTGACGCTCGCGGTGCGCGTGCCGGCCGGCTACGACAACCGGGAGAACTTCCCGCTGTACGCGCCGCCGCCTGCCCGGCCGCCCGCGCCGGCGCCGGCCGGCCCCGCGCCGGTAATAATCGGCTTCGGCCCGGCCGGCATGTTCGCCGCGCTGGAGCTGGCGGCGCGCGGGCTTAAGCCGCTGGTCTTCGAGCGGGGCCGTACGCTGGACGAACGCCACCAAGACGTGCAGCGGTTCCTGACCGGCCGCGCGCTGGACCCCGACTCCAACATCCAGTTCGGCGAGGGGGGCGCGGGCGCCTATTCCGACGGCAAACTGTTCTCGCGGCTCAAGAATTCCGTTTATGCCGGCCGCGTGCTGGACACTTTCATCAGGTTCGGCGCGCCGCCGGAGATAGGGTACGTCCGCAAGCCGCACCTGGGCACCGACGTGCTGCGCGGCATAGTGGCCAAGATCAGGAACCACATCCTGGAGCGGGGCGGCCGGATACAGTTCGGCGCGAAGCTGACCGACCTGCTGGTGGCCGGCGGCAGGGCCGCGGGCGTGGTGATAAACGGCTCGGCGCAGTACCTCAGCCCGGCCGTCTACCTGGCTATCGGCAATTCGGCGCGCGACACCTTCGAGCTGCTGCATGAAAAAGGCGTCGCCCTTGAGGCCAAAGGCGTTTCTATGGGCGTGCGCATCGAGCACCCGGCGGCCGCCATCAACCTTATCCGCTACGGCGCCAAGTACCGGGATTTCGCCCCTCTCGGCGCCGCCACGTATTCCTTCAATTATACCGACCGCCGCACCGGCCGGGGCGCCTACACCTTCTGCATGTGTCCCGGCGGCGAGGTGGTCAACGCGTCCTCCGGGCAAGGCGCGCTGGCGCTCAACGGCATGAGCTACGCGGCCAGGGCTTCGGCCTTCTCCAACTCGGCCATAACGGTAACCTGCGCCGCGGCGGATTACGGCGCGGCCCATCCGCTGGCCGGCGTGGAGTTCCAGAAGGCCATAGAGCGCAGGGCTTTTCTGGCGGGCGGGAGCGACTGGCGGGCGCCGGCGCAGAACCTCCGGGATTTCCTCGGCGGCAGGCTTTCCGCGGCCCTGAACGCCAATTCCTGCAGGCTGGGCACGCGCAGCGCCGACCTGGCCGCCCTTTTCCCCGCGTTCATCACGGACACGCTGCGCGGCGCTTTCGGCTTCTGGGCGCGGGAATGCCCCGCGTTCACGGGGGAGGACGCCATCCTTATGGGGCCGGAAACAAGAACCTCCTCTCCCGTAAGGATACTGCGCGGGAAAAACTTCGAATCGGCCACGATGCCCGGCCTTTACCCTATCGGCGAAGGGTCCGGGTACAGCGGGGGGATAACCAGCTCGGCCATCGACGCGCTGAAAGCGGTGGACGCGGCGCTGAGCGGGCCGGCCGCCGCTTAGCCGGCGGGCGGGATATTGCCAAGGCCGCGCCCATATGCTAAAAAATCAACGATGGCAGAACCGACCGCGGAAGAACTGATACGGCTTTACGGGCTGGAACGCCATCCCGAGGGCGGCTATTTCCGGGAAAGCTATCGTGCCGCCGGCCTGGCTACCGCCGCCGAGCCGCCGGGGGCCCTGCCCGGGGCCCGGAACTTCTCTACCGCCATCTATTTCCTGCTGCCCCGCGGCGCCCGCTCCCGCCTGCACCGGATAAAGTCGGACGAGCTCTGGCATTTCTACCTGGGCGGCCCGCTGGTGATAGCTCAGCTGTTCTCCGACGGGAAAATAGAGCGCGCGGTGCTGGGCCGGGACCTCCTGGCCGGGCAGGTACTGCAGCACGCGGTGCCGGCCGGCTGCTGGTTCGGCGCCTATCCCGCTCCGGGGACGGACTTCTCCTTCGCGGGCTGTACCGTGGCGCCGGGCTTCGATTTCTCCGATTTCGAGCTGGCCGACGGCGCGGCGCTGCTGCGGCGGTTCCCGCACGCCGCCGGGCTGATAGAGGAACTTTCCGCCGGCGATGAGCCGCGTTAAGATAACCCGCACCCGGGCGATAGCTTATTTCAGTTCGAGCCGGAGGCCGGCGCGGCGCGGGCCGGCTAGTTAAGCCCGATCAGCAGCGCGGCGTCGAGGTCCCCGCCGCGCGAGAACAGCCTTATGCCGGTATCGGCGCCGTCATAAAGCCTGCTGGACGGGACGGTGTCGGCCCCCAGCGTACGGCCGTTAGTGTAGAAATCGGTAACGCTGAAGCGCTTGCTCAGCCCTTTCTCCAGCTCCTCCAGCCCGTCGGCTTCCAGCGCCTTGAGCAACTTGTGCTCCGTATCCTGGTTATTGTAAAGGAAATTTTTGCCCGCGGCGTTCAGGCGCGCGTCCACGTGCCAGACCACCAGCCCGCCGCCCACGAAACTGTAATCCGCGTCGTTGCCGGACTTGCGGCGGTTCTCCACAAGGAAGAATTCGCCGGGCGCGGCGGCGGCGCGGCCGGGCGGGACCAGCAGCAGGCAGTCGCCGGCCCCGGAAGCGGGCGGCAGCCGGAATTCGCCGCCCAGCGTCACCACCTTCGGCTCTACCCAGCCCAGCAGCAGCTTGCTGAAGCAGTTATGGTCGTACTTGGTGGAATCCATCATGTCCAGATAGCCCAGGCCGCCGTCGGGCCCCACGCCGGGCTTATAGTCGTAATAATCCGGCAGCCCCATGGCGTGGCCGGTCTCATGTATAAGGGTATTCACCTTGAATTCCGCGGCCGGATCGCTCCAGTCGGACACGACGCCCTGCCAGGAGTAGGAGCCTAGACGCATGCCGCTGACGCGGAATCTAGTGTCGGCGAAAGTGGGGGCCGCGCCCCACCAGAAAGTGGCCCAGCTGCCGATGGGCCCCGTCCAGATAACCGCGAGATAATCTATCACGCCGTCTCCGTTATTGTCATACCGCGAAAGATCCTGGCCGCCGTAGCTTTGCAGGGCTTTCTTTATAACGGCCTCGCGCCCCTGCCAGGTATTGGGTATCTCGGCGCGGGGCCCGGCCTTATACCAGCCCAGCACGTCGCCTTCTATGTTAAGTCTGGCGTAGGAAGCCCGCCGGTAGTACGCGGTCAGGCTTTCGTAGGGGAACTGCCCGGCGGAGCCGAAGATCCTGGCGGCCATGGCTTCCGCGGTATCGCCGGGCCTGGCCGGGTATTCGTCGAATTCTATCAGCAGCACCAGCATTTTCGGCCTGCCGGTGGAGGGCATGCCGCTCTTCCGCAGTCCTGCGGGCAGGCCGGCGCCTTTCCGTCCCGACAGGCGGGCGTACAGGCCGGCCGCCAGTTCGGGCGCGGCCGCCGGGTTGCCTATGCCCAGCGCCGGGTCCGGCGCCATAATGCCGCTCTTCTCGAAAGCGCCGCCCGGGGGCGGTTCAAGGGCGGCTACGGCCTGGGCAAGAGCCAGCAATAGAACAGTAAGATGTGCGGCACGCATAATATGCCAATAGTGTAGCGGCCCGCGCTGCCGCGGGCATGGGCACTTGTGCCTAGCCGGGCGGGGCTTTAATGCTTATGGCGGCGGGGGGTAAAACGTTTCTCGCCGGGTCCCCGGTGCCGGGGGGGCGGCTCGCTTCTTCCGGGTGGGGAGCTCTGTGCCTCTTTCTGAAAGAACGACGGGTTCAGGTGCAGCTCTTCCCTGGTAAGGCGCCGGTACTGGCCCAGCTCCAGCGCGCCCAGCTCGAGCCCGCCGAAGGACACGCGCTTGAGGCTGGTCACTTCGTGGCCCAGGGCCGCGAAGAACCTGCGTATCTCGCGGTTCTTGCCCTCGTTGAGCAGTACTGTCAGGTGGGATTCCCGGCCGCTGGCCTTGCGCAGGGCTATCCCCGCGGGCTTGAGCAGTTCTCCGTCGTCCATTATGCCCGCGGCGGAGGCCGTCAGTTCTGCGTCCGTGACCTCTCCGGCCACGGTAACCACATAAACGCGCAGCACCCCGTTGGCGGGGTCGGTGAGGTAGGAGGAAAGCCGTGTGTCGTTGGTGAGTATCAAAAGGCCCGTGGTGGCCATGTCCAGGCGGCCCACGGGGTGCAGGTTGCGCAGCTCCGGGGGCAGCAGGTCGAAGACGGTTCGGCGGCCTTTCTCGTCGCTCCTGGTGGTCACTACCGCCTTGGGCTTGTTGAGCATTATGGCCAGCCAGCCGTCGGCCTGCACGGGCTTGCCGTCCACGGCGAACCGGTCCTTTTCGGGCGACACCATGAACATGGGGTCGCGCACCGTCCGGCCGTTCACCTGCAGGCGGCCCCTGAGCACCCAGTCCCGCGTCTGGCTGCGCGACGCGGCCCCGAGCTTGGAGAGCGCGCGTTCCAGCGGTACCTTTCCGAAATCAGCGGCCATGCATAGATTATAGCCCTAATCGCGGGCGGGGACAAAACTATATATACTATTCCTGGCATCCCGGGGCCGCAAAGGCCGGCCGGTAAAAAAGGAGCGGAAGATGGCGATACCTGAGAAAATACAGCAGCTGCAGGGCGAAATGACCGCGTGGCGCCGCGAGCTCCACGCGCACCCGGAAACGGCTTTCGAGGAACTGCGCACCTCCGGTCTCGTGGCGGAAAAACTCGCCTCCTTCGGCCTGCGCGTGCACAGGGGGCTGGGCCGCACCGGCGTGGTGGGCACGCTGTCGGCCGGCTCCGGCAAAGGGGCCATCGGCCTGCGCTCCGACATGGACGCGCTGCGCGTGCAGGAGCTCAACGATTTCGACTACCGGTCGGGCGCGGACGGCAAAATGCACGCCTGCGGGCATGACGGGCATATGGCCATGCTGCTGGGGGCCGCCAAATACCTGGCCGGCTCCGGCCGCTTCTCCGGCACCGTTCATTTTATTTTCCAGCCGGCCGAGGAGGGCGGCGGCGGCGGGCGCGAGATGATAGAGCAGGGCCTGTTCGAAAAATTCCCCTGCGACTCCGTCTACGGGCTGCACAACTGGCCGGGGCTGCCGGC
This sequence comes from Elusimicrobiota bacterium, assembly GCA_026388125.1. GTDB lineage: Bacteria > Elusimicrobiota > Elusimicrobia > Elusimicrobiales > UBA9959 > UBA9959. The sequence goes on from JAPLKJ010000093.1 coordinate 7,251, forward strand.
GGGGCAGTTCGGCGTGCGGCCCGGGCCGATAATGGCCTCGTCCGACGTTTTCGAGATAGAGCTGGCCGGGCACGGCTGCCACGCGGCCATGCCGCATGCCGGCATCGACGTGGTGGCGGCCGCCGCGGCGCTGGTGCAGACGCTGCACACCATCTGCAGCCGCAGCGTTGACCCCATTGAGCCGGCGGTGGTGAGCGTAACGCAGGTGCACGCCGGCGACGCCTACAACGTGATCCCCGGCACGGCCCTGCTGCGCGGCACCGCGCGCGCCTTCAGCCCGGCGGTGCAGGACCTGATAGAGCGGCGCATCGGCGAGATCTGCGCCGGCATAGCCGCGGCTTACGGCGCCAGGGCCGTTGTGCGCTACGTGCGCAACTACCCGCCCACGGTCAACGCCGAGCGCGAAACGGAGGTCTGCGCCGCCGTGCTGCGGCGCCTGGTGGGGGAAGAGAACGTGATAAAAGTGCCGCAGGCGATGGGCGCCGAGGATTTTTCCTTCATGCTGCGGGCGAAGCCCGGCTGCTACGTGTTCGCCGGCAACGGCCCGCTGAAGGACGGCGCCGCGCTGCATAACCCGCGCTACGATTTCAACGACGGGATCCTGCCCCTGGGCGCCGCCTACTGGGCCGCCCTGGCGGAGCACCTCCTCCCGGCGGCCGTATGACCGTGAACGAATGGAAGCTCAAGCTGCGGCCGGCCGGGCTGCTGCTGGCCTGCTATTTCTCCGGGCCGCCGCTGGCGCACCGCTGGCTGGACGCGCCCGGCGCGGCCGGCGGGTCAGCCTTCCCGGATATCCTCCAGGCCGCGCTCGGGGCCGCCATCCTGTACCTGTTCTTCGGGCTGGAAGCGCCGCTGCGCGGGGAACTGACGGAGCGGCTGGGCAGGCGGGGGCAGCCGCGGGAGAGGACGCTGGAACTCACTGAAAAGGCGGCGTCGGCGGCCGGGTATCTGTGCGCCGCGGCGCTGTTGCTGCCGCCGCTCGGCGGGCTGTTCCCGCACAGCCGGCTGCTGGGGCTCGTTAAACTCTGCGCGGTGATCTATATAGCCTATACTTCCTGCGTGGTGTGGAAGCTTTCAGAGCCTTTCCTGGCCGATGTGCCGCAGCGCGGACCGGAGGGCCCGGAGGCGCCGCCCGCGGCCGCGCTCGGCCGCTGCGCTAAATGCGGGCAGCAGCTGGACGCCTCCATGAAGGTCTGCGCTTTCTGCGGGCAGCCCCTACCCTAGGGGGGCGGTATTTGTTAAGATATAGTATAGGCAGCAAGTGCAACCCAAAACTCCCGTACTCACTGGCCGGGTTTTGCAGGGAAAAGGTCCAAGTTACCTCTTTACGCTTGGATTTTTTACAATATAAGCACAACGAGGATCACTAATATGGCTAAAAAACCTTTGAAAGTTCCGGCGGAAAAATATCAGAACCTTAACGGCAAATCCACGGTCGCGACGTATAAGATCGAAAAAGATTCCGTGACCATCGTGTTCACCTCGCACGCGAAGTATATCTATTCCAACCAGAGCGCCGGCCCCCTTAACATAAAGAAAATGAAGGACCTCGCCATCGCCGGGAAGGGCCTTGGGACTTTCATCGACGCGAATCTTAAAGAAAGTTTTGCCAGGAAGATCCGCTAACAGCCTCCGCGTTCCGGAGATGGATAAGACTATCTTCATCTACAGCGACGGCGCCTGCTCGGGCAACCCCGGGCCGGGCGGCTGGTCCGCCGTTATTTTATTCCCCGAAGGCCGGGTGCGCGAGCTGGGCGGCGGCGAGCGGCCCACCACCAACAACCGTATGGAAATGCTGGGGGCCATAGCGGCGCTCGCTTACGTGCAGGACCGCCCCGAGCCGGTAAAGCTTTACACGGATTCCGGCCTGCTCATCAACGGCATCACCTCCTGGATCCACGCCTGGAAGCGCAAAGGCTGGCTGACGGCGGGCGGAAAGCCCGTGGTCAACCAGGACCTCTGGGAGCGCCTGGACGCCCTGGCCCTGGCCCGCAAAGGGCGCCTGGCGTGGGGCCACGTGAAAGGCCACGCCGGCCACGAGCTCAACGAACGCTGCGACGTTATAGCGGTCGCTTTCTCCAAAGGCGCAAGTATCGCGCTGTACGAAGGGCCAGCCGTAGGCTGCGGCTATTCGCTGCTGGAGCCGGGCGCGGAGCACCTGCACAAGGCCGGGCCGCGCGCCAGAACCTCAGCCCATAAGCCCGCCGCCAAAGGCGGCTTCTACCTCAGCCTGGTGGGCGGCAGCGTGGAGCGCCACGTAACCTGGCCGCAATGCCAGGCGCGCGTGCACGGCGTTTCCGGCGCGCGGTTCAAAAAAGTGGCGTCCGCCGAAGAGGAACGGGCCGTACTGGAACAGTGGGGCGTCTAAGGCTCCCTGCCGCCGCAACCGTGCGGTCGTCCGCGGCCGGCGTCCGAGTGTCCGCAGTTTCTTAACAAAGTAGATCTTCAAATGATTAAATCCTTGCGCCGTCCGGTTTTCCTGCTGACCGTTACCGCAGCGGTCCTTTTCGCTTTCGCGCCCGCCGCGCGCGCGGCCGCGCCGGCCCCGCGGGCTTACGTGAACGACGAGGCCGGCGTTATGGACGCCAGGACGGCCGGGGAACTCAACGGGGTGCTCTCCGAACTGGACGCCAGGGCCAAAGCCCAGGTGGCGGTGCTGGTGGTGAACACTTTGGGCGGCGCGGATATCGAGACCTACGCCGCGGCTGTCTACAAGAAATGGGGCGTAGGGGACCTGCGCACCAACCGCGGCGTGCTGCTGCTGGTGGCGGTGCAGGACCATAAGGCCCGCATAGAGGTGGGCTACGGGCTGGAGGGCATCCTGCCCGACGGCCTCACCGGCGGCATCCAGGATAAGTACATGGTGCCTTATTTCCGGAAAGGCGACTATTCCGGCGGTGTTTCCCAGGGCGCGCTGGCCATCGCTTCGGTGATCGCTAAAGACAGCGGCACGGAACTTTCCGCCGGGCCCGCGCAGGGCCGTACGGACCCCCTGCCGCCGCTTACGCCGGGCCAGAAACTGCTCAGCCTGCTGCTGATAGGTTTCGTGGTGATCCTTTTTATCCGCCACCCGTTCCTGATGTTCTTCCTTCTTAACACCCTGAACTCGCGGGGCGGCGGCGGCTTCGGACGGGGCGGCTTCGGGGGCTTCGGCGGGGGCATGTCGGGCGGCGGCGGCAGTTCGAGAAGCTGGTAGGAGGCGAAATGGTTATTATGATAGGTTTATTTTTGTGTTTGGTTATATTGT
>JAPLKJ010000243.1 GCA_026388125.1 Elusimicrobiota bacterium
GATATAAATCTGCCGGTGTTCGACGGGATAGAACTTTACAGGAAGACCCGCGAGCTGCCGGCGTACGCCGCCGTGCCGTTCATACTCTGGAGCGGCATAGAGATGGAAAAAGGGGCCGCCACCGCCGCGAAGGATTCCAGGCTCCGTTTCCTGAGAAAACCGTTCAGCCTGGCCGTGCTGAAGACCGTAATGGACGACCTGGTGAACACGCCGCTGTTCGGGGATAACGACCAGCCCGGCGGCACTCCCCTTAAATTCTAGCGCAGCGCGGGTAAGGATAAAACAACATGCGCCCTTTTAACGACAGCGTGATCTACTTCGCGGTGGTGGACAGGTTCTTCAACAGCGACCCCTCCAACGACAGCGGCCGCAACGCCGAGGCTTTCGACGCTTCGCACACCGACTGGTACAAATACTGGGGCGGCGACCTGGCCGGGATAATCGAGAAGCTGGATTACATAAAAGAGCTGGGCTGCTCCTCCGTCTGGCTTACTCCGCTGTTCGACCAGGCCGACGGGCTGGTGGACGTGGAAGGCCGCGGCATAGCCGCCTATCACGGCTACTGGGCCAAGGATTTCAAAAGGCTGGACGAGCACCTGGTTTCCGACCCCAAAGACATCAGGGTCTTCGCCTCAGACGATACCATCCTCGACCGCCTTACGAAAACCATGCACAAGAAGGACATGCGCCTGGTGCTCGACATTGTGTGCAACCATTCCAGCCCCAGCCAGCGGGTGGACGCCGGGGGCACCCCCGAAAAGGGCGCGCTTTACGACGACGGCAAGCTGCTGACCTCCTACGACAACGACACGCTGGGCTGGTACCACCGCGGCGGCGGGGTCAGCGATTGGAACAATAAAGCCCAGGTGGAGACCAACGAACTGTGCGGCCTGGCGGATTTCAACGAGTCGCATATAGGCTACCGCACTTACATAAAAGACGTGATGAAGCTCTGGCTGGACAAGGGCGTGGACGCTTTAAGGGTAGACACCGTAAAGCACATGCCCAACTGGTTCTGGCAGGAATTCGTTTCAGACATGCTGCTGCACCGCCCCGGGCTTTTTATCTTCGGCGAGTGGTTCATGGGCGGCTGCAACGACGAGCTGTCCGTGAACTTCGCCAACCGCAGCGGCATGGGCATACTGGATTTTTCGCTGCAGCGCGCGCTGGAGGACTGCCTGGCGCGCGGCGCCGACGGCGGCTTCGGGCTGGTGGACGGCGTGTTCGGCAAAGACGCGCTGTTCGAGGACAGCCGCCACCTGGTGACTTTCATAGATAATCATGACATGCCGCGCTTCATGTCAACGGGGGCTACCGCCGCCCGCATGGAAATGGCGCTGGCGCTGATACTGATCTGCCGCGGCATCCCCTGCGTTTATTACGGCACCGAGCAGTACCTGCACAACGATACCAATGGCGGGGCCGATCCCTACAACCGCCCGATGATGGAGACCTGGGACACCGGCACCCCGGCTTTCCGCCTTATTAAAAGGCTCGCCAAAGTGCGCCGGGAAAACATGGCCGTGCAGCACGGCAGCCAGCGCGCGAAGCTCCTGACCCCCGACGTCTACGCCTTTACGCGTGTTTTCGGCGGCAGCTGCTGCCTGGCCGTCTTCAACCGCGGGCCTGAAACTTCGCTGAGCCTGGAAGCGCTGGAGCTGCCGGACGGCGTGTACAAGGACGTTCTTTCGGACAGGGCCGTGACGGTAAAGGACGGCCGTCTCGATAACCTGGTATTGCCGCAGGACACTTCTTTCGTCGTCTCCTACAGCCAGCCGCAGCCGCCCCCCGCGGACCTGGAGCTGACCTTTCTGCTCAACGGCTTCAAAAGTTCTTACGGCCAGAACGTGAAAGTGACGGGCAACTGCCCCGAGCTGGGCGGCTGGGACGTTAAAAAAGCCGTGCCGCTGGAATACATAAACGACAATCTCTGGCTGGGCGATCTGGCCATCGAGGCAAGCGCGGGGCAGACCATCGCCTACAAGTTCGTGGTGACGAACGCGGACGGGACGGTGCAATACGAAGACAGGCCGGCCCACTTCAGGCTTTTGCCCGACGACGGGTTCGTTGACCTGCATCACAGCTGGAGCTGACGGGCGCCCGGAACTATGACCACTGACACCAGGAAAAAAGACATTATGCCGGCCGCGCTGCTGGCGTTCATCGCTTCCTTCCTTTTTGTGCTGGACAAATTCGGACCGGCCGCTGTCCCGCCCGGGGTGCTGCTGGTCTCCCGGTGGGCCGTAGTGGCGGGGCTGGTCTGGTTCGCGCTGATAAAAAGATCGCTGACCACCTGGATCTTCGTGGCCATGGCCGCCGGGGCCGAGCTGGGTTTCGATTTCCCCGCCGTAGCGGGGCACATGAAGCTGCTCAGCCTGATCTTCCTGCGGCTGATCAAGACCATCATCGCCCCGCTCATCTTCGCCACGCTGGTAACCGGCATAGCCGGGCATTCCAGCCTTAAGCAGGTGGGCAGGATGGGGCTAAAGGCCCTGATCTATTTCGAGGTGGTCACTACGCTCGCGCTGTTCATCGGCCTGGCGGCCATCAACTTCAGCAAGGCCGGGGTAGGCATAACGCTGCCGCCGGCGGCCGACACCTCGCAGGCGGCGCAGGTCCCGAAGCAAAGCATCTCCGACGTGATACTGCATGTCTTTCCCGAGAACGCGGCCAAATCCGTGGCTGACGGGCAGGTGCTGCAGGTGGTGGTGTTCAGCATCCTGTTCGGCATAGCGCTGGCCATGCTGCCGGAGGAGAAACGCAGGCCGATGCTGGCTTTCTGCTCCAGCCTTTCGGAGGTGATGTTCAAGTTCACCAACATAGTGATGATGTTCGCCCCTATAGGCGTGGGGGCTGCCATAGCCTTTACCGTGGGGCATATGGGGCTGGGCATCCTGGTGAACCTGTTCAAGCTGCTGGCCACGCTTTACGCCGCGCTGGCGGCTTTCCTGCTGCTGGTGCTGCTGCCGGTGGCGCTGCTGGCGAAAGTGCCGCTCAAGAAATTCCTGAAGGCCATAGCGGAACCGGTTTCCATAGCTTTCGCCACCACCAGTTCTGAGGCGGCGCTGCCCCGGGCCATGGAGGCCATGGAAGCTATCGGCGTCCCGCGCCAGATAGTGGCTTTCGTCATGCCCACGGGCTACAGCTTCAACCTGGACGGCAGCACGCTGTACCTTTCGCTGGCCTCGGTATTCGTGGCGCAGGCGGCCGGCGTGCACATGGGCTGGGGGGCTCAACTGGCCATGGTCTTCACGCTGATGCTCACCAGCAAAGGCGTGGCCGGCGTGCCGCGCGCCACGCTGGTGATACTGCTCGGGACGGCGGCCTCGTTTAACCTGCCGGTGGAACCCATCTTCATAATACTCGGCATAGACGAGCTGATGGACATGGCCCGGACCTCCGTGAACGTGATAGGCAACTGCCTGGCCACGGTGGTGATAGCACGGTGGGAGGGGGAGTTCGGCAAGGAAAGCCCCCCGGCGGTGGTAATGGACGCGGTGGCCGGCTGATGCGGAACCGGCGGCCGGTGTTTCCGCCCGGGTGCTAAAGAAATTTGTAAAGTTTCGACGAGAGGTCGGCCAGGTGTTCGCGCAGGCGCGGCTGTTTTGTTTCGAGCAGCGGCAGCAAAGTTTTTCTTATCCAGTTGCGGCGGTAGTGCTCGTCCTCGTTGGTGTGGTCCTTGCGGGACGGCAGGCCGTTCACCTTTATATAAGCCTCTATTTCCCGCCTTGAAACCGCCAGCATGGGCCGTATAAGTCTTACCTTGAATTTCCCGCGCCGGCACAGCTCCCGCTCGGCGGGAATGCCCAGCAGTCCCCGGGGCTCGGTTCCCCGCAGCAAATTCAACAGGATGGTTTCGGCGTGGTCGTCGGAATGGTGCGCCGTGGCCACGTAAGCGCAGCGCTTTTTCAGCGCCGTGGCCGAAAGCAGCCGGTAGCGCGCGGTCCTGGCCGCCTGCTCTATGCCGGTGCCGGCCTTCGCGGCCAGCTTTTTTACGTCGGCCGAAAGTATCACGGTCTCGATGCCGTACCCGGCCCCCAGTTTGCGCACGAAGGCCGCGTCGGCGTCGGCCGCCGCGCCGCGCAGCTTATGGTTTATATGGCACACGTACAGCCGCAGCCGGTGCGCCCGCGCCTGCCCGGCGAAAAAATCCAGCATCACCACGGAATCCGGCCCGCCGGAGACCGCCAGCAGCACGGCGGCGCCGTCCGGGAACAGCTGCCTGTGCCGGGCGTTGGCCATCAGCCTGTTCCAGAGCTTGAGCGTTACCGCCTTGCGTGAGTCCATCCCTTCATTATAATAAAAGCGCGCCGGTTATTCATCCCGGCGTAGAATTTTGTAAACTTTAGTCAGGATGAAGCCTTTTAAATTCTCAAAGAAAAACCGGGAATACATCAAGTGGGACAAGAACCACAAGCAGGTGCGCATTTTCCCGAAGGTTAAAACGGTGCAGGAGCCGCCGGCGCAGGTTCAGATAGAGGCGGACGAGAATACCGCCCAGGGCGTTTACACCAATCTGGCCGTGGTTTCCAATACCGAGACAGAATTCATCTTCAACTTCGCTTTTCTTGCTCCCAACCGGCCCATTGCCACCGTTCTGGCGCGCATTATCTCCAGCGATATTCATACCAAGCGCTTCTGCGCGGCCCTGCGCGAGAACATAAAAAATTACGAAGCCCGCTTCGGCCCTGTCAAAGACTGAAACGGCCCCCGGGCGGATCTTCGGCCGCGGCTATTCCCACTTGCGCAGAAAAGCGTCCGCCGCACCCAGTTCCTCTTCCGTAAGCGGCTGCAGGCGCTCGAATACCGGGCGCCGGCTCCTGAACCAGGCGGCCACCTCCGCCGGCGCGGCCTGCCCGTTCTTCTTCGAGATCTGAACTATCCGCAGGCCCGTGCGCGCCAGCGTGTTGCCCTGGGCGGCGGCAATAGCTTTGCTGAAATTCCTCTCCGCCAGCGCCAGCTGGTCGGGCAGGGGCGCGGAACCGCCGGCGAACCACAGCAGGTACGTGCCGGCCAGGGTGTAGGCTTCCGTCTTTTTCAGCGCGCGGCCGCTCACGGTGAAATTTGAAAAAGGCGGCTCGAAGAAAACAGAGGGGTCACGGATATCTCTGCGTACCTTGTCATGGAACAGCTCCGCCAGCTTTTCGGCGAAAGCGCGGGCCAGCAGCAGATAGCCGGTTTCGTCGGGATGCATCAGGTCCACAAAAAGACCGGGGCCCGGCAGCCCGCCCGGCGAATGCCGCGCGAAGATCCTTTCCGCGTCCACCAGCTGCACCGGATAGTTCGCGGCCAGGCCGCGTATCAGCGCGTTCTGCGAAGGCTTGGCCCGGAATTGCAGCGGGTCGGTTTCCAGCGCCGCCAGCAGGTGCGCCCCGGCTTCCGGTTTTCCCAGCGCCTGCAGGCAGCGCCCGACGCGGTATTCCAGGTACGGCCGGAGATAGCTGTCGTTGACCGCGGCGGGGCGGTTCAGCAGGCCGGCATACCGTTCAAGGGCCTCGGCGTATTTCCCGCGAAGTTCGAGGGCGACGCTTCCGGCCAGCTCGGGAGAGGATTGCGCGCCGCCGGGTTCGGCGCCGCACAGGTTGCTCGGCAGGGTGGCAATAACCGGGACGGCTCCCGCTTCTGCGGCTGCGTCGAGCACGGCCCGCAGGTAGAATTCGTAATGGGCCAGGTCCCTGACGCCATGAAAGGATAAATAGTTCTCTGCGCGCAGGACCACCCTGCTGAAAAGCAGCGAATGGACAAGCGCATGTTCTTTGAAAGCTTCGTACAGGCGGAGCATGCGCGAGTAGCGCATCCCCGCGTTCATCTGCTCGCTGTGCCCGGCGTAGATCAGCACGGCGGCGGGTGCGCTTTTGTCCCTGTATTTAAGAGTGCGTATGGCTTTTATGGCCTGGGGATAGACGGAGTTGCCGCCCTCCGCCAGGTTTATCACGCGCAGGGGCCGGCCGGCCAGCACGCCGCCGAGCATCTCCCCGGCCACGTCCGGCGCCGACTTGCCGAAAGGCAGACCCTTCATGGAGGATTCGCCCACCGCGTAAAGCTCGAATGCTCCGGGCCCGGCGGTTCGGCGGGCGCGGTGGCGCAGCACCTGCCGGTACGCACCTTCCGCCGCTAAGGCCGCCAGAAGCACGGCCAGGGCGACTACCAGCAGAACGGCGGAGGCTCTTAATATTATCTTCATTTCGTAGCCGGCACGAACAGCGCTTTTCTTTCCCGGAATATGATACCAAAAACCGCGCGCCGGTCCTCAGGCGCAAGGATAAAGGGCCCAGTCAGGGATAGGCTGAAAGAATGGATTCTGGGGGACTTACGGCTCATATGAGGCAGCCGGCTTTTTTGATTGAATTATCCTTGGTCAACGGAACTAATTCCCGTTGGATCACCAAGGAGAAAGATCAATGAGGAATTTTAGCGCCGCAGCCGCGATACTTACCCTGCTATCCGCCAACGCCCTGGCTTTCGACCTGCCGGGGCTCGACAAGGACGCCGTCATGAACAGCCTGCCCGCCGTAAGCCGGCCGCAGCCTGTCGGCCCTTCCGTTAAGGCGGTAGAACAGCTGCGCGCCGAAGCCGCCGCCGACCCCGACAAGTTCATAGACGAGCGCACCCCGGAAGAGGTAAGCCTGGCATTCGGGCTGGTCCCGTCCCGCGTGCGCATCGCCAACGAAATAGCCGCCCTGGCGGAAGTGCGCATCACGGTGGACCTTTCCGCGCAGCGGGTCACGATAGTTTCCCCCGAGCTTAAAGCGGCGTATAAGATCTCCTCCGGCAAGGCGGGCCACCGGACCCCCGGCAGCGGGCAGTGCTTCAAGCCCGATTTTATGGAAAGCATGCACCATTCCAGTCTTTATAACAACGCCCCGATGCCCAACGCGGTGTTCTTCAACGGCAACATAGCCATACACGCCACCGAATCGGAGAACCTGCTCGGCCAGCCGGCTTCGCACGGCTGCGTCCGTACCTCCCTGGTAGACTCCAGGAAGATCTTCAACGTAGTGCTGGCCCACGGCCGGGCCAATACCAGCGTCTGCGTGGTAGGTTCTGCCCCCAAATAACGGCGCCGCCGCCCGTGGTTAAAAAGCCCGTTCCTGAACGGGCTTTTTATTTGGCGCGCCGCGTATTAAAACGGGCTTATTTTTGATAAACTAAAACCATGGAAGGGACCTGCAAACTTGACGAGATAGCGGCCGGGAACGTGCTGCGCTACAAAGGCACCGAATGGAACGTCGTTGAAAAAGACGTCTGCAAGCAATCCGAAGCCTATGTCGAGCAGCAGTGGACGCTGCGCAGCACCGCCTCCGTGGAAGCCTACCTGCTTAAGACCGAAGAACGGACCCCCGGCGGCAGCAAGGTGATCTGGGTGTTCACGCACCAGACCTCCCTGCAGGGCGTGACCTATGAAATAATTCCCGGGGTCTGGCGCGCGTTCACGGAGCTCGAAATGCCGGCCGGCCCTCCCTCCACGGTAAAATTCTCCAACGACTACCTTACCTTCGACGGCGAAACTTCCGGCAGGGCCGAGGACGACGAGGGCGAGACGGTGACCAAGGTCACCTGGGACTACTATACCACCGACAGGCGCACTAACCTGGCCATCGAGATCTGGAAAGAAGAGGACCGGGACTACCCCGAGGCCTACGACGGGAGAGTGGTGGAGCCGTCCGCCTTCGAGGTGCTGGAGAAAAAGGTCAGGGTTTCGCCCCGCCGCGCCTCCTCCGGCGACGGCGAGCTGGAAATAAAGCCGGGCGAAGAAGTGAAGAGCGCCTTCACCATGATCGGCATGAGCGGCTTTTTCTTCCTTATCATCGGCGTGCCGATGGATTATTATCTTTCTTTCGGGCCGGCGGTCTGCATAGTGATACTGATGGCCCTGCTGCGCCCCCCGCTGTGGCTGTGGCTCTCTTCCGCCCTGATCTGGGCAACTATGATAGCGCTGGTCTGGTTCAAGGGCTTCGGGGTTTCGTTCTGGTATATCGCCGCGGCCTGCGCCGTACTGTCCGCCGCGCTGCCCAGGCTTATGGCCTTAAAATTCCCGGCGGAGGACAGCGGCCGGTACTACCGTACGGCTATTTTCGGGGTGTTCCCCGCGGTCTGGCTCTACAGTTTCCTTGAATACCTTATTTACGCCCCCGGGCCCCGGGCTTTTTACCAGGTGGCCGCGGCCATAGTGCTGCCGCTGGCGGTTGCGGGCGTATGCGGGCTGATAAGCTTTTTTACCGAGGGGATTGCCGCAAATGGCTGAACTTAAAACGATAGAGCGTAACGGTTCCCTGGCTTTCTATATAGACGGGAGCCTGCAGTTCGACACGCGCGACGAGGGGATCTATCACGAATCCCTGGCGCTGCCGGCGGCCTCCCTGGCGGCGGCCCGGTTCAAGCGGCCGATGTCGGCGCTCATCCTGGGCGGCGGCGACGGCCTGGCGCTGCGCGAGGTGCTGAAATTCAAAGAAGTGGCCTCGGCCGACCTGGTGGACTTCGACCCCGGCGTGCTGGAGCTCGGGCGCACGGCTTTTGCCGGCTATAACGCCGGGTCGCTGGCCGACCCCCGGGTGAAAGTTATCTGCACGGACGCGGCAAGCTTCCTGCAAAGCGCGCGGCGCAAGTACGACATCGTGCTGGCGGATTTCACGTTCCCCGGCGACCTGGCGGGCTGTTCGCTGTTCACGGAGGATTTTTTCGGGAAGATCGGCGGCGTGCTTTCAAGGCGCGGCGTCTTCGCGCTGAACGCGGTGTCGCCGGAAAAATTCTCGCCTGCCTACTGGGCCGTCTATAAAACTTTGCGCGCGGCCGGGCTGTATCCTAAGCCGCTGTCCGCCGCCATCCCGTCGTTCTCGGCGCACGGCTACGGCCGCTGGGGCTTTTTTTTCTCCTCGCCGCGCGCCATCACGCCCATGGAACTGGGCTCCCTGCGCATCACCGTGCCGGCCGGCTTTCTTACGCCGGAAAAGCTGCACGAGGGTATGCGCTTCGGCCGGGCGTCGGCCCTGTTCGGGGCGGGCCTGGCCGCTTCGGTAAAAAAACCGTCGGACCTGCTGGCGCTGCTGAACATGCCGGGCCCGGCCGCCGGCGGCAGCGGGGAACTTGATTTTTTCAGCCGCTCCAACCGGGCGCTGCCCGGCGGCGGTTTCCCCGGAGACCCCGCGCTCTGGAGCGCGGAAACTCTGGCGGCCTGGGAGGACAGCCTGGCCGCCATGCTCGCCGCGTTCGACTGGGACCAGCTGCTGGCCGAGGCGGGCAGGATCTCGGACAAGGCCGCGGCCAGGCTCAGCGAGGAGCTGGACGGGTTCAGGGCGGAGCTGCCCTCGCTGTTCTCCGGCGCCGGCAGCCGCGCGCAGCGGGTTTACCGGGTGCTGGCGGCCCTGGCCATACTGCTGATAGTAATAAACATGGCCTACCCGGACAACGCTTTCGCCAAAGGCTATTCCTCCGGAGGCGGCGGCGACGTGGATATAGTTTTCATCTCCAATAAAGCGGCTTCGCTGTTCCACGGGCTGGCTTTCCAGTATCCCGGCATGTACCACGGGTTGGTGCCCGACAGCGCCGGGAAAATGTATCCGCAGAAAAGTTTCACCTTCAAGGACCCGGCCGCCGCCGGCGGGCCGGCGGAAGGGGTAAAGACCGAACAGTTTTTTTACGCGCTTACCGACAACCTCCGCCTGACCGCCGGCGGCAACGCGTTCCTGGTCCTGTCCCCGCTGCCCTACGCTTACAAGCTGGAGGCCGACAGTTACGTGCTGCTGAAGGATAACTCGCCCGAGCCGCTGTTCAGGTTCCGGCCCGACCCCGAAACTTCGGGCAGCCTGGCCTATAATATCGAGCTGCAGCGCAAAGCGCTGGAAAAAGCTTTGGCCGGCCACAGCAAGTGGCTGGCCTGGGCCGCCCCCGCCGGCGTTATACTGCCGCCGATAAAAGGCGAAGCGCAGGAAATGCTGAACATGCAGGCTATAAAAACGGCGCTGGACAACGCCGCCGGCAAACTGGGCAAGGCGCCGGGGGATGTAAGGATGCCGGTGAATTTCGTGAAGCTGGCGCCCGGGGTATACGTTTTGCTGGATACCGGAGCGGTGGTGTTCCTGCGCGAGGATGGCGACCTGGTGAGCTGCCCGATGCCGGCGCTGCCCGTCTACGAGGACGCCGTGCAGCTGCGGCCCGGTCCCGACCTGACCGCTTTCGTGCGGGCCCTGCTGGTAAGCAAAGGGCCGATGCTGCCCGCCGGGAATCCGGCGCGGCTGCTGGGGGAAGTCAAAGAAGATGTTTATCAGAACTTTATCTCAGGAAGATAAGCCCGCCTGGGAGGCGCTGGTAAAGCGCTGCCCCGGGAGCGGCTTCATGCAGAGCTGGGCCTGGTCCGAGTTCAAGGCCGCCCAGGGGCAGTCCGTGCTGCGGCTCGGGATCTTCGACGGCGAGAAGCTTGAGGGCGGCGCGCTGGTCTATTCCGTGGAGTCCGGGCTTTCGCCGCTGCAGCTGCCGCACGGCCCGGTGCTGCCCTGGGGCGAACCCCTTAAAGCCGCGCAGTGCCTTGAATTGCTGAAGGCACGGCTGGCCGAAGCCGCCGGCAGCGCGGGTGCGCCGCTGGCCAGGCTGGAGCCGCTGCTGGAGGGCGCGCTGCCCGCCTGCCTGGAAAAATTCCCTCGCGCGCCGCTGGACCTGGCGCCCACCCCCACTCTGCTGACGGATATTTCCGGCTCTGACGACGAGCTTCTTGCCGCCATGCAGCCCAAGGGCCGCTATAACGTGCGGCTGGCCCTGCGCAAAGGGGTCGAAGTGGGATCTTCTGCCGGTACCGAAGGGCTTGAGGATTTCTACGGGCTTTTCGAGCTTACCAGCGCCCGCCACTGTTTTAACGGCGAGCCGCTGTCCTTTTTCGCCGGACTGCTGGAAAAGCTGGGCCCGTCCGGCGCGGCAAAACTTTATTTCGCCCGGTATAAAGGCATGACGCTGGCGGCCGCGGTGGCCGTGTTCTACGGCGGCAAGGCCACCTACCTGTACGGGGCCAGCGCGCCTTTCATGCGCTCGGCCATGGCGCCTTACGCGCTGCATTGGAAGATAATGCGCGACGGGCGCGCCCTGGGCTGCCGGGTATACGATTTCTACGGCATAGCGCCGGAGGGCCAGCCGCAGCACGCTTATTCCAGGTTCACGCAGTTCAAGCTGCGTTTCGGCGGCCGCCGGGCCGTTACCTGCGGGGCGCGCGACCTGTATTTCTATCCGCGCCTGGCGCGCCTGCTGGTGGATACTCTTTCGAAGCGGGAAAAAGGAGTCTGTAATGTTTGAATTTGCCCTTTCGCTGGTCAAAGCCGCCGGGTATATAGTGATCGGCATAGCGCTGTGCTACCTGGGTAAAAAGATAAGGGCCCGGATCCCGCAATGGAAGAATACCGACGCCGGTATAATTTCCGGCGGCGGCGACGCGCTGGCGCTGAGTTCCGGCGCTTATTACCTGGCGGTGCTGCTGAGCCTTGGCGGGCCTATTTCCTGGGCCTCCGATTCCCTTGTGCTGGGCCTGGCCGAGGCTTTTATTTTCGGGCTGCTGGCGGTGCTGCTGCTGAACCTTTCGGTGCTTATCGCCGAGAAAACCTACCTGGCCCGGTGGAAGCTGGCCGCGGGCGTAAAAGCCGGCGACGCCGGCGCCGGGCTGGCCGAGGGCGCGCATTATATAGCGCTGGGCCTGATGATAATGGGCGCGTCGTGGGGCGACTCCGGCGGTCCCGGCATCATGCTCTGTTTCTGGCTGCTGGGCCAGGTTTTCCTGTGGCTGGCGCTCACGGCCTACCTGAAAATATTCAGCCTGAACATACCGGCCAGCCTGGACGGAAATTTCCCGGCCGCGCTGAGCATGGCGGGGGGGATGATAGCTTTCGGCAACGTGGTGCGCGCGGCAATTTCCGGGCCTTTCCTGGGCTGGGCCAGGAGCGGGCTGGAGAGCGCCGGCTATTTCGTTTTCGGTTTCGCCGCCCTGCTGGGCGCGCGCTGGCTGGCCGACGCCTGGCTTTTCCCCAAAGCCACGTTCAACGGAGAGATCTTCAAAAAAACCCCGCCCAACCGGGCGGCCGGCATACTCGACGCCCTGCTTTTTATAGGGGTTTCCATTCTGCTGGGCTGGGTGCTGGCCTGACCGCGGCCCGCTGCCCCGGTCCTAAAGGCCTATACGGGCCTGGTCACTTTACTTCACCGTACCTGCCCTGTTGGAACTTGTACTTTACCCTCCGCGCTGTAGACTATATACGTACAGCGGCGAATACGGAGGGAGTTGATGAACGGTACTTTCAGGCGCCTTATCCTTTCAGCGGTCCTTTTCCCATTTGCATTTTCAGCCTACGCTTCAGCGGGCGAAAAAATATCCGTTTCGGAACTTACAGACCCCGCGCGGGCCGAAGAGGTCCGGGCCCGGGTAGCCGCGGACAGGGAAGCCGCCAGGGCGCTGCTCAACGACGTAGTGCGGTCAGGCAAGGACGCCGAGACCCGCTGCGCGGCTATAAACACGCTGGGCGCCAGCGCCGACGAATACATAGCCAAGTCCCTGGCCGACGTGATAAACGACGCCGACCCCGCGGTGCAGAGCTGCGCGGTCCGGGCAGCCGGCGAGGCGAAGAACCTGTTCGCGGTAAAAGACCTGCTTCTGGTCATCGAGAATTACCTGGCCAGTTATAGCACCATGGGGCCTTACGAAGCCGGCATGCTGGCCCGCATAAAAGCCATAGATTCGGTCTGGGCGCTGGGCGAGATAGGCGACCCCGCCGCCACGCAGAAACTTCTTAAGTTCTTCGCCGAGTCGGACAACGTGGTGAAAGTTAACATCGCTATCAGCGCCGGCAAGACCAATTCCGGGTACGCGAAGAAGTTCCTCAACTCCCTGGCCGGCGACACCAGCGAAGCTTCGGCGGTGCGCGCCGCCGCTTTTGAAACGCTGTCCGGCAGTAAGGCCTCCGCCGCCGCCCCGGGCGCGGCATTGGCCGACGGCATAGAGAAAGGGGACATAATTTTTGCCGGGGGCAGAATGGGCATCCCCCAGAACTGGATAGGCGATATCCCGGTGGGCCACACCGGGATCTTCGGCGGCACCGAGCTCATGGACGGGAAGCTGGTAGTGGTGATCTACGACTGTGTGCCGGACACCTTCCAGCCCTACGGCGGCGTGCGCAGAATATACTCCTGGAAAGATTTTACGCACCAGAACAAATATCCCTACTATGGCAACCGTGTCAGCAAAGTACGGCCCACCGCCGCCCAGCGCAGGAAGATAATCCTGGCCGCCAAAGCCAAGCTGGGGCTGCACTACAGCAACAGCCATGTCTCGCAGAAAGGCCCCGACCTTTTCGACTGCGTGGGCTACACCGAGTACGCCTACGAGGCCGCGGGCCTCAATCCCACGCCCAACGAGCAGGAAACGGGCTGGGGCTGGCCGCTGACCCCGGCAGAGCAGTTCGCCGCCACCGTGGCGAACACTAAAGTGAAGCCGCCCCTGATGCCGGCCGGCGGCGGCTCGGGAAGAGCGCCGCGTACCGAGATAATAACCAATAACATCGACAAGCTCCTGAAAGCTTACGGGATGGAAGGCCGGTCCGGCCTGGCCCAGGTGGATACCAATATACAGCCCGCGGCCGCGGACTGAAACTTCGCAAATTAAGCGTCCAGGTGAAAGGGTTTTCCTTGATTTAACCGGTCCCCGTTGGTATCATATTCTTTATGGACGCCAAGATCCTTATAGTTGAGGACGAAAAAGACATAGCCCGCATGCTGGACTATAACCTTAAGAAAGAGGGCTACAGGACGCTGCTGCTGCACGACGGTTCTTTTGCCGCGGCTGCGGCCGCCAAAGAGCGCCCTTCCCTTATTCTGCTGGACCTGATGCTGCCCGGACTGGACGGCCTGGAGATCTGCCGGCGCTTAAAAATGGACGTCAGGACGGCCTCCATTCCTATAATAATGCTTACCGCCAAGGGCGGGGAATCGGACAAAGTGGTGGGCCTGGAGATGGGCGCCGACGATTACATTACCAAACCTTTCAGCGTGAAGGAGCTGCTGGCCCGCGTGAAGGCCGTGCTGCGGCGTTCTACGGCCGCGGTGGAGGCGCAGGAGATCTACCGCGCCGGGGAAATTGAACTGGATTGCAACCGCGTGCTGGTCAAGCTCAGGGGGAAACCGCTGGACCTGGCCGCCCGCGAGTTCGAGCTGCTGAAAGCGCTTATGCTTGCGGGGGGAAAGCTGCTGTCCCGCGAAGCGCTGCTTGAAAAAGCCTGGGGCCTGGACGCCTCGCTCGAGGTGGAGACCCGCACCGTGGACGTGCATGTGGGCACGCTGCGCAAAAAACTCGGGGCGGAGGGCCGCCGCGTAGTGACGGTGAAGAACTACGGCTACAGGTTCGATAAATGAATTTCTTTTCTACGCTTAAATTCCGGGTGCTGCTGTCCTATGTGCTGGTGGTCCTGTTCGCGCTGCTGCTGACGGCGCTGCTGCTGGACCGCTCGCTGGAGAGGCAGGCGCTCAACGACCTGCGCGCTTCCATGGGCACCCAGGCCCGGCTGATAGCGGCGCAACTGGGCGCGGCCCGGCTTATAAAAGAGGACTCCGCCTACGCCGACGCCCTGGTAAAAGAACTGGCCGGCAAGACCGGCTCGCGGATAACCGTTATTTCCGCCTCCGGTAAAGTGCTGGGCGATTCCAGCCTGCCTTACCCGGAAATGCTTAAAATGGAGAATCACCTGGGCCGGCCGGAGATAAAAGAGGCGGCCGGCCACCCCGACGCCAGCGTTACCAGGCTGTCCGGGACCCTTAAAGAGGACATGCTTTACCTGGCCGTTCCGGTAAGGGACGGCGCGCGCCTGGCCGGCTTCGTGCGGCTGGCCATGCCATATCACGGCGTTCAGCGCATGCTCGGCGAACTGCGCCGCAGCGTGGCGTTCAGCTTCGCTCTTTCGGCGCTGTTCGCGCTGGCCGTGGGCTGGCTGGTGGTGCTGGTGGTGGGCAGGCAGTTCGCCGAGGTGGTGCGGGGCTCGAAGCGCTTCGCCGCCGGGGACTTCGGCTACCGCATACCGGCCGGCTCGTCAGGCGAGCTGAAAAAACTTTCCGAAACGCTCAATTATATGGCCGGCGAGGTCAGCGTTAAAATGCGCGAGGCCGAACTGCGCCGGCTCGAGCTGGAGGCGGCTTTCCGCGACATGTCCGAGGCCATCGTGGTAACCGACGGGGCCGGCGTGATAACGCGCATAAACCCCCGCGCGCGCGAGCTTATGGGCGTGAAGGGCTTCGGCGCCGAGGGTATGCGCCTGTCCGGCATGCCGGCCGGGCCGGAGCTGTCCTCGGCGGCCATCAAAGCGCTTTCCAGCGGCCGCCCTGTCTCTTTTGAAATAGAGCCCGCGGCCGCCCCCGGTACTGTGCTGAGCGTAAGCGCTTCTCCCATAGCGGATAACGGCGTTATAGGCGGCTGCGTGCTGGTAGCCCGGGACATCACCGTGCCGCGCAAGCTTGAAGCCATGCGGCGGGATTTCGTGGCCAACGTTTCTCATGAACTAAAAACTCCGCTTACCGCCATCCGGGGCTGCGCCGAAACGCTGCTGGGCGGCGCGCTGGAGGATAAGGAACACGGCCCGGGCTTCGCCCGCAGCATCTGCGAGCAGGCGGTGCGGCTGGACACCCTGGTGGACGACCTGCTGAAGATCTCTTACGCGGAATCCGGGCGGGCGCAGCTGGAGAAGGCCCCGCTGGAACTGCGGGCGCTGGCTGACGCTACCGCGCAGAGCCTTGCCGCCGTGCTGGCCAGGACCAGGGTCTCGGTGCTGAACCTGGTGCCGGCCGGGCTGACCGTGAACGCCGACCGGGACAAACTTTCACAGGTGCTTATAAACCTGCTGGACAACGCCGCCAAATACAATAGGGAAGGCGGCGAGATAAAGATCTCGGCCGCGGCCGACGGCGGGCAGGTGAAGATCTCGGTGGAGGATAACGGCCCCGGCATTTCCGCGGCGCATCTGCCCAGGATCTTCGAGCGTTTCTACCGCGTCGACAAGGCCCGCTCCCGCGAGCTGGGCGGCACCGGCCTGGGGCTTTCCATAGTCAGGCACCTTGTAGAGCTGCATGGCGGCAGCGTAGGCGTGGAGAGCGCCGAGGGCCGCGGTTCCGCGTTCTGGTTCACCCTGCCGCAATAGCGAAGGTTCCTTTTACACACATTTTACACGGGCTTTAAACGGCCTTCATGCGTTTCTTCTACACTATGGTTAAGCAAAGTGTAAAGGAGAGAACAATGGCCATTAATTTCCTGCCCAGAGAAGTGAAGTTCTTCGACTACCTCAACCTGCAGGCCGCTAACCACCGCACTTTCATAACGCCCATAGACCGCGAGGACATCTACGCGCTGGCCAACCAGCTCGACGACGTGCTGGATATGCTCAACGCGATGGCCGGGCGCATGAAGCTGTACAAACTGGACCCGGGCGACGAACATTTTTCACAGTTCATCGACATTATAGACCAGTCGGCGGGTTCGCTGGCCAAAGCCGTTGAGCACCTGCACGACACCAAGCGCAGCCGCCGCGTGCTGGACCACTGCATAGAGATAAACCGGCTGGAGAACCTCGGCGACGCCATCCGGGAGAAAGCCATCAGCCATCTTTTCGACACCGAGAAAGACCCGATAATGGTGATAAAATGGAAGGAGATGTATGAAGTGGCCGAGAGCACGCTGGATAAATGCGAGCACGTGGCCAAGGTCATAGAGGGCATACTGGTGAAACATGGATAGCATGCTGATAGGCATAATCCTGCTGGTGGCGCTGGCGCTGTTCTTCGATTTCCTGAACGGCTTCCACGACGCCGCCAACTCCATAGCCACCATCGTGGCCACCCGCGTGCTGTCGCCCAGGTACGCGGTGCTTTGGGCGGCTTTCTTCAACTTCATCGCCTTCGCTTTCTTCGGCCTGCACGTGGCCGGCACCATCGGCAAGGGCA
>JAPLKJ010000205.1:0-3964 GCA_026388125.1 Elusimicrobiota bacterium
AGGACGCGAAACTGAAAGCCGAAGTGAAGCAGATAGAGTCGGTCAAAGATTCCGAAGTGGCCGTTCTCGAGGCCGAAAAAAAGGAAGTAGAGGCCGCCATAGCCGCCGCCGCCGCGCAGCGCGCCGCCGCCGCCGCCGCGATAACCCCGGAGCTGGTGGAGAAATACGAAGGTCTGCGCTCCAAGCGCGCGGGGCTGGCGGTGGTACTGGCGCATGAGGACGCGCATAACGGCAAATTCTCCTGCGGCGGCTGCCACATGGGGCTTACGCCGCAGAAGATGCTGGACCTCAAGAAGCACGACACTTTCGCCGTGTGCCCGGACTGCCGGCGCTGGCTTTACCTTGAGCGTACGGTGTTCGGCTGAAACAGATTTTAGACCGCGGACGGAGGGCCGCTCTTTCGCGCAAGCGGGGGGGAGGAACTTCCGAACTTCACAGGGCAGGGTGCCGGTTCAAAGCCGTTAAGCGGCCATAGGCCGGGAGGCGGGGGCTACATCCCCCGTCGACGGACAGCGCCACAGAGAACATACCGCCCGCAAGGGTAAGGGTGAAAAGGTGCGGTAAGAGCGCACCGCGTCCGCAGAAATGCGGACGGCAGGGCAAGCCCCTCCTGAAGCAAGGCCAAAATTGCGCCTGGATAGCCCGTCCGGCCCCCTCCGGGGGGCGGCGCAGAGTGGGCCGCAACAGATAAATGGTCCTCCAGGCCCCGCAAGGGGCCGGACAGAATTCGGGGTACAGTCCGCGGTCTAAAAAAATCTGGCGCCGGAGGCTTATGGATTCGCTCTCGAAAAAAATACCCGAAATAAAATACTCGGTCGACGCCGAGGCGATACCCTGGGAGAACGCGGTGGTGTGGACCATCATGCCGCGCGTGGGCCCCAGGGTGTACGAATGGCTGGAGGCGGAGCATATCCGCTACGTTTCCTGGACCAACGGCATAGTCAATATCATCCCGGAGCACAACTCCATCATCAGCGATAAATGCCAGTGCATCATCCTCCCCTCCGGCTTCGTCTGGGTAGGCAAAGGCGTTAAGGTAGGGTAGGGGATGCTGCACGATAACCCGGTACCCGGCGCAGCGCGCCGCCGGAAAGAGGAATCCCCGCCTTAGCCGGCGGGTATTTTTTAGTACAGAAGATAGGGAAGGCGGGTTCTGCTGAAATTACTGCACTGGGCCTGGAAATCCGCGATGATGGTTTCCGGGGCGTCTTTGGATTCGAAGATAGCTTTGTAAACGTTGTTGCCGGGCGTAAGTTTAAGCGCTTCCTCGTCGAACCTGAACTCCCGGTAATACTGTTTCTCGCGCAGCGCGCAGACGGCCCGCACGAAGATGTCCATCGGGCGCACGGCGGCCCTGTCCGTTATCTCCATCCTGATGCCGCGGCAGAGTTTGCCGGCGTAAATATCTTTTTCCGGTATCTTATTCTCAACGCGGAAGCGCACGCCCGGCAGGCCGGCGGCGTTCAGGGTGGTCAGCAGCCTTTCGGCGTCCAGCCACGGCGCGCCGAACCACATGAACGGCGCGTCGGTGCCGCGGCCTACGGCCATGTTGGTGGATTCGAAGCCGCCTATGCCCGGGTACATTATGGCGGCGTCCACGTCCCGGATATTGGGCGACGGGTTCGCCCAGGCCAGGCCCGTGTCATTGTAGAAAGAGGCCCTGTCCCAGCCCTGCGCTTTCACTACGCTCAGGTCCACGTTTATCCCGCGCATATCCTTATGCAGCAGCGCCATTTCCCCGGCCGTCATGCCGTGGCGCACCGGTACCGGGAAGTAGCCGGTAAAATCCTGTATGTTCTTAGGCAGCACCGGGCCTTCCAGTACGCTGCCGCTGATAGGGTTTGGCCGGTCCAGCACCACGAAAGGGATATTATGTTTTGCCGCTTCCTCCATGCAAAGGGCCATGGTGGTAAGGTAAGTGTAGAACCGGGCGCCTATGTCCTGTATGTCGAACACCAGTACGTCTATGCCGGCCAGCATGGCTGCAGTGGGCCGGTGGACATTGCCGTAAAGGCTGTAAATAGGCAGACCGGTAACCGGGTCAGTAGAATTGGAAATTATTTCGCCGTCGGCGGCGTTGCCCCTGAAGCCGTGCTCAGGGCTGAAGATGGCCACGAGTTTGGCCTTGCGCGAAGCGAACATGGCGTCCACGGCGCTTTTGCCCCGGCTGTCCACTCCGGTCTGGTTGGTGATTATCCCCACGCGCTTCCCCGAGAACTGTTCGAAATCATTCCGCTCGACCACGTCTAGCCCCGTAAGCACAGTGGCTTGTGCCCGCCCCGCGCAAAGCAGCGCCGCCGCGGTCAGCACTAAAATTTTAGAGCAATTCTTCATGTTATCTGAAAACTATACCAAACCCGCGCCCTCCTTTGAATAGTCTAAAGACCTATAAGCCTGAAGTTTTTAGCCCTATTCGTAGATATCATGGGTTGGGTTCGTATTCGTGTGTGGTAGATATCCCGCCTAGTCCCATTTGATAGAATGTTTTCAACGCGACACTACGTTGTCGGCTTGACCTGCTATACTATTTTCGGAAGTAAGGCGGCGCCTTTAAAAAAATTGGTACAGGGGTAAGTTATGGAAACGTATAAAATAGCCATATTCAAAGGCAAGAAAATTCGAAAGATCATTTATAAAAATGAGTGGTGGTTCGTTATTGTTCCCATTCCTACCGAGGGTGGGGTCCAAAAACTGAATTGCGCCGATACTGAAGGCGTTTTTCGCATAATCCAATCGATCCCTTCGCCCAAAGCCGAACCGTTCAAGCGGTGGCTGGCGAAGGTCGGCTATGAGCGCATGCAGGAGATAGAGAATCCGGAATTGGCGACTAAGCGGACAAGAATGCTTTATAAACTCAAAGGCTATTCGGATGATTGGATAGAAAAACGAATGCGCGGTATCGCCATCCGCGAAGAATTGACGGATGAATGGCAGAAGCGCGGCGCAAAAGAAGAAAGAGATTATGAGATACTGACAGCGGAGATCTCCAAAGCGACGTTCGGGATAATTCCCAGTGAATACAAAAAACTTAAAGGTCTGAAGCGGCAAAACCTGCGCGATCATATGGATGACTTCGAGTTGATCTTTAATATGCTGGGGGAACGCGCCACCACGGAAATTCACCGCACAGAAAATTCCAAAGGCGTGCCTAAATTAAAGGCCGACGCCAGAGCCGGCGGCGATATTGCCGGCGGAGCCCGCAAAAAACTGGAAAAGCGGCTCGGCCGTTCCGTGGTCTCAGATAAGAACTTCCTGAGCAAGCCGGAAGATAAAAAAATATCGGGCAAATAAATTGGGTAGAGCAAGCGAGGGAAGGAACGAGTGCAATGCCGACTTCGAAACTGTTAAGGTAGGACGGCTGAGCCACAACAGTCCTGCCGCAGTTTTGTTCAGGGATTTTATGACTGGTATGTTCCTATAGTACTTAAGAACAGTGTGGATGCCTCAAGCCTTGCGATAAAGCAGAAACGATCTGTTTTTAGTTCGCAATTGCTCCTGGCTTTAGAAGAAGACTTGAAAGCATCGGATAATGCGCCGGGAGAGATTGTCGGATTAGATTTTGACCCATTCTTGAATAGCCAGGATCCGGCTGAACATTATGCGCTTGGCAAAAGCACCTTAAAAAAAAGCAAATGTTCAGTAGAGATGTATGGTGTATCCGCAGGCAAGAAAAATCCTGAACCTGAAGTAGTTGCGGAGTCGAAACTCAATGCTGGAAAATGGGTTTTTGTGAATTTTCATTACGGCAAAAGTGATCATAGCAAGGATGAAAATTTATTGGATATCCTGAAAAGCCTTAATGCTGACCGGAAAAAATGGGCGAAGGATACTGGCTATAACGACAAAGGCGGGAGAAAACACTGAGTTTAATAAACAACTGGTACTGGCTATTGCAGGCTTGCGGAGGGGCAGGCGGGAGGTACCCCTGCGAACCTGTTGCAGAAGGGGGGCCCCGCCATAATTT
>JAPLKJ010000205.1:3971-16950 GCA_026388125.1 Elusimicrobiota bacterium
AGGTTCGCAGGGGTACCTCCCGCCTGCCCCGACTTCACATCTTGCGGTTCCCGGGAAACAACAGTCCGGATTTTTAATTTGTATAATTAAAATATAATTTCGCGAAGATTTTACGGAGGAACTTCATAATGGCTAAACTTAAGATCAACCCGGCGATCGTCAGGAAGAACGCGGCGCTGTGCCGGAAGCGCAGGATCGTCATGCCCACTTTCGCCCAGATGAAGGACCCCAACCTTATTCCCGACAAAATAAAGAAAGCGCTCAAACCCGTGGGGCTTTGGGACGTCAACCCCATAAACCTTTTCAGGATCAACTGGCATAACGACCATAAGACCGGCGGTTTCGGCGGAGTTAATATGCTGGAGATCCCCAGGGAAATAACCGGCATCGACACCCGCATAGTGGCCATAGTGGGCAAGTACTTCCCCACCGGCGCGCATAAAGTGGGCGCCGCGTTCGGCTGCCTGGCCCCGCGCATGGTAACCGGCGAATTCGATGCCGAAGCCCAGAAAGCCGTCTGGCCCTCCACCGGCAACTACTGCCGCGGCGGCGCGTTCGACTCCAAGCTGCTGGGCACCACCCCCATCGCCATCCTGCCCGAAGGCATGAGCAAAGAGCGCTTCGACTGGCTCAAAGAGATAGGCTCCGAGGTTATCGCCACCCCCGGCACCGAATCCAACGTAAAAGAGATCTACGACAAGTGCTGGGAGATCAAGAAGACCCGCAAAGACTGCGTCATCTTCAACCAGTTCGAAGAAATGGGCAACCCCACCTGGCATTACCATGTGACCGGCGCGGCGCTGGAAGAGGCTTTCAACAAGATAAAGGGCCCCAAGAGCCGCCTGGCCGCCTTCACCTCCGCCACCGGCTCCGCCGGCACCATCGGCGCTGGCGATTACCTGAAGAAAAAATTCCCCGGCATGATGATAGTAGCCTCCGAGGCCCTGCAGTGCCCCACCATCCTTAATAACGGCTTCGGCGAGCACCGCATAGAAGGCATCGGCGACAAGCACATCCCCTGGGTGCACAACGTCCGCAACACCGACGTGGTCACCGCCATCGACGACGAGGCCTGCGTGCGCATAGCCCGCCTGTTCAACGAGCCCGAGGGCAAAAAAGTGCTGGCCCAGTACGGCGTGAAGAAAGAGGTCATCGAACAGCTCGGCCTGCTCGGCTTCTCGGGCATCTCGAACCTGCTCAGCGCCATCAAGACCGCCAGGCATTTCGAAATGGGCAAGGACGACGTCATAGTGACCGTGTTCACCGACAGCATGGAACTCTACGGCTCCCGCCTGAAAGAGATGGAAAAAGAAATGGGCAAGTACACCCGCGAGAACGCGCTGGTGGACTTCGAGCGCCGCCTGCTGGGCTGCACCACCGATTACATGAAGGAGCTCACCTACACCGACCGCAAGGCCGTGCATAACCTGAAGTACTTCACCTGGGTGGAGCAGCAGGGCCGCACTTCCGACGAGCTGCGCCGGCTGTGGGACCCCGCCTACTGGGACGAGATGTTCGCGCAGGTGGAAGAGTACGACAGGCTGATAGCGGCGTTCAATAAAGAAGTGGGGCTGTAAGCGGCCCCCGGCATATTATATGGCCACAAAAGGCGTTTTCAGGGTGGAGTGTCCGCACTGCGGCGAAGCTTTCGACGCGGATTTCTGGACCGTGGTGCGCGGCGACCGCGACCACGACGTGAAGGAGCTGATACTCAGCGGGGAGTTCGACCTGCTGATGTGCCCCAAGTGCGAAGGCATGTTCCCGCACGAGGAGCCGTTCCTTTACCTGGACCCCGCCCGCGACATCCTGGCCTTCGTGATGCCCGAAAGCTATGCGGCGGAAAAAGACAAATGGATAGCGCGCATGCAGGCCGATTACGAGCCCGTGCGCGCCTCCCTGGCCGCGAACCACGCCTTGTCCGGCACGCCCGTTTATTTCTTCGGCCTGGGCCCGCTCACCGAGCTGCTGGAGTCCGACCGCGACCGCGAGGAAGAGACCGAGGTGATGGAATTCATGGCCCGGGAAGCGGGCCTGTGCCTGCTGGCGGTGAAGCCGGCCGAGGCGCGCGCGCTGGACATCACGTTCACCCTGCCCATCGCTAAAGGGCTTACCGGCCGCGCCGCCGCCCTTAAAGCCGCGCGGGAGCTGCTGGCGAAGAACGACGCCCTGCTGCGCCTCAAGAATCTGGCGGCCGCCCTGGCCGCCGGCGGCGACGATACCGTCCTGTTCCTAAAAGATGAAGCTTCAGCCTCTTAACGGCCTGCCCCTGCTCGAAAAGACCGCGGCGCGGGCCGCGGCCGCCGGGTTCGAGCTTTACGCCGTGGGCGGCTGCGCGCGCGACTGGGCCCTGGGCCGGGAAAGCGCGGATATAGATTTCCTGGTGAGCGGCGACGCCGCGGCCGTGGTGGAGGCGCTGGAGCGCGACTTCGGCGGCAAACACCAGAAGTTCGGGCCCTTCCAGACGGTGCGCTTTTTCCCCGCGGCCGGCGGGCGCCTGGATTTCGCCCGGTTCAGGAAAGAGACCTACGCGCGCCCCGCCGCGCTGCCGCGGACCGAGCCGGCGGCCACCGTGCTGGAAGACCTGGGCCGGCGGGATTTTGCCTGCAACGCCATGGCCGTGCGCCTCGGCGGGCCGGCCGCTTTCGAGCTTATAGACCCTTACGGCGGCCTGGCGGATACGCGGGCCGGAACGCTGCGCGTGCTGCACGCGAAAAGTTTCGAGGACGATCCCACCCGCCTTTACCGCCTGGCCCGCTTCGCCGGGCGCTTCGGCTGGCGGCCCGAACCCGGCACCGCGGCGCTCGCCGCCGCGGCCGCGGCCGGCGGGCTGCCCGCCCTGCTTTCGCGCGAGCGCCTGCGCAACGAACTGGTGAAGATACTGGCTGAAAAAGACCCAATGCCCGCGCTGGAGCTGCTGCGCGGCCTTGACGCGCTGCGCTTCTTCCATCCCGCTTTCGCTTTCAGCGCGGAGGCCCTGGCCGGCGCCGGCTCCCGGGCCCGGCTGGCCGGCATAGCCCGGCTTATGGGCGCGGCGGGAAAAGAATTCCTGGCCGGCCTTAATCTGTCGCGCCGCGAAACCGCCGAGCTGCTGGCGCTGGCCGGGCTGGGAAACTGATATGCGCGCCATAGCCGCCTGCTTTATATTCTTTTTCTTTCTCCAGGGCCTGCCGCAGGCTTTCGAAGACAGGCCCGAACTTGAGCCTTACGCGCGGCTGAACAGCAAAGCCGTAAAAGAAAGCTCCGCTTTCCTGAAAAGCCCCTCGTATAAGGACGTTTACTGGACGCTGAACGATTCCGGGAACACCCCTGCCATTTTCGCTTTCACCCGCGGCGGCAAGCCCGTAAAACCTGTAGCCGTAGCCGACGCGGATTACAAGGGGATAGTCGTCAGCAGCGCGGCCAACCATGACTGGGAGGCCATGGCGGCCGACGACAAGGGAAATCTGATAATCGGTGATATCGGCAATAACCGCAACCGCCGCAAGAGCCTGGCCGTCTATATTTTCCCGGAGCCCGACCCCGCCCGGGATCTGGTTTCCACGGCGGCTATAAAAGTGCAGTTCCGCTACCCTGACCAGGAGGCTTTTCCGCCCAGGCTGCTGAATTTCGACGCGGAGTCTCTTTTTTGGGCGGGCGGCAGGCTTTACCTTGTGACCAAGCACCGCTCCGATACCATGGCGAAGCTTTACCGGTTCGATTCACTGGAGCCGAATGCTGTAAATACGCTTAAGCTGGTCTCCTCCTTCGACGTGAAAGCTATGGCCACCGACGCGGCCGCCAGCCCTGACGGGAAAAAACTGGCCGTGCTCACCTACGACGGGGCCTGGCTGTTCGAAAAACCCGCGCGTTCCGACAATTATTTCGCCGGGGCGAAAAAGCGGTTCTTCTTCGGCGCGGGGCAATGCGAGGGGATAACTTTTGACGGGCCGGACGCGCTGCTTATCTCCAACGAACAGAGCGAGCTGTTCGAGCTGAAGGTCTCCAGCTTCACGCGCCGCTAGCGCTCTTCTTTTCCTGTTCCCTGTTCGCCGAGCTTGGGGTTCCTGGCGAAATCCTGCAATTTAGAGGTAAGTTCGGCCGCCCGCGTGACGGCCTTGATTATCTGCGAGATCTCCCGCTTGAGGGGATTCGCCTCGGTAAGCTCGTCGTCAATCATGGTGGCGTAGCCGTTGATGGCGGCCAGCGCGTTGTTGAAATCGTGCGCCATGGGCCGGGCTACGTTGCTCAGGGCTTCGGACGCCCTGGCTGCCGCCAGCTCCGATTCCATTTTTTTAATGCCCGTGATGTCGTGCGTCACGCCCAGCACGCCCACTATCTTTCCGGCGGCGTCGCGCAGCGGCGTTTTTACGGTATTGAGATAATATCTGCCCGAGGGCAGCACCCTTTCGTGCACCAGCGTGACGGTTTTCCCGGTGCGGATCACTTCGCGGTCGTTCCTCATCGCCTCGCCGGCCGCCTCGGCCGGGAAAATTTCCACGTCGGTCCTGCCCACCGCGGCCTCCGGCTTCAGGAGGGACATGTCGGCGAAGGCCTTGTTGAACTTCAGGTACCTGCCCGTCAGGTCCTTGATGAAGATCGCGTCTTTCGCTGTCTCGAAGATGGTCCGCAGCGTTTCCTCGCTGTCCCGCAGCGCGGCTTCCACCTGCTTCTGCCCGGTGATATCGCGGCAGGTGGTGAGCGTGGCCGGCCTGCCTTCCCAGTCCAGGGCCTGGGAAGCGGCGGAAACCGTGATGACGGAGCCGTCTTTGAGCCTGTGCCGGGTTTCGAACCGGAGATGACTGGTGCGCAGCAGCTGCGCCACGCTGCGGGCGATGTTGGTGGCTTCCTCTGGGATCTCTATGTCAGCGGCGGTCATCTGCGAGAACTCGCCTTTGGTATAGCCGTACACTTTGCAGGCCGCTTTGTTGACGGCCATTATTTTCCCGTCCATGCCGAAGATGAAGGAGGGGTTTATCATGTTGTCGAACAGCAGGCGGTATCTTTCCTCGCTTTTGAGCAGCCAGGTCTCTATCTGCTTGCGTTCGGTTATATTCTCGTGCATCAGCACGAAGCGTTCCGGCTTCCCGGCGTTGTCGGTCAGGGGGAAGATTATCGTCCGCACCCAGACCGGGACGTCCGGGAAGGCGGGGGAGACGTCATGGGCGTTGTAATAGGAATCCGGGAAGTGCGCGACCTCGCCTTTTTTAACGCGTGCGAACAGCTCTTCGAACCCCTGCTGTTTTAACTGCGGATCGTCGAAAATGGATAAGCCGGGAGGCGGCACGGCGCCGAACAGGCGGGTATGCGCGGAATTCACTTTAAGGGTGAACCCGTTCGTGTCCACTATCTGTATCGACATCGGGTTTTTATCCACGATGTCCTGCAGCAGCCTTTCCGCCTGCCGCCGCGCGGAGATGTCGTGGAAGATCCCCTGTATGACCTCTCTGCCGTCCAGGGTCAGCCTGGAGGCGCTTATCTGCACCTGCGCCAGCGCTCCGTCCTTGCGCAGGATCTCCGCCTCTTCGAGGTTCACCGCGTTCCTGAGGGTGTGTTCGCGGAACTGTTTTTTGTAGTGCGCCGCGGCTGCCGGCGGATGCAGTTTCAGCCGGTCCAGGCCTATCAGTTCTTCGCGCGTCCGCCCGGTAAGTTTCTCCGCGTCCTTGTTGACGTCCAGTATGGTCCCGGTGACGGCGTCGGCGATGAAGATGGCCGCGTTGGCCTTCTCGAAAATAGTCCGGTACTTCGCCTCGCTTTCGGCCAGCTGCTGCTCGGTGTTGCGGTAGGCGGTGATATCGCGCACCACGCCGGTTATTACCGGGGCCGCGCCCGGGCGGGGGACGAGGGAGTTCTTCTGCTCTACCGAGGAGTACGTGCCGTCCTTGTTCAGCAGCCTGTAGGCCAGCACAGGCAGCAGGTTGCGCCCGGCCTTTACCGCGGCAAGGAAGGCTTTCTTTACGCGTTCGCGGTCGGCCGGGTGTATGAATTCAGAGAAGTGGCGCCCGACGATCTCGCCCGGCGCGTAGCCGTAAATTTCGGCCGCGCGGCTTACGTAGACCAGCTCGCCTTTCACGTTCATGTTGTAGATCACGTCGCTGGAAGTGTCCAGTATGGCCTTGTATTTCGCGTAGTCGGCCTGCTGCTGCCTCTCGGCCAGTTTATGGCGCAGCATCAGGGCGTAGACCCGCGCCAGTTTTTTTACCGCGTCCAGGGCGGCCGGCGGGTAATCCTCCGGCGGGTTGGCCAGGGCGAGTATGCCTATGAGTTCTTTGCCTGAAATGGCGGGGGCCGCGGCGAACCTGTCAACCCTGATATGGCCGCCGGGCAGGCTGCCCGCGCGGGGGTCGGCCGCCGCCGAGTTGCTGAGCAGGGGCTTGCGCTTTTTCAGCACCCAGCCCCAGAGCCCTTTGAATTCCCTGAAAACGGTCTCCCCGGCCTTCAGCCGGCGTTTCCCCCACACTTTATCGGTAAGGGTAGGCACGCGCAGCCAGCCCGTGGCGGGGTCTATGTAGCCGGCGAACCCGAACCCGCTGCCGGTAAGGCGCCGCGCCTCGTCAAGGACGGCCCTCGAGATCTCCTCCACGGAGATGGCGGGGAAGGCCAGGAAAAGCTCCTCAAGATGGGTTACCGCGTCCGCGATATCGCGCTCGCGGGTAAGCTGTTTTTCCCTGCTTTCCTGGGCCAGGCGCCCGCTTATGGTCCTTGCCGCTATCTCAAGCAGCTGCGCGGAGCAGGCGGCCGGCTTCGCGGCGCGCGCCAGCAGGCGGCCTTTGGCCGCGCCGTCCTGGATGGGCGCGCTTAAAAGACCTTTGGGCAATTTTAAGCCGGCCTGGACAAGGGCCGAAAAACGGCGCTGCTCGGCCTGCGTGAAATTTACGGCCGTGGTGAAAAGAGGCCGGTCGTTGCCGGGGCGCAGCACCGCGGCCAGCCCGGTGCCGGGGCCCAGGGCGTCCGGCCTGCAGAGTATGGCCATGGTCCGGCGCAGGAAAGCGTCGAGATTATCCGGCGAGGCCGCTATCAGCAGCAGGTCCCGCAGGGCTTCCCCGCAGGCGTCCGTAGCGTTTTTTTCTGCTGCAGGTTTTCGCATTGAATGATCGGGCCGGCGCCCGCGCTACTCGAACTTGTAGCCGTGCCCGGGCACGGCGGTGATGCGTTTGGCGAAAGCTCCGGTCTTTTTACGCAGGTTGGAGATATGCACTTCCACGGTGTGCGGGTTATTGTAGTCCGCGGTGTTGTAGCCCCAGACGGCCTCGAGCAGGCCGGTCAGGCTGAGCACGCGCCCGGGATTGGAGACCAGGGCGGTGAGCAGGTCGAATTCCTTGGAGGTGAGCTTCAGGAGTTTCCCGTTGATCTTGGCCGTGCGCCCTTCCAGGTTCAGTTCCAGGGCGCCTTTTCTTATGACGGGGGCCTTTTTTACGCGCGCCGCCGCCCTGCGGACCACGGCTTTGATCTTCGCCAGCAGCAGGGGATAGGAAAAAGGCTTCGTTACATAATCGTCCGCGCCGAAGGAATAGCCGGAAACCATGTCGCCTTCGGAGATCTTCTTGCCCGACATTATTATCAGCGGCGTCTCGCTCAAGGCCCGGGATTCCTTGATCCTGCGGCACAGGGTGAACCCGTCCATGTTGGGCATGTCCACGTCGGTAATGATGATGTCGGGTTTTGCGGCGGCGGCGGCGGCCAGCGCCTTTTCGCCGTCCGCGGCCAGTACGGCCTCGAAGCCGCGGTTCTCGAGGTACCGCTTAAGAATGAGCAGGAGTTCGGGGTCGTCGTCCACTATCAGGGCGCGCTCTTTCATATCGGATAATTATAATACTTTAAGGGGCGCGAAAGAGGCAAAAAAGCGCCCCGCCGGAATTTCTGGGAGAGTTACAAATGCCTTACGAGGAGTCTTATTCGCTGTTGCCCGGCGGGGCTTTAAAGTAAGCCAGCGCTGCAGGTGCTAGAGCACAGTGCCCGAAGGCCCTGTGTCTTGGGGGTTTGGGTTAGGGGGGCGCACCGCGCAGCGCTGGGGATCAGTTGAATCTTTAAGAGAGCAGTACTTATTCCTACACTTTAAGTATAACAAAGCGGGTTCAAGAATCGTTCAATTCGGCTTCAAATGATGTTCAAGAGGTTTCTCGCCGGGAACCGAAGGATCCGCCTGCCGCGGCGGTGTGTTTTCCCGGGGGCCCGCGGCCGGGGAGAACCTAAAAGCGGCCGCTATTGGGTATAATATTATTCCCTTAATATGACGGCTATCCAGCATTTGAAAGGCGTCGGCCCCAAGCGGGCAGAGTTGTTCGGGCGGCTCGGCATAGAGACGCTCGAGGAATTGCTGTTCTATTTCCCGCGCAAGTGGGAGGACCGCCGCCTGGGCGCGAAAAAAGAACATTTCCCTTTCGTCGAGGACGCGCCGGTGATCAGGGGCCGGATAACGAAAGTGCGCGACCTGTACACCGCCAGCGGCCTGCGCATCTTCAAGGTGTTCCTGGAGACGGCGCAGGGCGAGGCCGAAGCCAGTTTCTTCAAGCGGCACAATCCCCGCTTCGACGTGTTCGCCCCGCTGCGCAAGGACCTGGCGCCGGAGCGCACCGTCTGGATAACCGGCACGCCGGAGGACCCGCTGTTCCTCAGCCGCATGCGCGCCGAGGAATATTACGCCGACGACGACGCCCGGGCGCTGAAGATGCATGTGGGCAGGCTGGTGCCGGTGTATCCGCTGACGGAGGGGCTGACGCCCAGGTTCATGCGCGAGGCGGTGTTCGCGGCGGTGACCGCCGGCGCGGCGGAGGTGACCGACCCGCTGCCCCCGGCCCTGGCCGCCCGCCGGGGGCTGCTGGCCCGCGACCTGGCCGCGCGCGCCATACATTTCCCGGAGAACGCTTTCGAGCTTACCGCTGCCCGGCGCCGGTTCATC
Organism: Elusimicrobiota bacterium; assembly: GCA_026388125.1. Taxonomy (GTDB): domain Bacteria; phylum Elusimicrobiota; class Elusimicrobia; order Elusimicrobiales; family UBA9959; genus UBA9959. The sequence goes on from JAPLKJ010000205.1 coordinate 12,847, forward strand.
TACGAGGAGCTGCTGCTGCTGGCGCTGGCCTGGGCCATCAAGCGCCGGCAGACCCGCAGCGTGCGCAAGGAGTTCTCCTACGAAATAAAAAAAAGCCTGCTCACGCCCTTCCGCGAGAAGCTGGGGTTCGCCCTGACGGCGGCGCAGGCGCACGCCATCAACGAGATCTTCGCCGACATGCGGGCCCCCGCGCCGATGGCCCGCCTGCTGGAGGGGGACGTGGGTTCGGGCAAGACCGTGGTGGCGCTGTCCGCCATGCTGCTGGCGGCCGAGAACGGCGGGCAGAGCGTGTTCGCCGCGCCCACCGAGATCCTGGCGGAGCAGCATTTCCTTACGTTCGAAAGGTTCCTGAAGGGCCTGGACGTGCGCTTCGCCCTGTTAACGGGGCGCGTTACGGCCGCGCGCAGAAAGGAAATACTGAAAAAGCTGGAGGCGGGTGAGCTGGACATCCTGATAGGCACGCATTCGGTGCTGGGGCCGGAGGTGAACTTCAAAAGCCTGCGGCTGGCGGTCATCGACGAGCAGCACCGCTTCGGCGTGCGCCAGCGCGCCGCGCTCAGGGCCAAGGGCGACCGGGCCGACATGCTCATCATGACGGCCACGCCCATCCCGCGCACGCTGTTTTTAGCCCTGTACGGCGACCTTGACCTGTCCGCTATTAAGGAACTGCCGCCGGGCAGGCTGCCGGTCAGGACCACGGAAGCCACCGAGGAAGTGGCCTTCAACGCCGCGGCCGACGAGGCCGCCAAAGGCAGGCAGGTCTACATAGTTTACCCGGTGATAGAAGAGACCCTGGCCGCGGACATGAAGTCGGTGAAGGCCGAGTTCGAGCGGCTGAAAGTTATTTTCAAGGACCTGAGGCTGGACATGCTGCACGGGCGCATGCCGGGCGCGCTGAAAAAAAGCGCGATGGAAAATTTCGCCGCCGGCCGCACCGACATCCTGGTGGCCACGCAGGTCATAGAGGTGGGCATAGACGTGCCCAACGCCACGCTGATGGTGATAAATAACGCCGAGCGCTTCGGCCTGGCGAGCCTCCACCAGCTCAGGGGGCGGGTGGGGCGCGGGCGCTGGGAATCGCGCTGCCTGCTGGTGGCCCACGCGCGCACCGGCGACTCGGCCGAGCGGCTGCGGGCCATGGTGCAGTGCTCCAACGGCTTCGAGCTGAGCGAAAAGGACGCGTATATCCGGGGCGCGGGGGAAATACTGGGCGTCAGGCAGCACGGCGACATGGACCTTAAAATAGCGGACATGTCCCGCGACGGGGAGATCCTGGCGCAGGCCATGGAGGACCGGGAGGCGCTGCTGGCCGCCGACCCCGGCCTGGCCAGGCCTGAGAACGCCGGGCTGCGCCGCAGGCTGCGCGCCCTGTACGCCAGCCGCTGGAACCTGATAGACCTTTCCTGAAATTAAGCGCCGGAACAAAATAAAAACCCCGCGGCCGCCCGCGGGGTTTTCGCCGGCCGCCCGGGGCGTTTAATGCACGCCGTGCATCCACTTGCGCAGCTGCGGGGTTATCAGCAGCAGCAGCAGCGCCGCGCCCGCGCCGGTGGCCGTCGGGATCATGTAGAAGTTCACGTGGTTGATGGCGTCGTAGTTGCCGGCGAAGTAGCCGCCCACGAAGTTGGCGGCGAACGAGGACAGCAGCCACACGCCCATCAGCAGCGACCCGAACACCGCCGGGGCGAGCTTCGTGACCAGCGACAGGCCCACCGGGGACAGGCACAGCTCGCCCAGCGTGTGGAAGAAGTAGGCGCCGAACAGCCACAGCATGCTTACCGGCCCGTGCTGCTGGAAGGCGGCGGCCGCGGCTATCATCACCACGAAGCCCACGGCCAGCAGGCCCAGGCCCATCACGAACTTCATCGGGCTGGAGGGCTCGCGGCCGGTCTCGCCCAGGTTCACCCACATCTTGGAGAAGAAAGGCGCGAGCAGGATGATGAACAGCGGGTTCACGGCCTGGAAGAAGCTGGCCGGCATTTCCCAGTGGTAGCCGAACAGGTTTACCCAGCGGTTGGTCTCGTTCTTGGCGAACAGCGTCAGCGAACTGCCGGCCTGCTCGAAGGCGGACCAGAAGAAGATGGCGAAGAACACCATGATGAAGATCACGGCCACGCGCTGCTTCTCCGCCTGGGTCAGCGTGGACTTGGGCGCGGAGGCCCAGGCGTAGGCCAGGGCGATGGCGGCCAGCGTGGCCGCGGTGCCGTACACCCAGCCGGGGACCAGGCCCATCACGTCAAAGCCGCTGAACTGGAAAGAGCTTGAGATAAGGAATACAAGGAGCACGGCTATCATTCCCGCCGGCACCCAGTAATTCGTGCTGGGATCGGCCGGTTTCAGCCCTTTGTCCCCGAGCATGGCCTTGTTGCCCCACAGGTACATGGCCAGGCCCAGCACCATGCCTACCCCGGCCGCGCCGAAGCCGTAATGCCAGCCTACTTTCTCGCCCAGCGTGCCGCAAACGAGGGGGGAGAACAGCGCCCCGAGGTTGATGCCCATGTAGAAGATGGTGAAGCCGCCGTCGCGGCGCGGGTCGTTCTCCTCGTAAAGCTTGCCCACCACCGTGGAGATGTTCGGCTTGAAGAAGCCGTTGCCTAAGATAAGGAGTATCATGGCCCCGAAGAAGAAAGGCAGGGCCGGGAAGGCCATGGCGAAATGGCCCAGCGCCATAAGTATGGCGCCTATCACTATGCATTTGCGCTGGCCCAGGTAGCGGTCGGCTATGTAGCCGCCTATCAGCGGCGTCATGTACACCATGCCGGTGTACCAGCCGTAGATCTGCCCTGATTTCTCGGTGGTGAACATGAGGTAGTCCACCATGTAAAGCACCAGCAGCGCCCGCATGCCGTAATAAGAGAAGCGCTCCCACATCTCTACGAAGAATAAAAGGAACAGACCTTTGGGCTGGTTATGGTGTAAGCTCATTTCCTCTCCTGTGGCTGCTGAAGTATGTCAATTATATCTTAAAGAAAGGGCGTTCCGGCCCGGCGCGTCAAAGCCCGCCGTCGTGCTGCTGCGACAGGTCGCTTTCCGAAACGGCGCAGCGGAACCCGATATCGTCGTTGGGGTCGATGGAGGAGGCCCGGTTGCCCGACCGGGAGGAGTTTGCGTCCGTGGACCAGGAGCCGCCGCGGATCACGCGCTCCTTGGCCATGCGGGGCCCCTGGGGGTTCCTGGCGGGCCGCTCGGCGTAATAGGTCTTTTCGTAATAGTCGTACATCCATTCCCAGACGTTGCCGTGCATGTCGAACAGCCCGTTCTTGTTCGGCTTCTTCTGCCCCACCGGGTGCGGCTTTTCCTGGGAATTGGTCTCGTTCCAGGCGTAGGCGCCCGCGCCGGCCGGCTGGTCGCCGAAGGAATACGCTTCTTTGGAGCCCGCGCGCGCCGCAGTTTCCCATTCCGCCTCCGTGGGGAGCCGGCGCTTTTTCCACGCGCAGTAAGCCCTGGCGTTGCTCCAGGAGACGCCGAACACCGGGCAGGTGCGGCAGGTCTTTATCAGCGGGCCCATCCGCCGGTAGTAATCGTCGCTGCCGGTGGTCAGGTTGAATTTCCCGTTGGGCGCTTCCCACTCCGGGTAGTTGGAGCCCGTCAGCTTCACGAACTGCTCGTAATCTTTCAGCGTAACTTCGGTCTTCTCGATATAGAAAGCGTCCAGGGAGATATCCGCGGCCGGGCGTTCGTCGGAGTCGCCGGTGCCTTCGGGCGAGCCCACGCGGTACACGCCGGCCGGGATAAAGGCCAGCCCCTCGGTCTTCTTGGCCAGGTCGCTGTTGGTCTTATCCGCAAGATACTTATGGGCGGCCTTTAGGCAGACGCCGCAGGCGGGGTCGGAGTCCTGGTCCTGGATGTAGCTCATCAGTTCGGATTTGGTCACCTCGCGCCCGGCGGATTCGGCGCTGAGCGGCGCCGGGGGCGCCAGGAGCAGCGCGGCCAGCGCGAGTAAGGGGGCGGGGTTCATAGCGCGGTGTCCTTGTGGTCGTGTCCGCAACAAAAAGTTAACGTAACCTTCCGTATTCCGTAACGTTCACTTATTATAATATTTTTTATGGAAGGCGCATCAGATAAAGAATTGACGCCGCCGGGCGCCAGGCCCGGCGCGGAGCG
>JAPLKJ010000079.1 GCA_026388125.1 Elusimicrobiota bacterium
GCGAACTCGCGCAGGTCCTGGAAATTGGTGAACGGCAGCTCGAGCCCGTAGTTCTGCGCGAGCGTCATCACCTTGGGCAGCGCCACTTCCACGATGTCGGGCAGCGTGAGCAGCGTTTGTTTTATGAAGCGCAGAAAAATAAAAATTACCACGCCCGCCGTGATAATGAAGCCTACGGCGGCCAGCCAGCGCGCCGCGGTGCACGGCACGCGCGTTCTGGCCGCCCTGAAAAAGAACTCCATGAACATGAAGGAGAACAGGGCCGCCAGCACCACATGCCCCATATGGAACACGATGACCGCCAGCAGTATCAGCGTCATCAGGGCGTAGGAGATCTTTTCGGCTGTGGTCATGTGGAAAGAATAGCATTTTGTATTTATAAGTTGAACAGCCCCGCGGGCTTGCGCGGCCCGGCCGCCGGCGCTATAATAGCCTTAATGAACCACCCGGAGATAAAGCGGCTGGACGCCTACCGGCTGGAGGTGCGCTCCGGCTACAAGCGCGGCATGCGCGCGTCCGCCATAATTTACGCCGACGAAGGCCTTGAGCGGTTCCTGGAGCCGGCCGCCGTGGAACAGGCGGCCAATACCGCCACGCTGCCCGGCCTGGCCGGGCGCGCGCTGGCCATGCCCGACATCCACACCGGCTACGGCTTCCCCATAGGCGGGGTGGCGGCTTTCAGCGCCGAAAGCGGCGTTATTTCGCCCGGCGGCGTGGGCTACGACATCAACTGCGGCGTGCGCCTGCTGGCCACTTCGCTGGAAATAACAACGCTGCGCCCGAAGCTCGAAACCCTGGCGGCCGCGCTGTACGCCCGGGTGCCCGCCGGGCTGGGCGTGGGCGGCGGCCTGCGCCTGGCAGCCCGCGAGCAGGAAAGCCCCCTTATTAAAGGCGCGGCCTGGGCGGTGCAGCGCGGGCTGGGGCGCCCCGAGGACCTTCTGTACGCCGAGTCGGGCGGCGCCATGCCGGGGGCCGATCCCCACGCCGTGGGGCATCATGCCCTGGCGCGGGGGCGCTCGCAGCTGGGCACGCTGGGGGCGGGCAACCATTTCCTGGAGATACAGGAAGTTACCGATATTTACGACGAGGACGCGGCCCGCGTGTTCGGCCTGTTCAAAGGGCAGGTAACGCTGATGCTGCACACCGGCTCGCGCGGCCTGGGGCACCAGGTGTGCGGCGACTATATTGAAGTCATGCGCGCCGCGGCGCAGCGCTACGGCATAAAGCTTGTCGATCCGCAGCTCGCGGCCGCGCCTTTCTCCAGCCCGGAGGGGCAGCGCTATTTCGGGGCCATGCAGGCCGCGGCCAATTACGCCTGGGCGAACAGGCAGGCGCTCACGGGGCTCGCGCGCGAAACCTTCTGCGCGGCCCTGGGCCTGGGCGAGGAAGCCCTGGCCATGCGCCTGGTCTACGACGTGGCGCACAATATCGCCAAGCTGGAGGAGCACACGGTGGACGGCAGGAAAATGAAGGTCGTAGTGCACCGCAAGGGCGCCACTCGCGCTTTCGGCCCTGGCCACCCCGAACTTCCCCCCGCCTACGCGCGCACGGGCCAGCCGGTGATCATCCCCGGTGATATGGGCCGGGCCTCCTATCTGCTGGCCGGCACGCGGCAGGCCATGCGCGAAACTTTCGGTTCGGCCTGCCACGGCGCCGGGCGGCTGATGTCCCGCCACGAGGCGCTGCGCCGCGCCCGCGGGCGGGATATAACCGAAGAGCTCTCGGCCAGAGGCGTGTGGGTGCGCTCGGCCGGCCGCGCCACGCTGGGCGAGGAAATGCCCGAGGCCTATAAGGACGTGGATGCGGTGGTGGGCGTGGTGGCCGGGGCGGGCATAGCCCGCAAAGTGGCCAGGTTCCGGCCGCTGTGCGTGATAAAGGGGTAGGCGGCTTCCTTTACTCTATGACTTTCAGCGCCATGCGGTGCAGGTCCTCGTTGGCCAGGGCCTGCGCTTTTTTCCTGATCACCCGCGAGAAATATTCCTTCTCGGTCTTGGTCATGGCTTCGCGGCGCAGTTTTTTCAGGAAAAGCTGCTTCTGCTTGGGCGGGAAAATGCGGGTCAGGGCGTATTCAAGGCCCAGCTGTTCCCGGGCCTCTGCTGCCGTTTTCAGGTTTTCGGCGCTTTTTTTATAGCTTGCCAGGAAACAAAGGCTGACGTTCCCCGCCAGCAGCTGTTCCGCGCCTATCCTTATGATGCCGTTCTCCTTATATTTAGCCAGGCAATCGTTCAGGGCGCCCCGGGCGAAGCCGGCTACGGCCTTTTGCGCCCAGTCGAAACGCAGGCGCAGGTGCCGGTAAAGGGCGGCCGACATCAGCAGCAGGGCCTTGAAATTGTCCTTTTCGTGGGCCTGCAGGTGGGCCATTACGACTTCCGTGTTAAGGTCGCCGGTTTCAGCCGCATTGGCCAGCATTGCCGGAAAAGCCTCCCAGAATCGTGCGTCGCGGCTTATTACCAGC
>JAPLKJ010000056.1 GCA_026388125.1 Elusimicrobiota bacterium
GACGGGGCTGGAGCACGTGGCGCTGGTGTTCGGCGCGCTTGCCGACCCCGCGCTGGTGCGGGTGCATTCCGAATGCCTCACCGGCGACGTGTTCGGCTCGCGGCGCTGCGACTGCGGCCCGCAGCTGCGGGGGGCGATGAAGCTGATAGCGCGCGAAGGCTCCGGAGCCATACTTTATATGCGCCAGGAAGGCCGCGGCATAGGTCTGGCCAATAAGATAAAAGCATACAGCCTGCAGGACAAAGGCTACGACACGGTAACCGCCAACGAGGCGCTGGGCTTCGCCGCCGACCTGCGCGATTACGGCATAGGGGCGCAGATACTCTGCGACCTGGGCCTGCGGCGCCTGCGGCTGATAACCAATAACCCGCGCAAAGTAGTAGGCCTGCGCGGCTACGGGCGGGAGATAAAGGAAAGGGTGCCGCTGGTAATAACCCCGAACCGCCACAACGCCCGCTATTTAAAGACGAAAAAAAACAAGATGGGCCATATCTTCGCGGCCGCCGGGCGGCCGGCGGGGAATAAACAATAACGGACAGGAGACCGACATGAAAACCATAGAAGGCGGCTTTAACGCCGAGAAACTGAAGTTCGCGATAGTAGTGTCGCGGTTCAACGACTTCATCACCGGGCGGCTGCTGGAAGGCGCGGTGGACGCGCTGAAGCGGCACGGCGCGGCGGAAAAGGACATTACCGTGGTGAGAACCCCGGGCGCCTACGAGATCCCCGTGGTCTGCGAAAAGCTGGCCCCCGGCGGCTACGACGCCCTCATCTGCCTGGGCGCCGTGATAAAAGGCGACACCCCGCATTTCGACTTCGTGGCGCAGGAGACGGCCAAAGGCATAGCCATGGTATCCATGAAGCATAAAGTGCCGGTGGCCTTCGGCGTGATAACGGCCGACACCCTGGAGCAGGCCATCGAGCGGGCCGGCGTGAAGCACGGCAACAAAGGCGCCGAAGCCGCCACCTCGGCCATAGAAATGGCGAACCTGTTCAAAGGGCTGTAAGCGCGGCCGCGCCGGCGTTCTTATGGAAGATAAAAACAAAACGTTCATGGCCCGCGCCATCGCGCTGGCGGCGCGCGGGCGCTGCGGCGCGCATCCCAACCCCATGGTAGGGGCCGTTATAGTTAAGAACGGGCGCATAATAGGCGAGGGGGCCCACCTGCGCTGCGGCGGGCCGCACGCCGAGGTGAACGCGCTCAGGGCCTGCGGCGGCCGCGCGCGCGGGGCCGCGCTGTACGTAACCCTGGAGCCCTGCTCGACGTACGGCAAAACCCCGCCGTGCACCGGGGCCATCCTGAAGGCCGGCATAACCGCGGTGTTCATAGGCGCGCCCGACCCCGACCCCGCCAACGGCGGCAAGGCCGCCGCCCTGCTGCGGCGCGCCGGGCTGAAGGTGCGGACCGGCCTGCTGAAAAAGGAATGCGCAGCGCTGAACCCGGCTTTCAATAAGTTCATGCGCACCGGCCTGCCCTACGTTACGCTGAAGATCGCGCAAAGCCTCGACGGGAAAATAGCCGACGCCGGGGGCCGCTCGCGCTGGATCTCCGGGCCGGAGGCACGGCTGGAAGGCCATAAGATCAGGGCAGAGGCCGACGCCGTGCTGGCGGGCATAGGCACCGTGCTGGCCGACGATCCCAGGCTCAACGTGCGCGGCGTTAAAGTGCACCGCCAGCCGTGGGTGATAGCGCTGGACTCTTCGCTGCGCGTACCGCCCCGGGCTAAAATATTCCGCAACGAACGGGTGCTGGTGGCCACTACCCGGCGGGCTTCCGTAACTGTTCTGAAGAAGCTCCCTAAGCACGTAAAAGTATTAGTTTTACCTTCGGACCAGGGCCGGGTTTCCCTGCCGGCGCTGCTCCAGGCGCTGG
>JAPLKJ010000185.1 GCA_026388125.1 Elusimicrobiota bacterium
GCACGTAATCGGCGCAAGGCCCTCCCCCGAGGAGGCCCCGCAAATACGACACGAGCAATTCCCGCGCCGCGGCCTCGGTAGGCATAAGGCGCAAGGCAAGGAAGATCCTCTGCAGCCATTCAGGACGCGGAAGGGACACCCCGTGCTCTATTCGGCCGTAATGGACGAAGGTGAATTTGAAGTGCCGACGCCCGCCGTTGCGGTGGTAGAATTTGTACGCGGTGTCGAATCCCGCGGCTAAGCGGGCCTTTATAAGCTGCTTTGAAAAATCCATGTCTGGCATATGCCTCCCTGTTCCGGCCGGCAACTACTGGACACCACGATAAACATCAGGACACTTATCATAAGCCGCCGGAACCGCTGTTCAAAACTCCACCGAGATACGAATAAAATGTTTCCCTATCGTTATGATACAAAAAGCAATGGTGCTTTTTCCGGTTTTTCCGAGCTTCGCACTTTGGACACCCGCGGGCGGACGGAGCGTATCGGTGAGAAACCTGCGGAGAGAGAGAAAAAGAAAGCCGGGCCCGGGACCCGGCTTATGGTTTCAGGATTGACTTTAAACTTCGCGTTTATATATTGATTTAAAAGTCCGGCCGGGAATTTCACCGCTTTTTTATTCCCGAAGAAAACTTATATTTTAATCGCTTTTTATATATGGCCTATTGCCCGGGACCTAAGGTCCTTCAGAAAAGGCCTGCGAGGGCCCAGGCTGTTATGGCCATAAAAGCAATGGCCGGATAGGCATTTGGCCACTTATCGAAAGTCGTGCCGGGCTGTATACTATTAACATGACGATCCTAAAAAACATCTCCAAAGTCAGTGCGGCAGCGGTAGTTCTTTCCTTACTTTCCAACCCGGGAGCAAAAGCCACAAGCGATCTTTCGTTCGACGGCTCTGCGCGCTCGGGCTTGTCGATAGCGGCGCTCAGCGAGCGGACAAAGGGCGACAACCGCGTACCGACCCCGTCAACCTACACCCCGACCACCGAGTTGACCAATTTCTGGGGCAACCTGACCGACAACACCAAAGACAAGATCTGCAAAGCCGCCAACATCAAGATCAACCAGAGCGCGAACATAATACCCCAGGTTGGCATAAGCGGCGGGCTGAGGAGGGAGTTCAAATCCTATCCCGACCAGCGCCTGGCCCTTGTAGATGAGATAGACCTTAAGTTGAGCGTGACGCTCGGGACGGAGATACTTCAGATCGCGAACGTGGGCGCGCTGAACGTGTCCATCGGCGGCGGGCTCGAGGGCAAATCCATGGTGGTGCGGCCGCTGGAGAACAACAGCTACTGCAAGAACCTGGGCATGCTGGTGAAGCTTTATGAAGTTAAGACGGTCCTTCCCGTAAAGGCGAAGCGCATAAACGAAATGATAGTGGGCGAAGTGTGGAAGCTGCCGATGGTGGCGCGCTTTACCTTCGGCGCCGGCGCGGGCGCCAGCTTCAACGGCATAGTGAACGTTTCCATAGGCGCCAGCGAGACCAAAGAGCGCAAGCCTACCATCAGCCTTTATAAAGAGGCGGCCGACAGGATGCGCGTCCGCTTCCGCGTGGACCACGTGACGGTGAAAAGCGTGGGCGCCGCGGTGGGCACCGTGGACATTCCCGCCGGCGACATAGGCGTGATGAGCGGCGAGAACCTGATAGCCAGGACCGTCAACCGGACGCTGGCCAGCCAGATCAATAAGTTCATAGCTTTCAAGCTGGGCTACAATTACTACCGCGTGAACGGGCAGAAGCTGCTGCTCGAGTTCTACGTGAACCCGAACGATACCGAACAGATAGAGAAGCTGGCCGAGTTCCTGAAAGGCAACATCGGCACCATAGAGCAGTTCATAAAACTGGGGCTGCGGTTCGACCAGTTCTCCGAGACCGCCGACACCCAGAGCGGCGTGGGCGAGATAGAGGAGCTGGCGGCGCAGGCCGGCGCGGGGATCGGCGCCACCAACACGTTCGCGGGCACCGACCACTACAACTCTAGCGGCCATAACTTCAACATCACCGTGCCCATAATACATTCCCATCAGACCAACTGGACCGCCGCCTACCACAGGTATCAATCGCTGGGGAGCAGCGCCACGGTGCACGTGCAGCAGCGCACCCGCGAATCGAACGGGGATTCCCTGAACCTGCCGTTCGCCGGCACCATGAGCAAGCACAATTCGAAGCGCGACGTTTATGTGGTGAACCAGGAAGGCACGGACGGCACGGTTACCCGGCCGGTGCTGCTGTACCAGAAGTACGAAGGCTTTGTGCGCAAGGACGATCCCCGGGCGCGCCAGATGCTGGACGAGACCAACGCCGTGCTGAAGTACGCGGGCATGAGGGGCGACGGCGTGAACATGAGCAACACGCTGCCCTCCGCCTCCATCTTCCCGCCGCTGCCTCCCGTGGAGCACAATTACAACGACCAGAACCAGATGGACCCCACCAAGACCTACCGCTCCGCGGTGATCGCGTTCAAGATGGTATTCGCCGAGCAGGCGGTGCAGGACATAGTGTTCGCCCCGGCGCAGCTGATAATGAAATCGTTCATGAACGTGATGCGCGAGACCGAGAGCGCGATAATCGACAAAGTAATGGACCTGTTCACGATAAATAAAAAAGGCGAAGTGGATTACGATTACAAAGCGGTGCAGAAGCGGCTGGGCGTGGAAGCGTTCAACAACACCGCCGAGAACGGCACGAACCCGCTGGACATCGTGCGCTCCCTGGCGCACGCGGCCACCGAGTTCATCGAGAAGCTGTCGACCGTGAAACAGCAGGGCGGCTGGAAAGCGCAGTCGGAGCAGCTGGCGAAAGTGGCGGCCACCGGCGATATGCGCTACGAGGACTTCCTGAAAGTGGTGATCCAGATGACGGATACGAAGAACATCTCTTCCGAGATCTATATCCACACCGACAAGCGCGTGAAAGGCGAAGCGGACGTGAACCAGAACTACACGATGTTCAACACCCGCGAGAACGGCTTCGACAACACGATAGCCACCGTGCAGCAGATGCGCGAGCGGTTCGCGGACCCGGCGGAGCTGACCGACTGAGGATCAAGTAAAAACAAGCGGGACCCCTGCGGGGGAACCTGTAGGGAACATAGAACGCCGCCGGATAATTCCGGCGGCGTTTTGTTCAGCGCCATCAAAGGCCGCTTCTCAACGGCTTTTTAGGCAGAAGGGCCCAGGCCGCTCCGGGTATATAAGGGGTTGACATTGGCCAACCCAGCCCCCATAATATAACAGGCATTGGCAGGATGGCGAATATAATGAAACTCAGGGTTCTGGCGCTGATATTTCTCCCGGCGGCACTGCTTCAGCAGGCCGCCTGGCTGTCGGCCGCCGGCCGCCCCGCCGGTCTTATCCCCTGCGCCGTTTACGGTACGGACGACCGGGTGGATTATTACCAGGCCGACCCGGTGCTGCAGAAACTCGCCGATTCCACCGCCGCGCTGTTCAAGAATACGGATCTTGACCTGGACGAGGACAGCGGGCTTTACAGGCTGAGGCCGCTTTCGCTTAAAGATAAATACAATCTCCGTAACGGCCAGCGCTTCGGCCTGCAGACGGTGGGTGCGCTCTGCTCGGCCGCGCTGGTAGGGGACGATCTTATTCTCACCTCCGGGCACTGCCTGAAGCCCGACCCCCAGGGTACTGACTGCGAACGTGTCCGATTCGTTTTCGGCTACGCGGTTACCAGGGAGGGTGAAACGCCCAATGCCTTCTCCGCGGACAATGTCTATTCCTGCAAGGAAATAATCTCCCAGCGGGTGCAGAACGAGACCTCCAATTTCAGCTGTGCAGGCGGCGCCTGCGGCCGCCGCGCGGTTGCGGGGCCGGGGCCCGACTATGCCTTGGTGAAGTTGGACCGCAAGGTAAAGGGCCGCTATCCGCTGGCCGTCAGCCGCAGGCGGATCGCCGCGGGTACCCGGGTGGTGGCCATAAGCTATCCCAGCGGCCTGCCGGTAAAGGTGGCCGGTGATGCCAAAGTGCGCAGCGTAACCGCCAATGGCTATTTTGTGGCGGACCTGGATACTTTCAGCGGCAGTTCCGGGGGACCTGTGTTCAATGCCGCAACGTATAAGATCGAGGGCGTGCTGGCGCGCGGCGGCGCGGACTATATATACGGTGAGGGGACGCCGGTAGAGGATCCCCGGTCCCCTTATTCACATAAACCCGGTGAGGCCAGCGTCTACCCCCAGGATGGCGGGCGCGGCGAGGATGTTACCCTGTCCTCCGTCTTCGAACGGCTGATACCGAAGACGGCGATGGAGCGCGCGCTGGAATTCCGGGTACCGGATAGAGTGCCGCGGCGTCCGGATGCCGTCCCGGCCATTAATGTGCCCGGCGGCGCCGGCGGTGCGCTGCAGCCGGCCATCTACACCCCTCCGCCCGCGGCGGGGCCGGAGGTGATAAAGATCTAAGCCGGTGTTTCGTAACGCTATAAGGCCGCCGCAGTGCGGCTTTTTTTATTAATTCTTAAAACGCGCCCGGGGCGGTTCACCGGGCGCGTTATTTTTCGCGTTGGCGGGGCGGCGCGCGGCAGGAATGTCTGTCCCCGCCACTAAACAGAATGTATAACGAAAAGCATTTCGATTATATAGGCGCTTATGGGTCGAATAATCCGGCTTTTCTGGTTCTTCAGCCTCAGGTAAGTGCTCCGCGAACGGGGTAAACTATAACAAGAGACGGTGAGTGACGGGCAGCAGACGGAAAAAACAGCGGGTTTAGGAGAAAATATTATGAAAAAAATTCTGATAGCGATAGCACTGCTGGGCATGACCGGCGCAGCGTATGCCGGGGACGGCCGCGCGTTCGGGGATCTGAAAGCTTACGACCCGGCGCAGTTCGATGCGTCCGCGGCCGCCCCGGTCCCGTCCGCCCCGGCCAGCGTGGCCGTAACGACGGCGCCCGCTCCGGGCGGCGTGGCTCCCCGCGAGTATATTATGCTGCACCAGCGCTGCCCCCAGGGAATATGCCACAGGCTGCTGCAGGTGTATAAGTACGCGAAGGACGGCGAAGTTCTCCTGTTCGACAAAGAGGACAGTTATCTTAAGGTCAAGGCTGAATACCTGGAGCGGGAGCTCCCGGCCGGAGAAGTGTTCAACGGTTTTGAAAAGGGCGGGACCGTCTGCCTGAAACAGGCCTATGAATTCAGCCAGGAGACGGCCGACAGCGGCATCAGCGGCATGTTCCGGCCTTTCCCTTATATCGGGCTGAAAGGTTCGCGGCTGGAGATCGTGAGCCTGTTCTGGAGCGGCTTCGCCCGGATGAGGACGGTCTCCAAATACGACGCGCGCACGCTGGTGCTGCCCGTCGACCTCCGGCTGGTGGAGCCCTGCGGGAAATGACGGAGCCGTTCTTACAACGGAAGAATTATTTTAAAGACTGCGAGGAAAATATGAAAACCATTAAAACAACGCTGAGCGCCGCTGCGGTACTGCTGGCACTGCCTTTACTTTCGTTCGCCGTGGACAAAGGCATATATGGGAAAGACAACCGGCTGGATTATTATGCGGCTTCCGGTGACATGCAGGTTCTGGCCGATTCCGTGGTCTCCTTGTGGAAGGGCGGTGAGGTGAAAAGCCTCGGCTCCGGGATAGTCCAGCTGCGAACTTCGAAATTATGGCACCGTATGAACTTCTGCTCCGACACGCGGTTCGTGGAGCAGCCCAGCGGGGCCTATTGCTCCGGCGCGCTGGTGGGGCCGGACCTGGTGCTGACGGCCGCCCACTGCGTAACGGACGAAGCGGCGTGTAAGGATGTAAAAATAGCGTTCGGCTACGCCATAAAAACCGAGGGGGGCAATGCCGCGACCACCCTGCCCGCCGGAGAGGTTTACGGGTGCGCCAGGGTAGTGAAGCGTTTGTTCGAGCCGGTAGGCGCCGATTTCGCGCTGCTGCGGCTGGACCGGCCGGTAACGGGCCACAAACCCCTGCCCATCAGCAGGGGGGCGGGCCTTAAGAAAGGGGACGGGGTATTCGTGATAGGCCACCCGCTGGGCCTGCCGCTGAAAGTGGCGGACGGCGCCATAGTGCGTGATTACTCCCCGGCCGGGTTTTTCAGGACCGACCTGGACACTTTCGGCGGCAATTCCGGCTCGCCGGTGTTCAATGCGAGGACCGGGAAGATAGAAGGTGTGCTGGTGCGCGGCGACGAGGACTTCACTGATCGCGAATTCACCGCGGGTCCAACAGGACCTGTCAGGAAAGAAAGCGACGAGGAGTTCTTCGCCAGCCTTGAGAACTGCGTGACCCCGGCCACCTACGGGCAGACCGGGGGCACCGGCGAGTCGGTTACCAAGATCTCGCAGGCGGCGGCCGACATCCCGCCGCTGCCGGGCGAAAAGGAGCGCGGCCCGGCCGCAAGGCAAAC
>JAPLKJ010000082.1 GCA_026388125.1 Elusimicrobiota bacterium
AAGTTTTGACTTATAGGCATAAAAGGGAACTGGCTGCTTTTCCCAACAAAGCGGGATATTAGGTAAAATAATAGGAACGTTTTTCGGAGCGCATATCTACTGGAGACAACTTATGAACAGATCCATCTGCTGCATCGGCGCTGGATACATCGGCGGGCCTACTATGGCCGATATCGCGGACCATAACCACGACCGCAAAGTTATAGTGGTGGATATCAACAAAGAGCGCATTGCCGCCTGGAATTCGGACAAGATGCCTATTTTTGAGCCCGGCCTCGACGAAGTGGTGAAGCGGCGCCGCGGCAAGAACCTTTTTTTCTCCACTGATATCGAGGGCGCCATAAAAGAGTGCGATATTATTTTCGTGGGCGTGAACACGCCCACCAAAACCTTCGGCCGCGGCTCCGGCTGCGCTTCTGACCTGCA
The DNA here is from genome assembly GCA_026388125.1 of Elusimicrobiota bacterium. Lineage (GTDB taxonomy): Bacteria > Elusimicrobiota > Elusimicrobia > Elusimicrobiales > UBA9959 > UBA9959. The sequence goes on from JAPLKJ010000082.1 coordinate 427, forward strand.
GTACTGGGAGGCTACCGCCCGCAATATAGTGAAGGTGGCCAACGGCAATAAGATAGTGGTGGAAAAAAGCACGCTGCCCGTGCGCACGGCTGAGGCCATGGAGCGCATCCTCAGCCAGCATTCCCAATTCCGCTTCGACGTGCTGTCCAACCCGGAGTTCCTGGCCGAAGGCACCGCCATCAACGACCTGGAGCAGCCGGACCGCGTGCTGATAGGCGGCCACCAGACGCCGGAAGGCCTGGCGGCCATACAGGCGCTGTCCGACGTGTACGGCACCTGGGTGCCCAAGGAGCGGATACTTACCACCAACCTGTGGTCCTCGGAGCTGTCCAAGCTGGCGGCCAACGCTTTCCTGGCGCAGCGCGTAAGCTCCATTAACTCCCTGTCCGCGCTGTGCGAAGCAACCGGCGCCGACGTGGAGGAGGTGGCCCGCGCGGTGGGCATGGACCGGCGCGTTGGCCCGCATTTCCTTAAGACCGGCCCCGGGTTCGGCGGTTCCTGCTTTAAGAAGGACATCCTTAACCTGGTGTACATCTGCGAAAGCTACGGCCTTCATGAAGTGGCCGAGTACTGGCGGCAGGTGGTGGCCATCAACGAATATCAGCAGCAGCGGCTGGTGGGCGGCATAATCCACACCATGTTCAATACGCTGGCAAATAAAAAAGTGGCCGTTTTCGGCTTCGCTTTCAAAGCGAATACCAGCGACACGCGCGAGTCGCCCTCCATTGCCATAACCAAGATGCTGGTGGAGGAGCACGCGCAGATAGTTATTACTGACCCCAAAGCGCTGGTGCACGTGAAAGAGGACCTGGGCCCGGACGCGGACAAGGTGCAGACCACCGCCGATCCCTACGCGGCGGTGAAGGACGCGGACGCCATTATTCTGCTTACCGACTGGGCGGAGTACAAGACGCTGGATTATAAGCGCATCTACGCCTCCATGCGCAAGCCGGCTTTCGTGTTCGACGGCCGCAACATCCTGGACCACGCGGCGCTGCGGGCCCTGGGGTTCGAGGTTAAGGGGATGGGAAAATAAAGGGGATTGCTGCTTTAATTAGCGGCCGGATAAAGGGCTCCTTGCGGGGCCCTTTATTTTTTGGTGACGGCGCTTTCCAGCTGCCGCAGTATGCCGGCGGGCTCGCGGAGGCACAGCTCCACTATCTCATCGGCGCGGGCCTGGGTGCCGGCGTTGGCGTAGATCCTTAGCTGCGGGGCGTTGCCCGACGGGCGCACGTGGGCTATATCCCCGTTCGCGAAGAAGATGCGCAGGCCGTCCACCGTGTTCAGGCCGGTTACCCGCCCGAAGCCTTTTTCTTTATAGAAGAACTGTTCGAGCGCGCTGAAGGCCGCGGGTTCCTGCGCCGGGGCGGCCGGGGAGAAACGCCGCAGTATCAGCCGGCCGGTCTCCGGGGGGAAATTGTCCAGCAGGCCCGCCTTGCCGTAGCGCCGGGGCAGGCGGCTGAACAGCGCCGGCAGGGCGGTGTGGTGCTGCCGGGCCGCCGCCAGTACCGCCAGGATGGGCAGCAGGGCGTCCCGCGTGGGGAGCGCTTTCAGCGTTTTCCCGTTCAGTTCCAGGTCGGTGCCCGTCAGGAAACCGCCGTTGGCTTCCCAGGAAACAATGGCCTTGCCCGGGCAGCGTGGGGCGGCTTCCTGCATGGCCTCAATAACGTAGGGGGAGCCTATGCGCGTGCTGATGGTCTCTATGCCGAGGTGCGCCAGGTGCGCGCCCACGGCGCTGTTGGCGCTTACCGGCACGGCCGCCACGCCGGCCTTTAAATATTCCGCCACTACGGCGCCCAGCAGGTCCCCGCTGAAGAACTTTACTTTGCCGCGCTCCAGGCCGCACACCAGCGGGCGGTCGGAATCCCCGTCGGTGGAGATAAGCGCGTCGTATTTTAGCCCGTTCTTTCCGCTTTCCGCGTTGAGCAGGGCCTGCAGGGTTTCAAGCTGCGCGGCGGTGATATCCTCGGTGTCGATGGCGATGAAGGTTTCGCTGCGGCCCGCGCGGTCCACCCGGCAGCCGAGCCGCTCGATGACGGCGGGGAGCAGGTCGCGCCCTACGGCCGAATGCTGGTAATAGAGGATATTCATTCCCTGCAGCGCGCCGGGGGGGAAGACGTCGAGGTAGCGCCGGGCGTAGAGTTCGGCGGCGGCGGCAGCGGCGGGCGGCAGGGCTTGCTGTTCTTCGGGCTTCAGCTCGCCGGCGGCGGTGAAAATGCTTTCCGCGGCGGTCTTCGCGTATTCGGCGGCGCGCGCTTCGGCCACGGCGGCCAGGATGCCCGGCTCGTCGGTTTTCAATACTTCGCCGGCGGGCTTCACGTATTTTATGCCGTTCATGCTGAACGGGATGTGCGACCCCGTTACCATTACGCCGGGGAGGTGGCGGCTCATGGCGTAATAGGTAAGAGCGGGTGTGGGCAGGGGGCCCAGGTTTTCTGGCCGCAGCCCCGCGTCCGCTATGGCGCGCGCGGCGGCCCGCATTATGCGCTGCGTGCTGGGGCGGAGGTCACCGGCCAGGGCTGCGGCGCCGGCGCTGTTCGGCGCGCCCGCGGCGGCCAGGCAGCGCAGGTAGCCCAGGGTGTTTATGTACACCTCGAGGTCGGTCATGTCCGTTACGTTGCCGCGCAGGCCGCTGGTGCCGAAGCGCAGGGGGACGGGTTCGTAATTTATAAAGGCGGGTTTTCGCACTTGTTCGGCCTCCGGTCCGGGTGGGGATAGTTTATCAATTTTATACAATGTTCTTCCGGGGCCCGGGCTCTGAAAAGGAATTTATGGCTGAAAACATTCTGGTAACCGGCGGGGCGGGGTATATAGGGTCGCACACCTGCGTGGAGCTGCTGCGGGGCGGCTATAACGTGCGCGTGGCGGACAATCTGGCCAACAGCAAGGAAGAGGCTCTGCGCCGCGCGGGGGAGCTGGGCGGGCGGGCCGCGGCTTTCTTCAAGGCCGACGCCGCCGACGAGGCCGCGCTGGACGCGGTGTTCGCCGCGGGGCCGGTGGACGCCGTTATCCATTTCGCCGGGCTGAAGGCGGTGGGGGAATCGGTGGAGAAGCCTTTGGAGTACTACCGCAACAACCTGGGCGCCACGCTGGCCCTGCTGGCCTGCATGCGGCGCCATAAAGTGAAGCGGCTGGTGTTCAGTTCTTCGGCCACGGTCTACGGCGTGCCGGAGAAAATGCCCATTACGGAAGAGGCGCCGCGGTTCTGCACTAATCCCTACGGCTGGACGAAATACATGAGCGAGCAGATAATACGGGACTGCGCCGCCGCGGAGCCGGGGTTCTCGGCCGTGCTGCTGCGCTATTTCAACCCCATCGGCGCCCATCCCAGCGGCCGCATAGGGGAGGACCCGCACGGCATTCCTAATAATCTTGTGCCTTACATCGCGCAGGTGGCGGCGGGGCGGCGGGAATATCTGAACGTGTTCGGCACCGACTATGCCACGCCGGACGGCACGGGGGTGCGGGATTATATTCACGTTGCGGACCTGGCCCGCGGGCACCTGGCGGCGCTGGCCTACGGCCGCGCGCACGCGGGGGCCGAGGCGGTGAACCTGGGCACGGGGCGCGGCTACAGCGTGCTGGAGGTGCTGCGCGCCTACGAGGCCGCCGCCGGCATGAAGATACCGTACAAGGCGGCGCCGCGCCGCGCCGGGGATATCGCCGTCTGCTTCGCCGATCCCGCCAAGGCCCTGCGGCTGCTGGGCTGGCAGGCGCGGCTGGACCTGGCCGAGATGTGCCGCACTTCGCATAACTGGCAGCGGCAGAACCCGGCGGGGTATTAAAGGGGACAGGCTGCTTTAATTTCATCGGGGTTGAACGGGCTCGGGAAAAATTGTATTTTTAGGTGGAGGTTGGCGGGAACGGCTTATGAATAAATTTATCTGGTGCGCGCTGGCGCTGCTGGCCGCGGGGTGCGGGGAGCGGAAGGAAGAGGCTGCCTTCGTGCAGAAGACGTTCATCATGAGCGTACCGGCCGAGGTGCGGCTCTACGGCGGCAGCAAGGCCGCGGGGCAGGCGCTGGCCGGCGATATTTTCGCCGAGTGGAACCGCATTTCCAGCGAGTTCAGCTACAGCGACCCCTACAGCCTTACTACTTTGGTGAACAAGAAGGCTTACGGGGAATGGGTGCGGGTGGACGACGAGTTCCTGCGGCTGCTGATGATGGCCATGGATTATTACAAGCTCAGCGGCGGGGCTTTCGACATTACTTTCGCGCCGCTGTGGCCGCTGTGGAAAGAGGCGGCCTCCACGCGCAAGCTGCCGGCCAAGGCGGATATACAGAAGGCGCTGGCCAATATCGGCTCGAATTATATCCAGATAGACCCCGCGCGGCGGGCGGTGCGGTTCACGCGGCCGGTGCAGATAAACCTGGGCGGGCTGCTGCGCGGCTATTGTTTCGAGCGGGCCTATAAGATGCTGCGCGCGAAGGCGCCGGATTTCCCCGTTGAGCTGCGCCTGGGCGGCAACGTGCTGGTTTACGGCAAGCGGGACTGGAAGTACGCGGTGATGGACCCCTTCAGGAAGAACAAGCGCAAGGGCACGCTGCTGTTCAACAACGGCATCGTGGTGTCTTCGTCGGGGCGGGACAGCTTCGTGGAGATAGAGGGCAAGCTGTATTCGCACATCCTTGACCTTAAGACGGGCTACCCGATAGAGAACTTTTCGAACCTGATGGTGTATTTCCCGGGCATCGAAAGCAATAATTTCCTGGCGTCGGCGGTGCTGGCGGTGATGGGCAAGGACAAGGCTTTCAAGCTGCTGGAGGGCATGAAAGGCACGGCCGCGGTGTGGTTGGACGGGGCCGGGGAGCCGTATATCTTCCAGAACGCGGCCAGCAAGGCTAAGTGGGAAGAGGAGAAAGGGCTTTTTTAAGGCTTAGGACTGGGGTCAGGTCTTGCATTTCAACAAAA
>JAPLKJ010000012.1 GCA_026388125.1 Elusimicrobiota bacterium
TCGCCGATGGCGGTTTTCTTCGCCCCCTCCGTGTCGCCGTCGACCACGGGCGCCATCCCCTCCGCTTCCACTATCTCTATCTCGTACGCGGGGTTAAGCGCGCTCCGGCGGTGGCCGGAGCAGCCGGCGGCCGCCAGCAGCAGGGCGGCCGCGCAGAGCAGGGATAAGTTCTTCATCGTTGTCCGGCTCATTCCGCCAGCTTGACGCCGGCTTCCTTCAGCAGCTTCTTGGGCAGCCGCAGCACTATGATGCAGCCGTCGTCCGAGGTCCACTCGGTGCGCACTACCTGGGCGCCTTTTATCACGTCGTTTATCTTGGTGGCCAGGACGGAATCGGTCTCTATGGCCTTCTCCACCGTTATGCCGCCTTCCAGGTTGACGCCCTTAAGGAAAGAGAGCATGTTGTACTGCCCGTTCACTATCGAGGCGTTGCGGGAAGTGGCCATGCGCTGGGTCTTGTTCTCCAGGGTCTGGTCGGCGGCGCCCATGCCGCGCGCGAAAACATAATTCTTGGTGACGCCTTCTTCCACCCATTCCCGCTCGATCTCTCCCGCGCCGGAAACGGTGCCCTTATCCGGGGATGAAGCGCAGCCGCAAACGATAAGCGCCGCGAACGCCGCGTACAGTGCTTTTTTCATTATAGACCTCCAGGAAACAAGTTATTTTTATTGTATCAACAAAGCGCGGTAGTGTCAATTTGGCGGCGGGCCGCGGACGGATGCGGGGAGGTCAATACAGCCAGATGAAGTCCGACTCTTTTTTCTTATCCCGCGGAGAGCCGGTTTTTTTCTGCGGCGCGGGGGCCGGATTCAGCTGATCTTTTTTCTGCGGCGTGGGGTCTTTGAAGGCTTTCTTGGGGCGTTCCTTTATTATTATGCCGCTGAATTTGTAGGAAAGAGAGATCTGGGACGTGTTGTAGACCTCGCTGCCGGAGCCGGTGGCGAAATCCAGGGACAGGTCCTCGTAGCGCAGGCCCAGGCCCATGGTCAGCCCGGGGTTGTCCTGTTCGGCCTTATAGCCCAGGCGGAGGTTGAAGATCTTCTCGAAGTGGTACTCCAGCCCCACGCGGAAGCTTTTCTGGGGCGACTCCGCGGTGTAGAAGTCCCCCTCCGCCGCCAGCAGCAGCGACTGGTCCATTACGGTCGGCCGCTGGTAGGAAACGCCCAGCCGGAGTATGGAAGGGAGTTTCGTGAGCTCCTTGTCGTATTTCAGCCCGGTGCCGAAATTGGAGAAGGACGCGGCCACGGCGAGCCCGAGCTTCGGGTCCATGGCCAGCCAGCCCATATCCACGGCGAAGGCGGAGGCGGAATAATCCTCCAGCAGCGTCGAGTCGAGGTACTTCATATTGACGCCGACGTATTGGTCCAGCTTGAAGCCGTACCCTTCGAATTTTACGTCCTCGGAATACACTTTCTCGCCGTAGCCGACGGTGAGGACTATGTCCTTCTGCGCGTCATAGGACCTTTCCGAGATGGTCCCGTTGGGGTTGATAAGGCGCGAGCGGAAAGAGCCCGCGTCGGACATCATCAGCGCCACCCCCATGCCCGGCTTGGCGATGCCGGAGAACCCTTTGACCGGCAGCGGCATGGCGAAAGCGAGGTTGCTGAGCTTTGCGTCCTCGAAACCGGAAAGATACAGGGCCGAGGCCTCCGGCATGTAAAGCTGGCCCAGGCCCGCGGGGTTATAGTTCATCGAGTAAAGATCGTCGGCTATGGCGGCGAAGGCGCCGCCCATGCCCATGGCCCGGGGGCTGATGTCGCTTTTAAGCACCTGCAGGCCGGCGGAGCCGGGCCCTCCGGCCGAAGCCGGCGCGGCGGACAGGAAAAGGCACAGCGCGGCGGCAATAACGCCGCCGCGGACCGGGAGCGGCCGGTTCGCAGAGTGTTTTATTTCCGCCGGTGAAGTTCTCATAGTTCGGATTTCCGCTACCGCACGATAGCCACTTTATCCGTCTTGTCCAGGCCCGGCCCGATGGCTTTGATGAAGTAGATGCCGCTGGCCGCCTTGCCGCCGTTGGAATTCGTGCCGTCCCAGTTCACGGCGCCCTTGCCCGCCGCCGGACCGTCGTAAAGGGTTTTCACCAGCCCGCCGGTCTGGGTGTATACTTTTATGGAAAGCGTCCCGGCCGACTGTATCTCGTACTTTACTATGGCCTTGGAGCCGGGCGCGCCCAGCACGTTGTTGTAGGTGGTCATGGCGGCTTTGTCGGCCGACAGGTTAAGCTTGTTCGTTACCCCCAGGGAGACCACGTTGCCCATATGGTTGCGCCCGAAGATCTCGAGCGTTACGGTCCCCACGCCCGGATAGCGGGTGGAGAAGCCGGGCTGCACGCGCACGCTGCCGTTAAGCACGGGGCGGCCTATCACGTCGGTGGCCGTGTAGACGCTGCCCGGCACCACCTGCAGGAAGGAGCCCTGCGCCAGCGTCAGGTCGGTGCGGGCGTAGTCCAGCTTCGTGTTGTTATGGTCGCGCAGTTGGGCGTAGGCGAATACCTGCTCCGCCCCGGTCATCGTAGAGGAAGTAGGAGCGACCCCCATCGGGAAGTCGTTGTAATACGCGATAAAAGTTATCTTTTCATTGTCGGCCGAAGATCCGCCGTCCAGCTGGGCCGTGGTCCCGCCGCTGCCGGCGTAAGAGAAGGTAAGCGTGTAAAGCGACGAGGAGTTAACGCCCGAGTTGCCGTAGTTCTGCGTGGGCCCGCCCGAAACGGCCAGGTAATATCTGCCCGCGGCGGTAACGGGGTAGGTCAGCGTTACGCTGGGGGCGTACGTGGTGCAGTCGCCGGTGTCGGGGCAGACCCCCGCGTAGGTGTTGATGACGGGCACGGCCTCGGCGAGATTCTGCCGGTCGGAATCGAAAAGGGACAGGGCGTAGGCCTTGTAGACCTCCGCGGCCCCGGCCTCCGGCAGTTTCAGCGTCGCCTGGAAAGTCCCGACGCCCACAGGCACGGAATAGTAGTCAATGTCCCCGGCGGGATAGACCGCGGCCTTTACGGAATCCACGAAATTAACGTCGGCCGCGCATTCGGGCCCGTTATTGTCGGCGCACAGCCCGGAGTTGGAGCCGGTCTCGTACGCGTACGCGGCGCCGGTGCCGGGGGCCGCTATGCCGTGGTCGGAGAAAGCGTTGTCTATCATCGTGCGCTTGGCGGCGTCGCAGCCGCCGTAGAAGGGCGCGGAGTCCAGCTGCCTGCAGGCGTCGATCATGGCCTCGTGGAAATTCAGGAAGCTGTCCGGGAAGTAGAACAGCGCGGACCAGACCAGGAAATCCGCCATGGGCAGCCCGTTAAAGACGTTGGGGCCGATCACTGTGCCCAGGGAATGCGCCCCCCCCACGCGCAGCGTATACAGGGCCTGGGACAGGATAAGGCTGTCATTGTAAAGTTCCCCCCGCCAGTCGTCCGGCATGTTCATGTCGGTGCCGGAGATGGAACGGGCGTAGCCGGTGCCGAGGAAATTGCCCAGGGCGGCAAGGCTTTTCTTCGCGGCGTTCTGCGGCGACTCGTCGTAGCCTTCCTTCCAGAAGGAGGACAGCGAGAAATAATCCGACAGGGCTTCGCTGATCGCGCCGAACTCGCCGAAATTGATTATGGGGTAGATGCGGTGGACGGCGAGATGGGTGTATTCGTGGCGGACAATGGTGCCGTCCAGCGCCAGCGACCGGTAAAAGCCGGAGTTGTCCTGGGGGCCGTCGCCGAAGAAGATATTCTCGCTCTCCAGGTCGAAGAAAGCGTTCTTCATCCCGCGGTAGACCAAAGCGTCGGGGTCGCCCGAGGCGTGCACCATGACCGGCACCCGGCCGTCCAGGTCGGCGGGTTTCGCGGCGCCGCCGGAGGCGTTCTGGTTGAAGTTCTCGAAATACCGGCGCATCCTGTTCAGATGATAAAAAGCGTTCACTTCGTCCAGCCCGGAAGTATGGCCCAGGCTGGCGTCCATGTAGAAGTTATCGGTGTTGGCGCTGCTGGTAGACCAGATCACCGAGCCCGTGTTGTTGTCTTCCGTGCCGGGGACGCTGGTCAGCACCATGTAGCTGGACTCGCTGACGGCGAAGCCTTCGTAAGTCCCGGATTCGTCGGTCTTAAGCAGCAGCGAATAGGTGTTGTTCTCCACCTCCGGGCCGTAGAAAGGCTTGGTGCGCTGCCCTATATAGCTGGCCACGGCCTTGTTGACGCCGGAGAAGTTAACGTTGGTGCTCAGCACGTGGACCTCGTCGGCGTCCGGTACGCCTCCGTATTCGTCCATCTCCCCGGCGTGGAAGTAGGCGAAGCGGGGCACTACCAGCGCCAGGACCTCGGCGCCCGTTAACGAGGGAACAACGGTCACGTCATAGGATTCGGACGAGGAATTGGCGTAAGGGTTCGGGCTCTGGATTATGGGGGAATGCGTATATTTGCGCCAGACGCCGGCGCCGTTGTCGAAATGCGCGCTGGCGCCGCGGAAATTGGTGACCGAGAAATACGGCCCCTTGAAGGAGGAGAACACTTTTCCCCTGGCGGCGGTGCAGTAGTCTCCGGACACATGCGTGACGGCCGGGGTGTTGGTGTAGCCGCCCACCCAGAAATACTGGTCGCTGAGCGCAATGGTTTTAGGTTTTTCCCAGGTGTTCTGGGATACGGTATAGGCGCTGTCCCCGGCGGGGAGCGGGGATATCGCGTAAACGGTCCCGGACGAGGAGCCCATCGTATAGTACGACCCGGGCACGCTTTCGCAGTAGCGCCGTATGTCGTCGTACTTGAGCAGCACGCCGCCGGTCTGCGCGTCGACGTAGTAGACCCAGAGCCCGCCCTGCGCGCGCCCGCGTATTTTCCACGCCAGCTTGAGTTTTCCCGCCTGCTCGTCCGGGAAGATCACCAGTTCCGTCTTGACGTTCCTGAGCTGCGCGCCCAGGTCGGAGACCGCCGCCAGCACCGCCTGCGCCGCC
>JAPLKJ010000174.1 GCA_026388125.1 Elusimicrobiota bacterium
TGCTGCCCGTAGAGTCGCAGGATTTTATGCGGTCAAGGCGGTATTGTCTCCGTATATTCGCTTCGCCTTTAAGGGTTTGCAGGTAAATGTTGCTGTCTGAGATGATAAGACCGAGCGGTTTTATGTCCTTTATTTGAAAAGGGACCTTATCGGTCTGATATTTAATGTCCAACACTACGTGCTGCTCGATAGATGTTTTAATTACCTCCAATATGGCGTGGTCTATGGGGGGCGTGTTAATTGACCTCGGTATTGCTGCCACTATTTCATCCCCATATTCCCAGGGATTACTTCGAGTTAATGCTTTAAAAAGAGATTCAAAGTCCTCGTGTACTCTGACGCCCATCTTCTTTGCCACGAAATAGAGCTCGATTAGTGATATCTGCTGCGAAGAATTCAATTCAGGCTGCACTAGCGTAAAGCCCGGGCCGATCTCTCCTTCGCCGCGTTTATTCATTACTACCATGCCGGGTTTAAATTCGTTTATGTCTTCTATGTCCCGCTCTATTGTCCGTATAGACTTGCCGTACTTTAACGACAGTTCTTCTTTAGTAAAAGTTCGCTTGCTGCTAAGTTTATCCAGCATATCTAGTATCCGGAAGGCCTGGCTATCGGTAGGTCTGTGTATTTTTTTTCTGGACATGATCGTGCTGGTATCTCCCTGGAAATATATTAGCAAAAGATCCTTCTCCGTCATATTCTGACGGAGGGCTTTTGTAGGATATAAATATGCGGATGTGCTGAATACCGGTGAAAAAATAGAGGGGAATGTATATGTTCTGGCTAAGTTTAATACTTTTATTCATAGTCCTCTCACTGCTGCTATCAGACGGCAAGGACACGCGCCCGGGCAAAGAAGGCGACGGCGACGTGAATATGATCCCGCGCATCATAGTGGCTGCCTTGCTATATAAAGGGTTGAAGAATACGAAAAAGTGAAATCCATTCTCAAAAAGGAGCATAAAATGACACTCAGAAAAAAGGTCAGCGACTGGAAGAGGTCCCCGAATGCGCTTGGGGCCGAAGCGCAAGCGGCTGTTATAGTGGGGGAAGTTGCCGCGGCCTTTCTGGAGGATATCCCGGAAAATGTGCGCAAGGCGCTTCGGAAGCTTTCTCTGCGCGGGGTTATGCGCGACCTTATTATGGCAATACACCATGGTGAGGAGTATACTCCTTCTTCTCCGGAATGCTATGAAGTGGCGGAGATAGCCGCGGAATCGGCGGGTTTATCGTGGGGGGAGGCGATTGCGGAAATAACAAAATACCTGGATGAGCATGCCGTCCGGCTTCCGGGGAAATGGGATTAGCCACCGGCGCAGAGATTTATTAGAATTTAGACAGGGTTGTTTAAAACAGGAGTCTTATGCCTGACATTAAAGAGTTGACACAGGCGGTTCTTAAGTTCCGGGACGAGAGGGACTGGAAGCAGTTCCATAACCATAAAGATGTCGCCATTTCACTTACCCTCGAGGCAGCTGAACTGCTGGAACACTTCCAGTGGAAAACCCCGGATGAAATAGAAAAGCACGTGAAAACCAATAAGGAAGATATCTCCGACGAGCTGGCAGATGTCCTTTTCTGGGTTCTTGAACTCAGTCACGACCTTAACATAGACCTGGCGAAAGCTTTGCGCAGCAAACTCGTAAAGAACGCAGAGAAGTACCCGGTTCATAAGTCCAAGGGCAGAATCACAAAATACGATAAACTTTAATTCAACGAAGTGTTTCTTCATTGGTTTGTTGTTTGTTGGGCGAATGGCGGCCGCCGGGCCGGCCACCGAGCCCGCTAAAGTGCTCTATGTCGTTGACGGCGACACCATAAAGGTGGAACTGGCCGGCCGCAAAGAAAGCATCCGACTCATTGGCATTGATACGCCAGAGAGCAAGGCCAATGCAAAGGCGAAAAAAGACGCTGGCCGGTCCAGGCAGGATATTAAAACTATCGTCAGCCTCGGGAAGGCTGCGACCAAGTTCACGAAATCCATCGTGAAGCCGGGCGATATCGTATACATTGAGCAGGACGTTGAACCGCGCGACCGGTATGGCCGGATACTGGCCTACGTCTACCTGAGATCCGGTGAAATGCTGAACGAGAAAATAATCGCCGCCGGCTACGCTTCGGTAATGACTATCCCACCAAATATACGGTACCAGGAACGCTTTGTGCGCGGATACAAAGTCGCCCGGGAAGGCAGCCTGGGTTTGTGGGCGGCCTCACCTTAGCGAGGTAGTGTTCTCATTTGTCCCGCGCTCACGTGGTCATACCTTAACCCCGATCCGCCTGGCCTCGTGCAGGTATTTATTGTAATACTCGCTGTACTCGCGTTTTTTTTCGTTTTCCAACAGGGCCGTCATGAACTCCTGCGGGTAATTGGCTTTCAGGTATGCCTGCTGATAACTTATCAGCGAGTACGCAATGCTGTGGGATTTGTTGAACCCGCAGCCCGCGAATGCCGATAATTCACTGAAGATGGCTTCAATAGTCGTTGCCGCTATCTTCTTTTTCCTGGCTGCGGCAATAAACTTTTTCCGCAATTCGTCCATTTCGGGCTGCTGTTTTTTGCCCATTATCCTGCGGAAGTCGTCGGCTTCGCGCGGGGTGAAGCCGCCTACTTCAATGGCAATGGCCATAATCTGTTCCTGGTAAACATAAACCCCGTAGGTGCCGCTCAATATCGGCGCCAGCAGCGTATGCGTATATGCCGGTTTTTCCGAACTATTCTTGCTCTCGATATACCTGTCCATCATTTTGTTCTCTATGGGCCCCGGCCGGTAAAGAGCGACGATCGCCCCTAAGTCTTCCAGCCGTCCGGGTTTAGCCGCTACCAGGTATTTCTTAATCCCTTCACTTTCTAATTGAAGAATGCCGTCGGTAAGACCAGCTGAAATAAGTGTCCAGGTTTTCAGGTCGTCCAAGGGGATCTTCTCTAGCTCGAACCCGTGCGTTTTAATGCTTCCGACGGCCGCCTTAATAATGTCCAGCGCGCGCAGGCCGAGGAAATCCACTTTCATGAATCCCAGTTTTGACAAGGTGTTCCCGTCGTACTGTGTCATAACCGCTTTTTTAGAGTTAATGTTTGTAAGCGGCACGAAGTCCGCGGCAGGCCCGGGTGCTATAAAGACTCCCGCAGCGTGAACCCCTGTGAGGTGGCGCTGACCTGTTAACTTCAGGGCTATCTCGTATATTTTTTTGCGCTTGGCATTCTTTAAATGTGTCTTTATCTCAGGCACCGTATCAAGATGCTTTTGGAAGTCGGGGATATGTATGGAGATAGCGGCTATATCCGCCAATGTAGCATTCATTGCACGTCCCACATAACGTACAGTGGCCTTGGCGTGGAGCGTGCCGTAGGTTATAACATTCGCCACATTGTTCGCGCCGTATTTCTGCCGGACATATTCCATTACCTTTGCGCGGCCGGAATCGCCGAAATCTATGTCCAGGTCCGGCATTGTTTGCCTGCCGCTATTCAGGAAGCGTTCTGAAAACAGACCGTATTCCAGCGGATCAATACGTGTTATGCCTAGCAAGTAATTAATAAGCATTCCGCTACTGGCTCCGCGCCCTGGCCCTACCGGAATTCCCTGCGCCCGGGCCTGCTTAACAATATCCGCTATTATAAGGAAATATTGAGCAAACCCCGCGGCCTTCACTTCTTTGAGTTCGTAGTCCAGGCGCTTTTTATGTTCGGGCGTTGGCTTTTTGCCGGCCGCTTCCAGGCACAGCGCTTTCAGGCGCGCGTCCGTGCCGCCTTTCATCCTGAACTCCGGGAACCGCGGTTTGACCGGAATTTCGATATTGCACCGCTCGGCGATAGCCAGCGTGTTCTTTATGGCCTCCGGCGTGTGGGCGAAAAGTTTACACATCTGCTCCGGAGATTTAAAGTAATACTCGTGCCCGCTTAAGCGGTAGCGCTTCGGAGCATCTATGCGGGAGCCGTAGCGTATGCAAAGTTTAACATCCTGCGCTTCCCAATCCTCCGCCTTCCAGTAATGGCAGTCGTTGGTTGCCACAACGGGCAACTCTAATTTTTTTGAAATTTCCAGCAGACCTTTTGTGGCGGCGGCCTGCTCCGGCATACCGTCATCTATCAATTCAAGGTAGAAATTATTTTTGCCGAATATTTCCATGTGCTTTTTTGCCATCGTCAGCGCTTCTTCGGTTCTGCCCTGGGCGCAGGCCCGCGGTATCTGCCCAAGTTTGCAACCTGAAAGGCAGATCAGCCCTTTGCTGTGCGCCGCCAATAACTCCAGGTCTACCTTGGGACCGTGGTTAAAGCCTTCAAGAACGCTCTTTGAAACTATCCTGCATAGATTGGAGTAGCCCTCCAGGCCGGACGCCAGCAGTACAAGATGCCCCGCGCCTCTGCGCGAGCCTTCGGACTTGTCCGCGATGGGCGTGCGCTGCACGTAAACCTCACAGCCTATAATGGGTTTTATCCCCAGCTTCTTCGCGGTAAAATAAAACTCCATGGCGCCGTACATGTTGCAGTGGTCCGTGATGGCCATGGCCGCGTCTTTTTGCTTTGCTAGTTCAAGCATGAACTCCGACGCGCCGCCGTAATTATTTGTAAAGCGCAGCATTCCGTCAAAAAGCGAGTATTCTGAATGATTGTGCAGATGAACGAATTGTGGTTTAGTCATAAATCCCCCTGTTCTTATTATTCTGTTAAAAATGAAAAACTATCCTGGTATATGGCCCGTAATACATCTCACTCATTTTTAGCCTGCTGCCGGCATTGTATTCGTGTTTCTTGTCTTTGTAATCGCATTTTCCGGCAATGATATCGCTGTTCCTATAGCGGACCCCCAGTTCGAAATCAATATGGTCGGACGACCGAACTACAGCCGTGTCCAGCTCGAACATAAAACCGTAAAGTTTATCTCCATCCTGCTTGAAGTAGCTTTTTTCGCTCATTGCCGAGTTCGTCACTTTAGTTATTCCGTAACCCATGCTTAAACGGGGGATGGCGAACTGCCAGCCCCTTCTGATCCCGGGCAGCGCCTCTGCTCCATAAGTAAGCATCAGCGTAGAAAAGTTCGTGTCCAGGAACGACACCTTAGCTAAACCCCGGGAATCGAAAGTTTCAACCTGGGTGGGAAGGTTGTAGCGTATGTATCTGAACCCCAGCATCGCTCCGGCCCCGGTAGCTTTCTTTATTTCCGGATCTACGAATATTACGCCAATGTCGCCCTGGAACCAATTGGTATCTACGGGCAGGCTTTTCGCGGCCCCGGGAGCGCCGCCCCGGCGCCACTCCAGGCCGACGGCGGTTCCGCTGAACCTGCCCGACGACACACTGTTCTTCAGATACCAGGTATCGCTTAAATGGCATAAAACCTCTAATCTCAGATCGCGGGATAAGGACGAGGTTCTTTTGCCGGCGCGTGCCAAGATAGCCTTCTCGCTTTTGGACATCAGGTAACTGCCGGCTATTCCATAACCGCCGTAAAGCATAGAAACAGATATCCCGTAGAGGCTCGACGGGGTTACGTTGTAGGACGGATACCGCACGCTTACGGTATTGTCGGTAGCGTTAAACCCGGGTTGCCACTTCACGTACCAGACTCCAGGCGCTACGCTAACCTTAAAGCGATCTTCAACCATAGCCTGCGCTGTTGGCAGCATGGTAAGAGCCAATCCGGCAAGCACAATTAGTCTCATAATATGACGGCCCCAACCATATATATACGAAGCCGCCCTCAAATTCTGCCGCGAAAAATAAAATGTCTTTGTTCTATAATGATATTTTGTGTAAAACAATGCCGTCCACTCCCCGGCACACGCCAGAGAAATTTTTTTCATCTTGCCGAATTACATTTTTGCTGGTACACTATATTTAGCGAGGATTTAAGGGCTTCGGCCCTTCGCCAAATTGCCCCGGTTTTACAGGGAGCTAAAGCGGCAAAGAAGCAGTATTCCCGTGTCCTCGCTTGAGGCACGGGTTTTTTGCTTTTAAGAACGGTCCCCGCCAGGACGGCAGTAAAACTGTATCGTAAAAAGGGGAACTAAAATGAAAACGCAAAAGACAATGAAATTAAGCAAAGGGGTTGAGGTCCTATGCCGGGAGGATGATCCCGGGAAACCATACACCTGTGCCGACCGGCTGCAAGCGGAGGAAAAAGTAGTCGCGCTGGGCACTGGCTGGACAGTTTACCAGGGGAAAGGTTCTAAGTTCTATGTTGCAAGAAAGAAAGGTGTGGCGAAACATGAGAAGCTGCTGCTGGCTAAGTTAGGCAATGGAATAGAAGTGTTGGCCATAGGCGGCGGCAAGCATTTGGGGATGCCTCGCTTATGGGGCGGAATAAATGGGTTAGCGAACGCCGCCAGAAACGCTAAGGCTCTGGGGTCGGATTGGCGGGTTTATCATGTTGAGGGGGAGTACTACGCTGTTGTGCCTGTTAATCAGCGTAATAAGCTAAGTGTGGTGCCCGGTGTAGCCAATGCTTCCGCCGGGCAACTAAAGGAGTCGGATGCGAAGACACGTAAGCAAACATTACCGCCAGAAAAAGTGATTGCGATATGCACCGCCCTGCTGGCGGGCAACGACTATAAAGCTGTGACGGCTGAAGAGAAAGAAGCAAAGGCTGAAATCATAAAGGACATCGCGTACGCGAAAAAGATGGGGTATCAGATATATTTCCCTAATGATTGTTACGGTATGCCTAAAGAAAAGAAGGTGAGGTACTATCTTCAGGGCGTACCCACTGATGCGCAACTCAGAATTCTAGCGAAGAAACTTGCAGCCGATGAGAAAGTCCGGGTTGCTAACCAGCCCCCAGATGACGCAGCGGTACGCCCACCTCTCCCGGGGGCACATAGACGCCGCCATAAGGCAGTTTGATGCCGCTATGCTGAAGTTAGTGGGTTAGCCGCAATAAAAAGGGACGCCCCCGCGTTATACTTCTACAAGGCACCAGTGAAACGAAGTGACGGGGCCGGCATGCGCCGGCGGCGGAGGCCCAGATGAAAGAGCGCATTCTGCTTGTTGAAAACGACCAAGGCCTGCTAGCGTTCTGTTGCTACCTGCTCTCAAGGGAAAAATACGCGGTTACGGTCTGCTCCAGCGCCGCCGAAGCTGCGGCCCTTATACGCGGCGGCGCTTACGACATTCTCCTCACCGATTTCCACCTCGGCGACGGGTGCGGTGCTGACCTGCTCTCCCTCTCGAAGCGGGTAGCCCCGGCGGCCCGCGCGCTGCTGATGAGCGCCGACGATACCCGCCACGCCGCCCTCCGAAAGCCGTTCACCAGCCAGGAACTTCTCTCCGCCGTGGCCTGTTAGCTGCCCTGTCCAACCGTCCCGGCGGTCAGGCTACGCTCCTGAACACTACAATAGTACGGGGCGATGGTCTTGACAAAGGGCATTTTCACTATTATAATATGTTTCAGCAATCGCTGAAAATATGATTAATAGTGAAAACATGGCTTTGGGTAAGGCAAAAGATATCTTAAAGGAAGTTATCTCGGCTATTCCTTTTATTGAGCAGGTCTCAATAACGGAACCCTCCACAGCCGGGCCTGATCTTCTGCTTAAACTAAAATACAAAGGGAAATTATTAACCTGTTGCGTGCAGGTTAAAAGCCTTGGGCAACCCAAATATGCTAGGGAGGCTGCCTATCAGCTTAAGAAATACAGCGGCACCTGCCCCGGGAGTTACGGGATATTCATGGCTCCGTTTATCTCAGTTGAGGCGGGGGAAATACTAACCGAGAATAACGCCGGCTATATGGACTTCAGCGGGAATTGCCGTTTGTCTTTCGGCGGGATCTACATAGAACGCAAAGGCAACCCTAACGCCTTTACCGTAAAAAGGGACCTGCGGAAACTCTTTTCCCCTAAGGCCGGGCGGGTGTTGCGCGTGCTGCTGTCGACTGTTAAGCGATCCTGGAAAATGGCGGAATTGTCCGCCGAAGCCGGCGTAAGTCTGGGGCAGATAGCCAATGTTAAAAACTCCCTGGCGGAACGGGAATGGCTGGATGTTTCCTCGCCGGGAATACGGCTCTCCAACCCGGAGGCCGCGCTTACGCAATGGGCGCAGAATTATGACTTCCGAAAAAATATTCTAAAAGAGTGTTATTGCGTTAAGAGCCTTGCCGAGACCGAGGCGGCGCTGGAAAAACTATGCGCCAAAAACGGAATTCGCTTCGCGCTTGCCGGTTTTTCCGCTGCCGCGCGGTTCTGGCCGGCGGTAAGATACCAGCGCGCCATGGCGTATGTTGGTGAATTTCGTGCGGAACTGTTCGCCGCGGCCGGTATAAAAGAGGTGGAAAGCGGGGGGAATCTTCTGCTGATGCTTCCATATGATGACGGTGTTTTCTACGGTAACAGAATTTTGGACGGCAATGCCGTAGTGGGCGCGGTGCAAGTTTACCTGGACTTGGCCGGCAATAAAGGGCGGGGAGCGGAGGCCGCTGACGAGATCTTTAAGAATGTAATAAAACCATCATGGTAAGTGGTCAGGTCGCGCAGGTTAAACCAAAATTTATATATGAACCTTAAAATAATACCGGCACGAACAGCCTCTGATTGCGAAAATGATTACGACCGGGAACTTTGGCTGAAGTTCGCCCGCCGCATTACAAAGAATCCATTCGTGCAGAATTTCCTGGCGCTGAGGGATGGGGGGAAGTGCGCCTGGTGCGGGGAGATGATCCTCGATGCCGGGGACGTTCATCATACTACCTATGAGCACGCTTGCTCCTTCGCCGGCACTATTGAGATCAGGCAGCAAACCGTGCAGCGGCATGCCAAAAAACGCAAAGCCCCGGACTGTGAGAGCTGCAAGGCCGCCGATCAGGCGCGGTTCGCCGCCTGCATGAGCAAGCTGGTCTTAGTGCATCCGCTTTGCAATATGGAGATATCCGCCCATCAGCCCGCCACCGGCGCAGGGGATGCCGCGCAGTAGCCGGAAATTGCGGACGCTACTCCCGGAGGCACATAGGCGCCGCCCCGTCGTAATATCACCATTGACTTTACGCAAGACTTGATGTAAACTTTATGCATGTATAAGCCTGATTTTAAGGTCCCGCCGCGAGTATACAAGCTCCTTGAGGCGATCGCCGCATTGAAGGAGCAGATCCGCACCTCCATGGTAAAAGTGCCGTGGGTCCCGTCCTTAGTTAAAGACGCCATGGCCCGCGCAGCCTGGGGTTCTACCGCTATTGAGGGTTGCACACTGTCTCTGGAGGCCGTCAGGGGGCTTATTGAGGGGAAGCAGGCCATGGGCTATCCCAATAAAGATGTGCGCATGGCCCAGAATTATTTGGCCGCGCTGGCCTGGCTGCAGAAGCGCGAGAAAGCCGCGCATATCACTGAAAAAGACGTGCTATACCTTCATAAGCTAATGGGCGAGGGTGCTTGCGACGAAGGTCCGATCGGGGCCTACCGAAAAATTGACGTACGAGCCGGTATGCATGTCGGCGCGCCATGGAAGAAAGTCCCTGGCTTAATGCAAGAGTTGTTGCAGTGGCTGGATACCGGTGCTAAAGACCTTCCCGCTGTTTTTTCCTCCGCCATACTTCATATGCGCTTTGTTGAAATTCACCCTTTCCGCGACGGCAATGGCCGGCTGGCCCGCGCCTTGGCCACCTGGCAACTCTATCGGGCTGGTTTCGACACACTTCATGTTTTTGCGCTGGACGAGGTTCTGCTTGAAAACCGCGCACTTTACATAAAGGCTTTACAGCGGGTGCAGGTAGAGGGGGAAGACCTCGGCACTTGGCTTGAGTTCCTGTCCGAGGCGATACTTGAAACGCTTGAGCGCGTACAGGGCAGAATAACCGCGCTCGCACTTAAGGACGGCGAAGCGCCCGTTTCGTTAACCGTGCGGCAGGAAAAGCTTCTGCGGATCCTGCGCGAGCGCGGGGCGCTGGGGATACGCGATATCAGCCGTGCGTTGAGACTTACAGGCCAAGGTTCTCACTATGCACTAAAGCCACTTATCAAAGCCGGGATAGTGCTTGTTGAAGGTTCCCACAAGCAGACCAAATACCAGTTAAAATAATCCACTTTGCGTATTACTTTACGAATACTTTATGCACCTCCGCATATCGTACGCCCGGGTTTACTGATTGTTAAAGAAAGATGCGAACCCTTTCCTAACGACGGCAATTTCATATACTTGATATATGTAGGACACAAGTTATAAAGCCCAGCAGGTTTACTTTAAAATTCTGAGAGAAATGCCGCCCTGGAAAAAATTCCGGGTGATAGACGGTCTGAACTCGATGATACGTGGAATCAGTCTTGCAGGCGTGAGATCACGGCACCCGGAGTTTTCTGAGCCTGAAGTTTTAAAAGCAGCTGCTGCTTTATGGCTTGGCCAAGAACTGTCAGACAAAGTGTATAAGAATATATAAACAGTGACTATGGCTTTATCTCTACCGGGGTGCCGTCCGGGAGCAATTTCCATAGCTCCTCGATCTCGGGATTGGTAAGAGCTATACAGCCCAGTGTCCAATCCGCGAGTCTTTGCAGGCGCCCCAGCCAGCCGAACCCGTTCATCAGCCCATGGATCATAATATCGCTGCCAGGGGGGACTCCCGCCTTGGCCGCGGCCGCAATATCGTCCGGGTTCGGATACGATAGATGCAGTGACAAATGATAGCTGCTCTCTGGATTGCGCTTATCTATAATATAGCTGCCTTCCGGAGTCAGCTTGTCCCCTTCGCGTAATTTCTTTCCCATGCCGCCCCGGCCAATGGAGATCTTATATTTCTTTATCTCTTTCCCGTCGGAATAGACCGTAAGCCTGTGCGCCTTCTTTTCTATCACCACGTTGTATGCCGGCCCCTGAGGTGTAGGTTTATCTGCGGCTGACAACATGCCGCCGAACAGAATAAAGAAAGCGATAAAAATTATTGTGCGCATATATTAAATTCTAGCTCCATTTGTCTGTGTTAGAGTTGAGTTTATCATTTTCAAATACAGCGTGAACGATGCTCATCCTTGCTATAAAATCGTTGTGGTATAGCTTGTGCTATAATTGGTAGACGAAAAGGGGGATATCTGTAGTCCTGTTGTTATATCTCCACGAGTGGCAGGGTAATTCTAAAGATAGGCATCGAAAGATGAGAAAAGTCATTTTTTTTATTATTTCTTTGTGTATATTTCTGATTCCTATCAGTCGGGGTTATACACAGGATAGAGGTGTATTCTTTAAACTGCCAGTATCACCGCGGGCTGGCGGTATGGGGAACGCTTCAGTGGCGCTTTCTGATGATCCTTTTGGCCTTTACAATAATCCGGCAGGATTGGGTTTTGTTAAATGTCCGAGTATCTCATTGGTTTACCACGATTATCTCAAACACATAAGCGGAAATTCTTTTGGTTATATTTATCCGTTTAAAAACTGGACAATAGGGATTGCACCGACGTTTTACAAAGTAAAAGCAACTCCTGCTTCCAGCGAACTAGGCTTTAATCCCAGTGAAAAATTCGGACAAGAAGCTAAAATAATTCCTGTTGCCATGGCGTGGAGAATAGGGAACCATTTAGCCCTCGGGCTTACAGGTAAATCATACAGCGAGAAAATACCCGGGCAGTCGGCTTCCACAACCATTTATGATATAGGGGCAATATGGAAATCCGGGGGGCTAAGTCTTGGTATAGCAAAACAGAATTTAGGCACAACAATGACTAGTTATGATGTTGTGCAGATGCAACGGATTGGAGCGGCTTACAGCACCGCTAATTATTCAACAGCAGTGGAATTAATGAAAGACGGGACTGACAAAAGCTACATCGGCCTTGGGGGGTCAGTTGCATTAGCTAACACATTAAGATTGCGCGGAGGGTGGCGGTTTAAAGATGAATTCGGAGGCTTTACTTTTGGCCTGGGGTTTGCGCTTGGTGGCTTAGCATTTGACTATTCATGTTTGCGTTATGGTGATTTGGGGGTAATGCAGAATGCAGGTGTTTCATTGGCTTTTGGAGTTAATGCCGGGAAGTCTGAAACGTCGGAGGAAATTGAATTACCGAAACCTATTAAGAAACTTATTGAGAAGCCAGTTGTTAAAACAGTCATAAACTCCGCTCCTGAACTTGACTGGACGGGGGAAGAAAATTACACCGATGTCGGACTCAGTACCGGTGTCGGAAATCTCACCACTCCTTTCGTATATCGTGTAAAGTATACGGACGCCGATAATGATTCCCCTGCCAAAGGCTATCCGAAAGTTCACATTACTAAAGGTGGTTCCGAGGTGTCCGGCAGTCCATTCGTAATGGAATATACGTCCGGCAATAATACGACCGGAGCTATTTATGCCTATGTGAAAAGATTGGCTAGTGGCTCTGATTATACATATTACTTTGAAGCTAAGGATTCGTCCGGCGCAGCGGCTGTGGGGGTGCCCACGGTGCCGGTGAATGCCCCAATTGTCGCTCGCGCCGAGGTCGTTGTTATATCAGGCGGAACTAATATTGCAGTAGCGGAACTTGTCGGCAAAAATGTCTCTCAGGCCGACGCCTCAATAGTTACCGACTTCCTTCGTTCAGAGTTGGTGAGTACCGGTCGGTTTAATGTTATGGATCGGAATAACATGGACACTGTATTGTCTGAGCAGAAATTCCAGAATAGCGGCTGCACCGAGCAGGAATGTGCCGTTGAAATGGGAAAACTGCTTAATATTAAAAAGATCCTGGTCGGGTCACTTTCTAAACTCCTGGATAGCTATTATGTTACAGTTAGCGTGGTGGATGTTGAAACCGCAAAAATAACCGCGTCATACAGTAGCGACCCGGTCTCTTCAAAAGAAATCAAAGACGCATGCCGAAAACTGGTAAAAAAACTATCTCAAAAATAATTCTGGCCTGCCTGCTGATGCTGCCACTTAGTGCGTTTTCCGGTCCGCTCCCCGGCGAGAGGGCTCCGGAATTTGAGCTGACGGACCTTACCGGAAAAACAGTTTCACTTTCAGATATCATAAGTAAAGATAAACCCGTAGTGCTTTCCTTCTTTGGTACCTGGTGCGACAGTTGCCTTAAGGAGATCAATGATTTGTCGGAGATGGTGCGGAAGTATATGCAGCAGTTTATTTAATTGGGGTTGATGCTGATAAAGAGAAACTGTCGCTGTTTGCTGAAAAACACGGGATCACTTTTCCCATTCTTTGGGATGCCAAGGCAAAAATAACTGGCCGGAAGTATGATTTGCTGCGGGGGGCATTTCTTGTGGTCCCTAAAACTTTCATTATATCTCCTGTCGGCAATATTGAGTATTCCGCCGAATCGTACGATGAAATACGAAAAGCGGCCTTGAGTGAAAAACTTAGCGCTTTGAACGGTCGAAAATGGAATAAGCCTACTGAAGTTGCTGTTTATTTTACCGGTTCGGCGAATGGTTATCTGGAATCCTGCAATTGTTTCAAGCACCCGTATGGCGGCTTTATTAAACTGGTTTCATTTCTGAAATTGCAGGAGGGGAGGTATCAAAACCGTATTCTCCTCGATTCTGGTGATTTCCTCCCGTATGGCGTTGTGCCTGCACAAGCCGGGCCTGTTTTGAGGGCAATGGCTTTGGTTAGGTATGATGCTGTGGCTGTGGGCGATCAAGATCTGTCATACAATGGGTTTATTGACGAAGTTAAGAAAAACACTGTTCCGTATATCGCTTCAAATATAAACCTTAAAGAGGGAATTGTCGGGGTGGTGGATAAAACTGTAATGGCCGGCAATGTAAAAATCCGTATCGTGTCTTTTATAAGCCCGGAGACCTTTTCCCTCTATCCTGTAGAATTTACAGATAAACTTGAGTATAAAGACTTGAAGGATGTGTTAAAAGGGAGAAAAAATTCCGACCTCCTTATACTACTTTCACATGCCGGGATAGAAGAGAATAGGAAAATAGCGGCTGAGTTCGGACAAATAGACTTAATAATTGCGGGGCATTCCCAGGAACTCCTTCAGAAACCTGTGAAAGAAGGAAAGGCGCTTATCGTTCAGTCCGGCGGCAATATGCAGAATGTGGGGAGGATCGTTCTGCGTTTTGATAGTAAAAGAAAATTAGTGGATTATTCCCATGAGATGTTTCCGTTGACGAATAATATTCCCGATTCCCCTCAAATAGACGCCATTTTAAAAGAATCAAAAAACACAAAGTAGCGTTATTAATTGGAGCAGAGTATTTTGCCCTATTTGGTTCTATTTGACTCTATCTTGTCCTGTTCGGTTTTGGCCGGGTGTCCAATAAAGAGCCACCAAAATTGGACACCAAGAGGTTTTTACGCCCGCCTTTCTTGGGATTGTATTTTGGAAATTCTTTATAATTTACTAATATATATTGCAGTCAATTGCCGAGGTAGCTCAACTGGTAGAGCATTCGCTTCGTAAGCGAAGGGTTGTGGGTTCAAGTCCCATCCTCGGCTGATAATTTATTGGTGGCGGGGTTCAGGGCGGAATAGTAGTGGCGGCCTGCCGCCCGCCGCGTGCGTATGGCAAAGAAAAACAATTATACTCCCGAATTAGAGGACGTTAACTTTGCGCCCGGCGTCGGTTTCGCCCGCAAGGCCATCTGCTGGTGGCTGCCTCTTCTTTATCTCCTTGTTTCCGACAGTTTCTACCTGCGCACCTACGATTCCGCCCAGGTAAAGATAACGCTGCTGCAGATGGGCGGCGTCAGCCTGCTGGGCATGTGGGTCTCGCTGCTCATCCTCGAGGGCCGCCGGGCTTTCCGCCGCGAGGACTTCATCCTGCTGGCGCCTTTCTTCGCCTACCTGCTCTATGTGATATTTTCGTTCTTCCACGCGCCCTACTGGGGCCCCAGCGTGGACGACTTCGTCCGCTACGTGCTTTACATGTCGGTAACGCTGATAATCATCCGCGAATTCACCACCGAGTCCATAGACCGCCTCACGAAGATATTGATCATCACGGCCTATATCTCGGTGCTTTACGGCTTTATACAGTTCCTGGATACGCGCTGGTTCCCCAAGGAGCAGGGGCCGGGGCTCGATCCCTTCGTCTGGCGGGGGGCTTTCGCGCAGCGCGTTTTCTCCACTTACGGCAACCCCAACTTCTTCGGCAACTTCCTGGTGCTGATACTGCCTATAGCGGTCACCCAGTTCCTACAGAAGCGCTCCGTCCTGCTGCTGCCGCTCATCTTCCTTAACCTGCTGTGCCTGTACGCCACCGAGACCAAGGGCGCGTGGCTGGGCTTCGCCATCTCGTTCTTCATCTTCGCCATGTTCTACGGCTACTTCTTCCTGCGCGAACGCCTGCAGATCAGCAAAGTGAAGTTCGTGCTTATTTCCGCCATTATCCCCGTGGCGGCGTTCATCACCATCATAGTTTTTACTTACATGCGCCCGAATTCCGCCAGTTTCCGCGTGGCCACCTGGCTGTCCACCTGGGAAATGATAGAGTCCCACCCGCTGGCCGGCATAGGCGTGGGCAGTTTTAAGGTGATCTACCCGGCCTACCGGCGGCCCGTCATTTTCCATATCGAAGGCAAGCATAACACCGAAACCGACCACGCCGAAGAAGAACACCTCGAGCAGGTGATGGACAACGGCATCATCGGCGGCGGGCTTTATTTCTGGCTGATAATTTTCGTCACCGTGGTGGGCCTGCGCGCGCTGTCGGCCCTGACGGACAACCTGAAGGGCGCGCGGCCGCCGCCCGTGGCCTACGACATTCTCGGCTACCTTACGGCGCTGCTGGGGATGCTCGCGCACAATTTAACCGACGTCAGCATGCGGTTCGTTTCCTCGGGCTGCTGCCGGGCGTGGTAGTGAACCTGGCGCGCGGCCGGGCGCTGTGGGAGCTGCATTACAAGGACGAGGCGGCCGCCGGCGAGGAGAAGAAGGCCCCGTCCGCCACGTTTAAAGCGCTGATGTGGATAGCGCGCATAGGCGCCATGGCGGGCATCCTGTATACCTGCTTCCTGATACTTCAGCAGTTCTCCGAACTGCAGGGGCCCGTGAACCTGTACACCTCACAGGGCGAAGTGCTGCAGTGGAACATCGCCTGGGCGCTGATGCTGGCCTGCGTGGGCGGCGGCATCTATATCTTCGGCGGCATCCTGTTCAAAGGCGTTTCCGTGGCGGCGCCGCTGGTGCTGCTGGTCACCATGTTCCCGCTCTATTATTTCTGGGGCTGGTTCAAGGGCGACGTTTACCATAACATGGCCATTTTCTTCTCCAAGCAGGGCAAGTGGGAAGAGGCCATCAGCTATTACCAGAAGGTGAACAAGCTCAACGAGTTCTTCATCATGCCCTATTATTTCACGGGCAACGTTTTCAACGACCGGTTCGACATGACGAAGTCGCATCACCCGGAATGGGGGGACAAGCCGGGCGAGATGCGCACGGATTACGACAGGGCCATAGCCGCCTACGAGAAGGCGCGCTCGATGGCGCCCAACTACGTGCAGATGCACCACCAGGTGGGCATCATGTACATGAAGATGTACGACTACCTCATAAAGAACGGCCAGCCCGCCGAGGCGGCCAAGTATCTCGACAAGGCCATGGCGCGCTTCGAGCTTTACGAGCAGATAGACCCGGTCTACGACCTGAACTATTACCGCAAGGCGCAGATAGATTACATGCGCCACGACCTGCCGGCCGCGAAAAAAGAGTACGAGCACAATCTGTACGCCTGGAAATGCTTCGTCAAGGGGCATCTGCACGATTCCGCCGAGGCTTATTCCAACCTGGGCAACGTGCTGTACAATCTGCGCAAGTTCCCCGAAGCCGTGGAAGCCTACCAGATGGCGCTGCAAAAAGACCCGACTTACGCGCCCGCCCAGCGCAACCTGGGCATCGCCCGGCTGCAGGTGCCGGCCGGGGCGCTCCCCAAGAAATAAATGCAGGACCAAGAAAACAACCTTCCCTTGTCCCGCGGTCCGCTGGCGCTGCTGCTGACGGTCGTTTTTTTTGTGTCCCCGCTGCTGTTCTTCACCGACCTGACGCGCAACCCGTACTATCTGCAGATAACGCTGCTGAACGTGGCGCTGCTGGGCGCGGCCGCGCTTTTTTTAGCGGCTTCGCTCAGGCGCGGGGCCTGGCTGCTGCCGCGCACCGCGCTCAACCGGCCCCTGGGCGCGCTGCTGGCGGTGTACGCGGCGTCCTTCGCCTGGTCGCTGTTCTGCCACGCCAAATTCTATCACCCGGCCATGATCTCGGAAGGCCTGCGCGCCGGCATTTTTTTCGTGGTGAACTGCGCTTTCGTTTTTTTCCTGGCGTTCAGCCTGCCGTACTCCTCCGGCCGCGACGCCGAGGTGCCGGTGGGGAAATGGCTGGCGTTCATCCTGGTCTGGGGCGGGCTGTGGTTCCTTTTCCCGTGGCTTAAGCTGCCGGCCGCCGGCGACGGGGTGCTGCAGCGGATACTGGACCCCTACGGGGCGCTGCTGTGGACCGGGGGCATAGCCGCGGTGTACCTGCTCGTTAAGCGCTGCCGGCAGGAGGATCTCCTGCACCTGGCGCTGTCGGTGGGCGCCATCGCCTCGCTTTACGGCGTGCTGGAATATTTCCACGTCGAGTTCGTCTGGGCCAAGATGATCAACCCTTACGGCAACCGCTCGGTGTCCACTTTCGGCAACCCGAACTTCATCTCGTCCTACGTGGTGCTGCTGCTGCCGCTGGCCGCCTGGTATTTCCTCAAGGCCGAAACGGCCGTGAAGCGCTGGTACTACGGCCTGGTGTTCCTTTCCTACGAGGGCATGCTCATGGCCAGCCTCACCAGGTCGTCCTGGTTCGGGGCCGCGGTGGCGCTGGGCTTCTTCGGCTGGTTCGCCGCGCGCAGCAAAGCCCTGGCCGGCCGCAAATTCCCGCGCGCTTTCGCCGCGGCCGCGCTGGTGCTGCTGCTCTTCTGGCCTTCCGCGTCGCTCAAGCCGTTCAGCTCCGGGCTGCTGGACCGCGTGGGCGAGGCTTCCGGCGCGCTCGATACGCCTTCGGCCTATTCGCTGGCGGCGGCGCCGGAAAAGATCTACGCCTCGTTCCACCAGCGCCTGCTTATCTGGACCAGCGCCTGGCAGATGGGGCTGGAAGACCCGCTGCTGGGCAAGGGCTGGGGCCAGTTCGAGCTGTTCTATCCGTTCTACCAGGGGCGGCTGATCTTCAATTACCCCGAGGTGCGCGGGCTGCGCACGCACGCCAACAACGCGCACAACGAGCTGCTGGAACAGTGGTCGCAGGCCGGCCTGCTGGGGTTGGGCGTCTACCTGTGGCTGCTGGCCGCGCTGTTCTACGGCTTCTACCGGTTCTCCCGGGCGGCGCCGCCGGACGCCGCCTGCTACGCCGCGGCGCTGGCGGCGGGGC
>JAPLKJ010000204.1 GCA_026388125.1 Elusimicrobiota bacterium
GCCGCCGCGCGCCGCCGCCGGAAGAGGCCTGGAAAGGGATGAACCACTCGCCGGCAAGAATAAGGTACGAGGCATGGTCCACCGGCAGGCGGCCTTCCACGAGGATATCCAGTATCGGGGAGTATTTCCACTTCAGGCCTCCGGCGGCCTCGAAGGGCAGCGGGGCGGCTTCCGACCCCAGCTTGAGCGGCGGCCCGAAATTCCTGAAGGCCAGGGTAAGGTCGGTGGTATCGCCGGGGCCCGCCCGGAAGATCACGCCGCCGTCGAGGGCGAAGGAATTCCCGGAAACTTCCGCCAGGCGCGACCTGATGTATTTGAGGCTGAAACCGAATTCGGTCAGTCCGGCGGAGCGCGCCCACCCGGCGCCGAAAGCCGCGTCATACGCGGTAAGGTCGATGCCTGAGCCGTTGCCGGCGCCGTCCAGTTTTTCAAGGCCCGCGCCGGAGTTGTTATACAGCAGCCCGGCCGAAAATACGCCGGCGCCCGCGCCGCCGGAAAAAAGAAGCCCGGTACGCGAACCGTCCGCGGGCAGGGCCTCGTAAGAGGCCGAAAAAGCGCTGCCTGCTCCCGCGGCCAGCCCGGCGGGATTTAAAAAGAAAGCGTCTGGCCCGCTGAGGGCCAGCCCGGCGTTGCCCAGCGCCGCCCAGCGCGCCGACGGCGGCACTTTCAGGAACTGCGCTGCCACGGTGCCGCGGGCGGAATCGGTAAAAGGATCTTTCGGGAAAAAACCGCCGCAGCGCGCCCGCCCGGAGGGGAGGAGCAGCGCGGCGGCGAGCAGTGACCGGCGAACTAATTTTTTGTTCACTTCTTAAGGTCGGACAGCAGGTATTCTATCCGGGCTTTGATCTTGGCTTTATCGAGGGCGTCGATATCCGCCGAGAGATCCTCGAGGAATTTCACCGCGAACCCGTCGTTCGACCGGCCTTTCGAAAGCAAAACGTCGATAGCTTCCAGCCTCAGGTCGAGGTCGGAGAGCTTCCCGGAAACACCGCGGATAAATCTCTCGGCCGGCGTTACGGACGAAGGCCCCGGAACTTCCGCGGCAGGGACTTCCGCCGGCTCCGGAGCGGGCACCGCTGCCCGGGGAGGATCGGAGACGGGCTGCGGGCCGGAGAACTCTGCGGCCGGCAGCTCGTCCGCGCCCTGCGGCCCGGGCTCAGGCTCAGGGCCGGCGGCTTCCTCGAAGTCGGGCTCGAGCTCTCCCGGCCGCAGCAGCATGAGCACCGAATAGCCCAGCGTGAAGAGCGAGGACGCTAACAGCAGGGCCCATAGATAGAACCTGGTGTCCATCAGGACCGCGTAAATGGTGAATTTAGGCATAGGGCGGAGCGGAACACTTTTTACAGGTTTATCTCCTGCCCTTCCCGGACCCCGAAGCACTTAAGCCGCGCTCCGGCCTTACGCGCCCGCCGGGCGCATTCCGCAACGATGCCGTCCAGCTCGGAGTCGTAACGGTCCTGGTTGTGGTGGAAAAGGCCCAGGGCGCGGGTGCCGGAGGCCAGGGCCAGGTCGAGCGCCTGTTCCCAGGTAGAGTGCCCCCAGGTTTTGCGCCGGGGATATTCCTCCGGCGTGTAGTCTGCGTCGTGCACCAGCAGGTCGGCCCCGCGGGAAAAAGCCGCGTAGGTCTCGGGGGTCTGGCCCCCGGGATGGATATAGCCCAGCTCGTTGTCGGTAAGGAACACGAAAGTCTTGCCCGCCTCGCTGAATTTATAGCCCAGGCCATGGTTGGGATGGCTCAGGTCTATGGGCAGCACGTTCATGCCGCCTATTTCGCAGCCGCCGACGCATAAAGACGCAAATTCGAACCGGGCGGAAATTTCCTCGAATTTAACGGGGAAACAGGGGGGCTGCATGGTCTTGGCTATGATCTCGCGCACGGAGTCGGAGGAATAAGAGCACCCCATGATCCTTATGCGCGTCTTGTTGTTGTAAATGGGCGCAAAAAAGGGGAAACCGAGCACATGGTCCCAATGGGAATGAGTAAAAAGCATGTTGAAAACATGATCCGATTTTTTCAGCAGTTCCTTGCCCAGAAGCCTTATGCCTGAGCCGGCGTCGATGATTATCAGTTCGTCTTTTTTCGAGCGGACCTCCACGCAGGTGGTGCAGCCGCCGTACTTCAGGTATTGCTTGCCGGAAACCGGGATGGACCCCCTGGCGAACCGGGAACTTCCAGCAGCGGGCGGGCCGCCGCCTGAAAAGGGGCGGGCGGCAGGAACCGCGGGGCCGGTGCCGGGCGGCGCCTGGCGCAGGCCGGATGCGCCCGGCAAAGGATCAGGGCCTCCGAACCGCCATAAAAGGATAATCATTAATAAATATATTAAAAGAAGCCCCGGTTCCTGACCGCCCCGCGCCTCCTGAGCCGGGATAACTGCGGCCGTCTGGCGGATACAGCCTTGTTGCCGGGGCCTGTTTTTTTATACTATATCACTATGATGGAATTCCCCGAATGGCTGCGCCCGGCCCTTTTTCCCTGATTTTATCGATATTCCCGTTTCCGCCAAACAACGCAAATAAAGCTGCGTAATTCAGCGTATTGAGAGGCATACAGATCTATGAACAATGAAAAAATAGCGATAGTCGGTCTCGGCATAATAGCCCCCAAAGCCCTTAATAAGGAAGAGTTCTGGAAGAACGTGCTGGAGGGCCGCAACTGCATAGGCGAAGTGCCCGCCGACCGCTGGGACTGGAAACTCTATTATTCGGAAGACCATAAAGCCCAGGACAAGACCTATTCCAAGATAGGCGGCTTCATAGAGGGCTTCAGGTTCGATTCCATAAAATACAAGATCCCGCCCCAGGTAGCCACGCAGATCTCCCGCCTGCAGCAGATGACCATAGAGGCCGTGCGGATGGCGCTGGAAGACTCCGGCTACGACAAGAAGCCCTTCGACCCCAAAATGACCGCCGCCGTCATAGGCAACGCCATGGGCGCGACGCGCAAAGAAATGACCGACCTGCGCGTCTATAAGTTCTACAACGAGAACATCCTTAAGCATACCGCCGCCTTCTCGGCGCTGCCGCAGGACAAGCGGGACGCGATGATAAGCGAGTACGAAGCCGGCATAGACAAGGGCATTCTCCAGATAACCGAAGACACCATGCCCGGCGAACTGGCCAACGTGACCGCCGGCCGCATAGCCAACGTTTTCAACCTCAACGGCCCCAACATGACCATGGACGCGGCCTGCGCCTCTTCGATGGCGGCGCTGGATTACGCGGTGCTGGGCCTGCGCGCCGGCAAGTTCGACATGGCGGTGGCGGGCGGAGCCGACGATATGATGTCGCCCCCGGCCTTCGTGAAGTTCTGCAAGATCGGCGCCCTTTCCGCCGACGGCTCCTATTCCTTCGACGAACGGGCCAACGGCTTCGTTATGGCCGAAGCGGTCTCCATCTACATACTTAAGCGCCTGTCCGACGCGGTCAGGGACGGCGACAAGATCTACGCCCTGATAAACTCCGTGGGCGCCTCCTCCGACGGCAAAGGCAAGGGCATAACCGCCCCCAACCCCAAGGGCCAGAAAATAGCCATCGAGAACGCTTTCGCCGGGGTGGACTATTCCCCGGCCGACGTGGATTTCGTGGAAGCGCACGGCACGGCCACCAAGGTGGGCGACGCGGCGGAAGTACAGGTGCTGCAGGAAGTGTTCGGCCCGCACATGGGCGGCGGCAGGAAGCTGGGGCTGACCTCGGTGAAGTCGCAGATAGGCCACACCAAGGCCGCCGCGGGCGCGGTGAGCATAGCCAAGACCGCCCTCGCCCTCTACAACAAGACCCTGCCCACCTCCATCAATTACGTGAAGCCCAACCCCGGCATAAACCTGGACCTGTTCCGTGTCATCGACAGGGCGGCCGAGTGGAAGAAGGACGGCATACGCCGCGCCAACGTTTCCTCGTTCGGTTTCGGCGGCACCAACTTCCACGTTACCATGGAAGAATACACCGGCCCCGACCACCAGCGCTCAGCCAAAGCCTCGGCGGAAACCGAAGCTCCGCGCGCGCAGATCGAAGTGGTGGAGAACCCCAAAGCCGCTTTCTCCGCGCTGCAGGGCGAAGCCGTAACTTTCACCGGCGCCACGCCGGCGGACGTAATACAGCAGGCGCAGGCCGCCGCCGCCTCCACCTTCTCCAAGTGGCCCGAGGCCTACCCGCTGTCAGTCTTCGCGCAGCCTGCGCAGACCAAAGCCAAAGCCGCCTGGGGCGTATCGATCGTGGCCAAGTCCCCGAAAGACCTTATGGACAAGGTAGAGTTCATGGCCAGGAACGCCAAGCCCGAGACCTGGACCGAGCCGCCGCTCAACTTCAAGCTGAAAGGCGTCTACACCTTCAAGACCGGCACCAACCAGTCGAAAGTAGGGCTGCTGTTCCCGGGCCAGGGCTCGCAGTACGTGGACATGATGAGGGACCTGGCCGCCAAGTACCAGGTGGTGCAGGAAACCTTCAACGAGGCCGACGCTATCCTCGAGAAAATGATAGGCGTGCGCCTCACCGACGCCATCTGGAGCAAGCCCGGCGAGGGCAAGGAAGAACTGGCGCAGCGCGAAGCCGCCATAAAGCAGACCCAGCTTACCCAGCCCGCCATGATGACGGCGGACATCGCCATGTACCGCCTGTTCAAAGAATTCGGCATCAAGCCCGACATGGCCATCGGCCACAGCCTGGGCGAGTACGCCGCCGCCACCGCGGCCGGCATCTTCACCTTCGAGGACGGCCTGCGCGCCGTTACCAGCCGCGCCAAGGAAATGGCCAGCGTGAAAGTGTCCGACCCCGGCAAGATGGCTTCCATCGCCTGGGGCTGCGACAAGGTGGAAGCCGAGCTGAAAAAGATCAGCGGCTATATCATCTGCGCCAACAAGAACTGCCCGCTGCAGACCGTGATAGCCGGCGAAGCCAAAGCGGTGGAAGAGGCCGTGCAGAGGTTCAAGGACCTGGGCGTAGAGGCGGGGGAGATCCCCGTGTCGCATGCGTTCCACTCCGAGATAGTGGCGCCTGCCATGGGCCCGTACCGCAAGTTCCTGCAGAACATCCCGATCAAGCCCGCCGACATGAAGATCCTGTCCAACGTCACCGCCGACTTCTTCCCGACGGACACGCAGGGCATCTACGACATGCTCATCAAGCAGATGACCAGCCCCGTGGAGTTCATCAGGCAGCTGGAGCGCATGTACGCCGAAGGCGTGCGCACGTTCATCGAATGCGGCCCGAAGCGCGTGCTCAGCGCTTTCGCCACGTCAACGCTCAAGGACAAGCAGGACATCACCGTGCTGGCCTCCAACCACCCCAAGCGCGGCGGCATCACCGAGTTCAACGACCTGCTGGCCAACATGACGGCGCTGGGCATTCCCGTGAACTGGGACGGCAAGCTGCCGCGCAGCGGCGGGAAGTTCTTCAACCCGTACTACCAGAACTGGGCGCTGAAAGTTACCGGCCCGGTTGCGGCGCCCGTCTCCGCGAACACCTCAGCGTCCTCGGCCCTGCCGGCCGACAAGGCGTCCTTCGCCGAGAAGTTCGGCTTCAACTTCAACAATATAGCCGTCTCCGGCATAGCCGGCGGCACGCCCGGCACCTGGGACAAGCTGTTCCGCGAGCACAACCTCGACGAGATCCTGGCCGGCAAGAACATGATAGAGCCCATCCCCGCCGGCTGGCGCGCCAAACAGATAGACAAGAACATCATCCGCGTGGTGAAGTCCCCGACGGGCAACCACAGCATCGAGGCCATCGACTCCGTGGACCAGGCCATCAAGCTGTCCGCCCGCCGGGGCTCTCTCGACATCGAGGCCGAGTTCGGCCTGCCGCATACCGTGGCCAAGGCGCTGGACTCCACGTTCAAGATGGCCATAGGCGCCGGCGTGCTGGCGCTGCAGGACGCGGGCCTGCCGCTGATCCATTATTACAAGAAGACCACCACGGGCAGCTACCTGCCCGAGAAATGGGCGCTGCCCGAGCCGGTGGCCTCCGAGACCGGCGTGGTGTTCGCGTCGGCCTTCCCCGTGATAGAGTCGATCATCAAGGAAGTGACCCAGTACTTCAACCATAAATACTCGGGGCGCACCGCCGGGCAGCTGTGGGAGGTTTACCACCAGATAGTGGACAAGCTGCCCACCGAGGCCGACAAGACCGCGCTGCGCGCGTGGCTGCAGAGCAACTTCGCGGACCACCAGCCCGGAGCCGGCAAGGACCCGTACACCTTCAGCCAGAACTTCCTGCTGAAAGTGATCCCGATAGCCGACAGCCAGTTCGCGCAGTGGGTGGGAGCCAAAGGCCCCAGCATCCACATGAGCGCGGCCTGCGCCTCCACCACCCAGGCTGTCAACATCGCCGAATCCTGGATACGCGCGGGCAAGTGCAAACGCGTTGTAGTGATAGGCGCCGACGACATCACCAGCGAGCAGATACAGGAATGGACCATGCCCGGCTTCCTGGCCTCGGGCACGGCCACCACCAAGGAGAACGTCTCCGAAGCGGCCCTGCCTTTCGACCGCCGCCGCCACGGCCTTATCGTCGGCGCGGCCTCCGTGGCCATGGTGATAGAGGACGAGACCCTTATGCGCGCCCGCGGCATGAAGCCGCTGGCCCGCCTGCTCCTTACCGAGTGCGCGAACTCCGCTTTCCACGCCACCCGGCTGGATACCGACCACGTGGCCTCCGTGATGGAGAACTTCGTGAAGAAGGTGGAGAATATTTACGGCCTGAAGAAAGAGAAGATGGCGCCGTACACGATGTTCATGTCGCACGAGACCTACACCCCGGCCCGCGGCGGCAGCGCCTCGGCCGAGGTCAAAGCGCTCAAGAAAGCCTTCGGCGCCAGCGTGGACAAAGTGGTGGTGAGCAACGTGAAAGGCTTCACCGGCCACACGATGGGCGCGTCGCTCGAGGACGTGATAGCCATCCGCGCGCTGAACACGGGCATAATCCCGCCGATCGCGAACTATAAGGAAGCGGACCCCGAGCTGGCCGGCATAAACCTTTCCAAGGGCGGCCACTACGACCTGAAGTACGCGCTGCGCTTCGCCGCGGGCTTCGGCTCGCACATGGCCATGTCCATGACCGAGCGCGTCTGGAAGGCCGGGGAAAGCCGCTTCCCGGACCAGGCCCGGTACAACAGCTGGGTGAAGGAAGTTTCCGGCGATCCGGCGGCGGAACTGGAAATAGTGTTCAACACCCTCAGGGTGAAAGATAAAAGAACGGCGGGGGTCAGAACTCCCGCGCCGGTGAAGGAACCCGTGGGCGCAGGCATTGCGGCCGCGCCCGCCAGGCCGGCCCCTGCGGCCGCCGCCGCGCCCGTGCGCGCGCCCGCTCCCGTGCACAGGCCCGCAGCCGCCGGGATCAGCGAAGATTCCGTTAAGGAAGCTATCCTGGCGATGATAACCGACAAGACCGGCTATCCGAAAGACATGCTGGAGCTGGACCTCGACATGGAGGCCGACCTCGGCATCGACACCGTGAAGCAGGCCGAGCTGTTCGCCGCCCTGCGCGCGCATTACGACATTCCGCGCAAGGACAATCTGTCGCTCAAAGACTATCCGACCATCCGCCACTGCATAAAGTACGTGATGGAAGAGAAGGGCGCAGCGATGGCCGCCGCTGCCGCGCCCGTAATACCCGCGCCAGCCGCGCAGGCTCCTGCTGCCGCTCCGGCACCGGCCAAGCCGGCCGCCGCCCCGGCCCGCGCCGCGGTCTCCGGAGTTAACGAGGAAACCGTTAAAGTGGAGATCCTAGACATGATAGCCGAGAAGACCGGCTATCCCAAGGACATGCTGGAGCTGGACCTGGACATGGAGGCCGACCTCGGCATCGACACCGTGAAGCAGGCCGAGCTGTTCGCCGCCCTGCGCGAGCATTACGACATACCCCGTAAGGAGAACCTGTCGCTCAAGGATTACCCGACGATAAGGCACTGCATTAAATACGTGATGGAAGAGAGGGGAGGAACGGTTACGGCCGCGGAGCCCGCCGCCGCCCCCGCGCCGGCCCCCGCGGCCGCGCCGGCGCCGGTAAAACCCGCCGCCGCTCCGGCCCGCACCGCCGCCGGTGTGGACGAGGAAGCGGTTAAAGTGGAGATCCTGAACATGATAGCCGACAAGACCGGCTATCCCAAGGACATGCTGGAACTGGACCTGGACATGGAGGCAGATCTCGGCATCGACACCGTGAAACAGGCCGAGCTGTTCGCCGCCATGCGCGAGCATTACGATATCCCGCGCAAGGAGAATCTGTCGCTCAAGGATTATCCGACGATAAGACATTGCATAAAATACGTGATGGAAGAGAAGGGGGGAACAGTTACGGCCGCGGGGTCCGCTGCAGCCGCCCCCGCGCCGGCTCCCGTTGCCGCGCCGACACCGTCAATACCCGCGGCCGCCCCTGCTCAGCCCTCGGCCGCCGGCGGCATCGACGAGGAAAGCGTTAAGGCCGAGATCCTTAACATGATAGCCG
>JAPLKJ010000129.1 GCA_026388125.1 Elusimicrobiota bacterium
GGCCCAGGGAGCCCAGCGTTTCGGCCAGGGTCTTTATCTTTTCCGGGTCCGGCTCGTCGTGGCGCCGGTGCAGGAAAGGTATCTGCGCGGCCATCAGCTCGGTGGCCGTGGATTCGTTGGCCAGCAGCATGAACTCTTCTATCAGCCGGTGGCTTTTCAGCCTGGGGCGCAGTACCACGCGCAGCGGCATGCCCTGCGGGTCCGTTTCCACTTTATATTCCGGCAGGTTGAAATCCAGCGCGCCGCGCTTTATCCTGCACCGGTTGAGCACGCCGGCCAGTTCGCCCATCCGCTTGATCATCTCCGTCACCTGTTTTGTGACGTTGGGCACTTTTTTGCCGTTGAGCAGTTCCTCCACTTCGTCGTAGGTGAAGCGGCGGCAGGAGCGTATCACAGTATTGACCATGCGCCGGCGCGTTATTTTTCCGGCGGAGTCTATGTCCATGAAGATGGACAGCGTGAGGCGTTCCTGCTCGGGCACCAGGCTGCAGAGGTTGTTCGAAAGCGAAGGCGGCAGCATGGGCACTACTCTGTCGGGCAGGTACACGCTGGTGGCGCGCTCGTAGGCTTCCGCGTCCAGCGCGGTCTTTTCCTTCACATAGTAGCTGACGTCGGCTATATGCACGCCCAGCCGCACCAGCCCGCCGTCCAGGCGCTCCAGCGAAACGGCGTCGTCGAAATCCTTGGCGTCGGCCCCGTCTATGGTCACTACCGGCAGGTCGAAAAGCTCTTCCCTGCCCTGCCACTGTTCCGGCTTGAGCTCCAGGCCCCACGCGGCGCTCTGGGCCAGGGTCTCTTTTTTGAAAGTTTCGTTGATATTGCGTGCCCGCAGCAGCGAAGTTATGCGCGCGCGGATGTCGCCGGAGCCGCCTATTATTTCGGTCACCAGCCCGGCCGCGCCGGCTTCGGGCGTGGGCCAGCGGGTGATCTCCAGCACGGCGAAAGCTTCTTCTACGGGCTTAACGCCCGGGGCGAAGCCGGTCACGAACGCCGGGGGCGCGTCCCCCTTCTCGGGGCAGACCGCCCAGCCTTTGCGGTCGTGCTTGAGCACGCCTACCAGCGTGGTATGGGCCCGTTTGAGGACGCGCACTATGGAGCCCGCGAGCTTTCCGGAGGATTCGCGGCGGACGCTGGCCTGCACGCGGTCGCCGTCCATGGCCAGGGCGAGGCTTCTGCCGCCCAGGAATACGTCGCTGCCGCCGGGCGTTTCAGTTAGTAAAAAAGCGAAATTGCCGTGATGCTGTATCACGCCTTCCATTACGGCTTCCTGCCCGCCGGAGGCTCCGCGCTGCTGCTGTCTTTGCCAATGTTTTCTCATGTGTCTATGATACAAATAAATTGTGGCGTTAGTCCGTCAGTTCGGCGCGGGCGCCGTGGGGCCGGGTTATCAAAACGCGGGGTCGGCCACACCGTGGCCGCCCCTCATCACAAGAAAGTCGCCTGCGGCGACGCGGCTGCCGCGCTTACGCAAGCGGCAGCCTCCGCGAAGGTTTTGCTAACCCGGCCCCACGGCGCCAGCGCAGGTGATAGCGCCGTAACGCCGTGAAAATAAAGAAGCCGGCGGTTTGCCGGCTTCTTTATTGTTGCTTTCTGCAGCCTGGTTACTTGTAATGCCTGGTCAGCGCAGCGCGGCTGGTGTGGGCCAGTTCGAAGTCCTGGGTCATTATCAGGGCGTCCTTGGGGCAGGTTTCCACGCACTGGGCGCAGTACACGCAATGGTCCAGGTGCATGAAGCAGTCGAATTTCCTTTTGGCGGGCACCGGGGGCTGACCCTCCGCCTGTACCGGCGCCGGGGGCTGCTCGGCCGAGAGCTTTATCTCTATGGCCTTCGCCGGGCAGACGCGCACGCACATCTGGCAGCCTATGCACTTGGGCGAGTCGAAGTCGATGCGGCCGCGGAACCTTTCGGTGATCTTCGCTTTTTCGAAAGGATAGGCGCAGGTGGCGGGCTTCTTGAATAGATGCCTCATTACTTCACCGAAGACTCTTGCGGGTTTTATCATGACGGGTTATCCTAATTTGTACTTTAAGAAAATATCGACGAGTATCTGGAACATCGCCACCGGGGCCAGGTATTTCCAGCAGAAGTTAACCATCTGCTCTATGCGTATGCGGGCCATCAGCACTTTCAGCAGGGCCAGCAGGAAGGTGACGAACAGCGTTTTGAACAGGAACACGGGGATGGCCGCCCAGCCCGCAACGCCCAGCGAACCGCCCAGGAATACGGCGTTGAGCAGCGCCGCGCCCACTACCAGTTCCATGTCGATGGCCAGGTAGAAGAAGGCCAGCAGGCGGCCGGAATATTCCGTGAACTGCCCGCCCACTATCTCGTTCTTGGAATGCGGGATGTCGAACGGCATGCGCTCGAGCTTGCCCTGCAGGGCCAGGATGGCCGCCAGGAAGCCGGGCAGCTGCGCCGCTATCAGCAGCGGCTTCGCCGCGTAGAACGCGGAGATCTCGGTGAGGTTCCAGGAGCCGGCGAGGATGGCCGGGCCGATGATGGACAGCATCAGCGGCACTTCGTAGGCGAAAAGCTGCGTCATCACGCGCATGGCGCCCACCGTGGCGTAGGGGCTCGTGGAGCTCCAGCCGGCCAGGAAGAACGTAACTGTGGGGATGGTGAGCAGGTAGATCACCGCCACCATGTCGCCCTGGAAGCTGTACAGCGCGTGCGCGCCCACCGGGATGGAGACGATAGCGGTCATCACGGCGGCCATCGCGAAGAAAGGCAGCAGCCTGAACATCTTCGAGTCGGCGGCGTCGGGCACGATGACTTCCTTGGCCAGCAGTTTAAGGAAGTCGGCCAGCGGCTGCACCCAGGGCGGGCCCATCCTGTTCTGGAAGCAGGCGCAGAGCTTCCTGTCCACCCATTGAAGGGAAAGGCCGTAGAGGGCCAGGAACAGGAAGCCCGGGAAGATTATTATGTAAGCCAGCGAAGGCAGTATTGAATCCGATGTCATGGTTTCCTTGAACTCCCGATCTTAAAGCTTGGAGAAGTCGATGCCGCGGTGCTTGTAATGCTCGATGCCCAGCTTGCGCAGCTCTTCCCAGCCGTATACCGCCATTTTCCCTTTCTTCTGGTCCCAGACCGCGGCGCGGTCGGTGCAGGACATGCAGGGGTCGATGGCCGCTATCACCAGCGGCACGTCGGCCAGCCACCCGCCGTCCAGCATGTAGGACACGCTCTGGAGGTTGGCCAGCGTCGGGGCGCGCACTTTCAGGCGCTCGGGTTTGTCGGTGCCGTTGGACTTCAGGTAATGGATGTCCTCGCCGCGGGGCGCCTCGTAGTGGTTCACGGCTTCGCCGGGGGCTATCTTCATAGGCACCTTCACCGAGATGGGGCCTTCCGGCAGGTTGTTTATCACCTGGTTGATCAGCTTGTAGGATTCCACCAGCTCCAGCGCGCGCACCACCAGGCGCCCGAAGACGTCGTTGGTGTTGTGCGTGATCAGCTTGAAATCCAGCTTGTCGTAGAGCAGGTAGGGCTCGTCCTTGCGCACATCGCGGGCTATGCCGGAGGCGCGGGCGGTGGGGCCTACGGCGCCGCGCTCGAGGGCCACTTCGGGCGGCAACTTGCCCACGTCGGCGGTGCGGGCGGCTATGGTGGGCTCTTCAAGGGCCAGCTTGATGTAATACTGGGTGCGTCCTTCGAGGAACTTGATGCGCTTGAGCACTTCGGCCTTCTGCTCGGCCGAAACGTCGCGGCGCACGCCGCCTATGGTGTTGATCGAGTAGTGCACGCGGTTGCCGCTCAGGAGCTCCAGGCAGTCCAGCACCTGCTCGCGGTCGCGCCAGGTGTACATGAACAGCGTCTCGAAGCCCATCTCGTAGCCGGCCACGCCCAGCCACAGCAGGTGGCTGTGCACGCGCTCCAGCTCCGCTATCAGCGTGCGGATGGCCAGCGCCCGCTGCGGAACCTCGGCCTTGGCCAGTTCCTCGACGTTGGTTATATAGGTGGTGGTGTGCGAGTGCGAGCAGATGCCGCAGACGCGCTCTATCAGGTAAAGGTTCTGGATGTAGGTGCGGCTCTCGGCGGCCTTCTCCATGCCGCGGTGGTTGTAGCCCAGGTTTATCGTCGAGCCTGAGATCTGCTCGCCTTCGAGCACCAGCATGAAATTCTCTGGCTCCTTGAGGGCGGGGTGCTGCGGGCCGAACGGGATGGTTATTTTTGCCATGTTATTTCGTCTCCGACTTAAGAAGGGCGGCCTGCTGGGCCAGATAATCCTCGGTCTTCCAGTCCTTGCGCAGCGGGTACTGGCCTACGGGGAAGTCCTCGGCTAATGGGTAGCGGCGGCCGGGCGGCAGGCCCAGCACTTTTATTCCCAGCGTGTCCTCGAGCTCTTTCTCGTAAGAGACGGCCACGGGGAACACCGACAGGATGCTGGGGATCTCGGGGTTGGCGCGGGGCGTTCTTACCTTCACGGTCACCAGCATGGCGTTGTTGTTCATGTGGTAGCAGGCGCCCAGGTTCTCCCCCTCGTCGAAACCGGTGATGGTGGAGAGATACTGGAACCCCTCGGCCTTCATCCAGGCCAGGACCTCGGGCAGCGCGGCGGGCGCCAGGTCCAGCCACACGCGGTTCCTGCGCTGTACCAGCGCGTTCGTAACGGAGCCGGGGAACTTCGCTTCCAGCGCCGCTTTAATTTTTTCTTCTTGGGTAAATTCGGTCATTTTGCCTCACTTAGACGCTGCTTCCACGCTCTGTATCATCTTTACCACGCCGTCTATTATAGCCTCGGGCCGCACGGGGCAGCCGGGGATGTACACGGAAACCGGTATCACATGGTCCAGGCCGCCGGGCACCACGCCGTAGCAGCCGTCGAACACGCCGCCGGAGCAGCCGCAGGCGCCCACGGCCATCACGAACTTGGGGTCGGGCATCTGGTCGTAGATGGTCTTCAGGCGCTTGGCCTGCTGCCGGGTCACCGGGCCGCTCACCACCAGCACGTCGGCGTGCCTGGGCGTGGCCTTGAGCAGTATGCCGAAGCGCTCGATGTCGTACTTGGGCGTCAGGGCGTCCACAACTTCAATGTCGCAGCCGTTGCACGCGCCGGAATTGAAATGCAGGATCCAGGGGGATTTAAGCAGCGACCAGGTTATGAGTTTGTCGATCGTTTTCATTTTTTAGTCCACGAAGAGTATCGCGAGGATTATGGCCACGGCGGCCACGTAGCCGAAAACCAGCCCCAGGCCCGCCGACAGGGGGTTGAAGCTCCAGGTCGCGAGCATCAGCCCGGCCACGTGCAGCAGCGTGAAGAAGATGGCGAACGGGAAGAAGCCGTGGTAGTCGGGATCGACCTTCACGTCGGGGACGTCCTCACCGCAGCCGTAGGCGTTGTGCTTGGCCGACCCCGGCACGCGCTTGGGCGCCGCCGCCAGGGGAGTAAGGAACTCGGCCAGCGCCAGCGAGAAAAGCAGCGAGATAATGAAAACCACAGGCGGGAAAAGTAGTATGTCCATGGCTTTATCCTTTAAGACTGTCCAGTTTCCAGATGTCGGCCGAACCGCTGAGGCGGTGGGCCTTTACCAGCAGGGCCAGCCCCGCCGCTACTACTACGACCTCCACCACTATCATGGTGATGATCAGCGCCTGCGCCAGCATCAGGTTGCTGGTGAGGGCGCCGGCCGAGATCACTGCCAGCATGGCTGCCTTGGAAACTATTTCCAGGCCGATCAGCTGGCGGATGATGCTGCGTGAGACCAGCATCCCGTAAAGACCGACGAAGATCAGCAGGGTAATAAAGTACCAGTCGAGGGAGAAAGCGCTCATTTGGTTGTCCTCTCTTCGGCGGCGGCCGGGCGTTTCCTGGGGAAAATGGATTTGATCACGAACACGCCGGCGGCCAGCATCACTATCTGGCCGAGCAGGTCGGGCCGGCGCACGTCCCACAGGGCAGAGCCGATGGTCCCGCCGGGCGCGGCCATCAGCTTCCAGTCCGAGACCCCCGCGAAGAACGCCGGCACATAGTACCAGGCGGCTATCGCGAAGATGGCCAGAGCGAGGGGCAGGGCCTGGAAGACGGCCCGGCCCTCGGGGTTGCGCTCGTGGTCGGCGCGCACCAGG
The DNA here is from genome assembly GCA_026388125.1 of Elusimicrobiota bacterium. Classification (GTDB taxonomy): domain Bacteria; phylum Elusimicrobiota; class Elusimicrobia; order Elusimicrobiales; family UBA9959; genus UBA9959. Next base: position 6,065 of record JAPLKJ010000129.1, read on the forward strand.
CTGACCCCGGCGATGAACAGCACGGTGATCAGTCCCGCGCAGACCGAAAGCTCGAACACCGCCGCCCAGGGCGCGTTGAAGTCGAAGAGTATCAGCGAGGCGAAAACGCTGACCAGCGCCAGCATTATGGCGGAGGTAAGCAGCTTG
>JAPLKJ010000052.1 GCA_026388125.1 Elusimicrobiota bacterium
CTGGAAATCGCTCTCCGGGATGCTCTCCACCGCGGAAGAGGTCCTGAAAGCATTGACCTTCACGCCTATCTCGGAATCGCGCAGGGCGGGGGTCTTGTCGAACAAGGCGTTGAGCGCCGTCAGCTGGTCGGAAACGGGCAGGTCCCGGATAGCGGCAAGCTTGGCCTGGAAATCCTGCCGCTGTTTAGCGTCGGGCAGCAGGGCTACGGCGTCTTTCCTGGCGCGGACCAGCGTCTCCATCTGCCTGATGAAGATATACAGCGTTTCGGCGGAGGGGTCGGACAGGTAGCCGCGAATTTTCATCGCGGAGGCCTTCAACGCAGTAACTCCCGCCATGTCGGCCGGGACCGGGGTCTTAATAAGCGCGGCGGCTTCGGCCTCGGCGTACTTTGCAAGGAGCTCGTACTTCACGCTGCCCAGCGGGGCCGCCTCCCACGCGGGAACGGTTACCCCGTTCTTCCCGAGCCACTTCTGTTGTTCGGGAGGGAGGGTGCTCCATTTGAGCACGGCTTCCCGGGCTATGTCCAGTTTGCCGGGCCGGTATTTCTTTACCCAGGCCAGGAACTTGTCGGCCTCCGGGGCCAGCCCCAGAGCGGCCGCTGGCGTACCCGGTTCAAGGGCCGGAATAAGAGCCCGGCGCAGCGTGGTGGTAGCCTGGGCTATGGACAGGCTGTCGGAAAGGTTCTTTATGGTATTTGCCTGCGCCAGCAATTTTATCCCCTGGCCGGGGTTTTCAGCTGAATACGCCTCCAGTATCCGCCGGTCCAGACAGTCGGTCGTCTTGTCGGGGTCAAGAGCGGCGATGCCGGCCGCGCAGTAGCGCACCTGCTCCGTCGTTGGCCCGCCCGGCGCAGCGGCTGCAAAAGAAGAGACCTGCAGCGAGACCGCGGCCGCGGCAACCGCGGCCAGCAGCGCTTTTCCAACAAAAAGGTTAAGCTGTTTCATAATTGCATCCTAAGCCGGGACTAATTCAACGCCACTTTATTTATACCAGACGGACAGAGTTGCTGTCAAGGGTCGTTGACACTACTCGCGGAACGAATAATGCGCCCGCTGCTTCACAGTAACCGCTTACCCTTATGTGGGTTATGTTTCCTACAGAATTTATATGAAACTGCTATAATCCCTTAATGGGTAAAGCCTCAAATGTGTATGTTGTAGCAGGCCCCAACGGCTCGGGCAAAACCACTTTTGCCCGTGAGTTCCTTCCCAATTACGCCAAATGCCCTCATTTCGTGAACGCCGACCTAATCGCTAACGGGCTGTCGCCGTTCAATCCCAGGATAGTCGCGCTTAAAGCCGGGAAACTGGTCCTGGCCAGCATACGCGAATTCTTAAAGGGCGGCGAGGATTTCGGCTTTGAAACCACTCTTTCAGGCCGCAGCCATTTCAAAATGTCCCGGCGGTTGCAAGCGGCCGGCTACAAAGTGCACCTGTTCTTCCTGTGGGTGCCGGGCGTGGAACTTTCCCTCCTGCGCGTAAAGAACCGCGTCGCCGAAGGCGGGCACGACGTGCTTTCCACCGACATCAGGCGCCGCTTTCCCCGCTCCATAGCCAATTTCTTTAAAGACTACTCCCACCTGGCCGACACCTGGATGCTGTTCGACAATTCCGGTGAGAAGCCCGTACTGGCGGCCAAGGGCTCTAACGGCAGCCTTACAGTGGAAAATGAACCTATTTACCGCATCATAATGGAGTCAGTGAACCTATGAAAAAACGACTGTCCATTCAGGATAAAGCGGAACTGGCCATGAAAGCCGCCGTACGGAAAGTAGTGGCCAACCACAAAAAAACCGGACGCCCCCTGGCTATCTGGAAGAACGGCAAAGCAGTGAACGTCTCACCCAACACCCTCTAAAAAAAAGAGCAGGTGGCGGCCTACCCATTTTCAGACC
>JAPLKJ010000162.1 GCA_026388125.1 Elusimicrobiota bacterium
TGAAGAAGCTGCTGCAGAACCGCATCGACGCCTTCAACCGCATAGGCGTGGACAAGTTCTGCATCCTGATGGACGACATGAAAGGCGACCTGCCCGGCCTGGCCGAACGCCAGGCGGAGATAATCAACTGGATAACCGCCCGCTCCAACGCCCGCCAGTTCGTGTTCTGCCCGACGTATTACTCGCTGGACCCCGCGCTGGAAAAGCTGTTCGGGAAAATGCCGGCGGGCTACTTCGAGACGCTGGGCAGGACGCTGGACAAGAAAGTGAACATGTTCTGGACCGGCGAAATGGTCTGCTCCAAAGCCTACACCGAGGAGCACCTGCGCAGCACTTGCGCCGCGCTGGGCCGCAAGCCCGTGCTCTGGGACAATTACCCGGTCAACGACGGGCCCCGCATGTGCAAGTTCCTGCACCTGCGCCCGGTTACCGGCCGTCCCCCGGAGATAGGCAACTGGCTGTCCGCCCACGCCGTGAACCCGATGAACCAGGCGGCGCTTTCGAAGATCGTGCTGCTCACGCTCAAGAACAGCTACGGCCAGGGCGCGGCTTATAACCCGGCGAAAGCGTTCCGCAAGGCCGCTGCCATGATCACCTGCCAGGAGATGGCGCTGCAGCTCGAGCGCGACCTGCCGGCTTTCATGGACAAGGGGTTGGACGCGCTTACGGGCGAGGAAAAAGAAGCATTGAAGGCCGACTATACGTTCTTTCTGGAATCGCGGGAGAACGAAACGGCCGAGGCCGCGCGCGAAGTGGTGGACTGGCTGAGCGGCCGCTACAACGTCACCAAAGACCTGTTCCTCACGCAATAGCCCGTGGAAAAACAAATAGTTCTTATAACCGGGGCTTCGGCCGGCATCGGCCGTGCCGCGGCCGAATTGCTGCTGCGCGAGGGGTATACGGTATACGCGGCCGCCAGGCGCCTGGAGAAACTTAAAGAGCTGGCGCCGCTGGGGGCGAAGCCGCTGCCGCTCGATGTAACGGACGAAGGCTCGGTAAAGAACGCCGTCGATACGGTTCTGAAGGCCGAGGGGCGCATAGATGTTCTTGTAAATAATGCCGGTTACGGCGCGCATGGCGCGGTGGAGGACGTTCCTATAGCCGAGGCGCGCCGCCAGTTCGAGGTGAACCTGTTCGGCCTGGCCCGGCTTACCCAGTTGGCGCTGCCCGGCATGCGCGCGCGGGGCGCGGGGCGTATAATAAATATATCCTCTATAGCGGGCAAGATCACCACGCCGCTGGGCGGGTGGTACCACGCCTCCAAGCACGCGCTGGAGGCCTATTCTGACGCCCTGCGGCTGGAGGCGGGGCGGTTCGGCATCAAGGTGATACTGATCGAGCCGGGGCCTATCCGCACCGAATGGGACAATACCGCCCTGGTCAATCTGGAAAAATACTCCGGCGCGGGGGTTTACGCGCCTCTGGTAAAAAGCCTTACCGGCAGGTTCAGGGCCGGCTACAGGAACTCCGCGCCCGGGCCGGAGGTGGTGGCGGCGGCTATCCTTAAAGCCGCGCGCGCGTCCCGGCCGGCGGCCCGCTACGCCGTCCCTTTCCAGGCCAAAGCGATACTTTTCATTAAATGGCTGCTGCCTGACAGGCTGCTGGACCTCGCCCTGAATTACCTGCTGAAATAAGCGCAATAAAAAACCCCGGCGGAACCGGGGTTTTTTTATCGCTTTTGCCGGGGCTTAGTAATTATAGACCGGCTTTACGGCCGAGCGGTCAGCTATGGCCCAGTAGGAGCCGCCGGTGTAGCCCAGCCGGAGATGGAAGATCCAGTTCTTTGTTACGGTTTCGCCGCGCGGGGCCTGCAGGGTGTCGCCCGCGCTCACCAGCGTCAGGGAGGCGCCGGACATGTTCATGAGCTGGTACAGCTTTACGGTGGCGCTCCTTACCTGGTCGCTGGACGCCTTATCGGCCGGAGTTCCGGCGGCGGCGAGTATAGCGGCCAGCGGGCTGGTAGGGTTGGTGTAGTCCTCGAGAAAACTTTTCAGCGAAAGGCGCAGCGCCTGCTCGAAGGGCAGGCTGTTGGCATAGCCGCCCGTCTGGGCGCCGACTTCCTCTTCCGTGATATCCAGGCTTATGCCTTTGATCTTGTATTCTTTTATCAGCACTTCTTCGGCGCCGGAGTAGTTCACGCCGTCGCGCGGCAGCGCGCGCGCGGGGAGGCCGGCGGCGGGCAGTTCTACCGCGCTTAAAGTTTCTTTAGTGACGGCGGGCGCCCAGGCGCTCTGCTGCGCCGCGGCGCAGCCGGCCGCCAGGAATAGAACAGTTAAAAAAGCCGATAATTTCATTCTTGTAAACCCTCCGGGTTCCCAAAACCTTATACTGCAAGTATACGAAAACCGGGGCGATGGCGCCTTGACCGCGGTCAGGCGCGCTATTTTTAGCACTCAATGATGGGTATTGACAATTAAAAGTTCAAGGTGTATAATATTTTTAGCAGTCACGCATTTTGAGTGCTAATTTAAGGCCACAGAGGAATATCGGCGCGCAGCGGAGAGCGTTATGCGGGTGCTTAAACCGGAAGTAGCGCAGGACAGGAAAGACAAGATCCTTAACTGGGTGGTCTATAATTACGTCAGCACGGGCCGCCCGGTCAGCTCGGAACTTATAGCCGAAGAGGGGCGCTTCAGCGTTTCCAGCGCCACCATCCGCAATATCCTCAAGGAGCTGGAAGAGACCGGCTACCTTTACCAGGCCCATACCTCCGGCGGGCGCATCCCTTCCGACAAAGGCTACCGCGCCTACGTGGATAACGTGCTGCGGATGCAGCGCCTGGCCGTCAGCGAAAAAGAGCGCCTGGAGCAGGAGTACGACCGCCGCGTGGAGCAGCTGGACGGCTTCCTGAAGCATACCTCGCGGATGCTGGCCGACATGTCCAAATGGGCGGGCTTCGTGATGAGCGCCGACATGGACCTCGACAGCGTGAAGCGCTTCGACCTGATAAGCATGGGGCCCAAGAGCGTGCTGTCCGTGCTGTTCGCGCATTCCGGCCTTATCAAGCACGCGGCTTTCACGCTGGACCACCCCGCGGACAAGAGTTCGGTCAGGGCGCTGTCGGTGCGGCTGAACCGCCGCCTGAAGGACCTGCCCATCGCGGACCTGCCGCAGGTCATCTGGAAAGAATTCCTGGCGCACGAGCGCAGCAAGGGGCTCGAGGACCTGCTGAAGAAGCTGGTGGAATATTTCAAGGGGCTTTCGAAGAGCGACGACGCGCTGTACCTGGAGGGCCTGAGCCGCATCTACTCGAACCTCGAGGACGGCAACATAGAGGATTTCAGGAACATCGCCCGGCTGCTGGAGGAAAAGGACCGCTTCTCGGGCCTGCTCCGGGAGCGGCTGCGCGACTGCGCCATAAAGACCAAGGCCCTGGCCGCTCCGCAGTCTTCCCAGGGCCTGCTAATGCGCCCCGGGGAAAAGCCGGTGAAGCATCACATCGTGGACGTTACTATCGGCTCCGAGAACAGCATAAAGGAATTCAAGAATTTCAGCCTGGTCTCCAGCTCCTACTGCATCAACGACAAGGCCGTGGGGCTGGTGGGCATATTGGGCTACAAGCGCATGGAATATCCGCGCATGATCTCCCTGGTGGACACGGTCAGTTCCATGATGGAAGACATGCTGGTCGATTGGGAAAAAATAGATTTTGAAGAATGAAGCTCTGGGACACTATGAAGAACCATAAAGGCGAAGAAAAAAAAGCGAAAGCCGCCGCGCCGGAAGAAGCCGGCAAAGGTTGCGCGCCGGAGGCGAAGGCGCCGGAGAGCGAACTGGAAAAGCAGACGAGGCTCGCGGCCGATTATTACAACCAGCTGCTGCGCCTGCAGGCGGACTTCGAGAATTACCGCAAGCGCCTGGACAAGGAAAAACCGGAGCTGATCCGCTGGGGCAAGGCGGAGATACTGCTCAAGCTCCTTCCTCTTTACGACCTGCTGCTGGCGGCCCACGCGCACATCAGCACCGCCAAAGAGAACGGCGGCGGGGGCGAGACGCTGAAGGGCCTGGAAATGATCTTTAAGGAGTTCTCGAAAGTTTTTGACGCGGAAGGCCTGCGCCCCATGGAGCCGGTGGGCAAGCCCTACGACCCCATGGCGTCGGAGATACTGGGCGTGGTGGACGGCGACGACTCGAACGACGGCATGGTGGTGGAAGAATTGCAGCGGGGGTTTTATTTCTGCGACAAGATACTGCGCCCGGCGCGGGTGAAGATAGCCAAGAAAAAAGCGCCGGCCTGCGCGCCGGCCCCGGAGCCGGCGGCGGAGGAAAAGAAGGGGGAGGAAAAGACAGGGGAAGGGTCGGCGGAGTGAATTTCAGCAACTTTCTTTGGAGGACATTAAAATGGCAAAAATAATCGGTATAGACTTAGGTACTTCGAACACGGCGGCGGCGGTGATGGAAGGCGGCAAAGTTACCATAATCCCTTCGGCCGAAGGCACGACGCTGGGCGGCAAAGCCTTCCCGTCATACGTGGCTTTCGCCAAGGACGGCCAGATGCTGGTGGGAGAACCCGCCCGCAGGCAGGCCGTGGCCAACCCCGAAGGCACCGTTTCCGCCTTCAAGCGGAAGATGGGCACGGACTACAAATACCAGATAGTGGGCAAGGAGTTCACGCCCCCGCAGCTCGCGGCCTTCCTGCTTCAGAAGGTGAAGCGCGACGCCGAAGCTTTCCTGGGCGAAAAGGTGGAGAAGGCCGTCATTCGACCTGGGCGGCGGCACGCTCGACGTCACCATCATGGAGCTGGGCAAAGAAGGCACCTTCGACGTGATCTCCACCTCCGGCGACACCCAGCTGGGCGGCACCGACATGGACAAGGCCCTGGTGGACTTTATCGCCGGCGAGTTCCGCAAGGACACCGGCATCGACCTCACCAAGGACGCCACTTCCACGCAGCGCATCAAGGAAGCGGCCGAGAAGGCGAAGATCGAGCTTTCGACCGTGATGGAGACCGAGATCAACCTGCCGTTCATCTCGGCCGACGCCACCGGCCCCAAGCACATGGCCCTGAAGCTGTCCCGCGCCCGCCTGGAATCGCTGGTGGAAGGCATCGTGAAGCGCTGCCAGAAATCCATCGACACGGCGCTCGCCGACGCGAAGATGAAGAGCTCCGACATCAGCAAGATCATCCTGGTGGGCGGCCCCACCCGCATGCCCATCGTGCAGAAGTTCATAGAGGAATACGCCGGCAAGAAGATAGAGCACGGCATAGACCCGATGGAATGCGTGGCCTCCGGCGCCGCGGTGCAGGCCGCCGTGCTGACCGGCGACGTGAAGGACGTGCTGCTGCTCGACGTCACCCCGCTGTCTTTGGGCATCGAGACCCTGGGCTCCGTGATGACCCGGCTGATAGACAAGAACACCACGCTGCCCGTGGGCAAGAAGCAGGTGTTCTCCACCGCGGCCGACAACCAGCCCGCCGTCACCATCCACGTGCTGCAGGGCGAGCGCGCGATGGCCGGCGACAACGTGTCGCTCGGCAAGTTCGACCTCGACGGCATCCCTCCCGCGCCGCGCGGCGTGCCGCAGATAGAGGTGGCCTTCGACATCGACGCCAACGGCATCCTGCACGTCACCGCCAAGGACAAGAAGACCGGCAAGGAACAGCGCATCGAGATCAAGGCCGGCTCAGGCTTGAGCGAGGAAGAGATCC
>JAPLKJ010000177.1 GCA_026388125.1 Elusimicrobiota bacterium
GCCAGGAATAAAGTTTTCCCGGCGACGTCCAGCAGCGCCGCTGCCGAACCGAACTGCCTTATATTCGGCTGGTTCTCGTCGAACTCGGAGTTCTTGGCCGTTACATAGGCGAAATCCGGCTTAAGCCCTGCCGCGCCGAGCATTGCGTACAGCAGGAACGGCTTATCCAGGCCGTTGCCGGCTTTGGCGCTGAATATGGCCCCGGTATTTTTGGGGATGTAGCTGTAGTAGCCCATCGCGACAGGCTGGCTCTTTATTTCCCTAGCCACCCAGTTATAAAGCGCTTCCGTTTTTTCCAGGTCAGAAGTTTTGCCTTTGATAAGTTCTTCCGTTTTCGCGGCTATCCCGGGCGTTATCTCCAGCTTTCCTCTCAGCAGCGGCTCGAACCTGGCGCGCAGGTCCGCCCAGCCGTCTTCGAGCGAAAGCATGACCTGCGGCGCGTAGCGCCAGTAGGGCGGCATATTGGGCTCCTGCTTATAAGAGGGAACGTCGCGCAGTTCCCAGGTGTAGGAAGTTCCGCCCGCGATGTCTTGCTTTGAGAATAGCCTGCCCCCGGGCATGTTGAATTCCCTGTAAACCAGCTTAAGTCCTTCCGGCACGGTAACCGTAAGGCGGCCGTTCTTCGAAGGTTCGAAACCGCGGAAGGCGGTGTTGCTGAAGAACGGATATTGCGGGTCGTAGCGCGTCTCCGTCTTTTCGGAAAAATCTATCACCGAGCCTATCTGTACGTTCGGCACGGCGAATTTCATGGTTTTAAGCCTGTCGTATGCCGGATAACCGACGAAAGCCGAGCCTTCCATCACGGAGATGTCGTTGAGGTAGGAAAGAGAGGAGTAAGTTACGCTATAGGCGTACTCTATCTCGGGTTTCTCCAGCTCCGGCAGATAATTTATCACCTCGAACGCGGCCGGGCTTTTACCCCGTTCCCGCAGCACGCTGCGCAGGTTCCGCGCGGTAATAACGAAGCTTTTGTCCTTGTTAATATCTATCCGCGTATCTGTCAGCCAGTCTATGTAGCCGTCGTTCGGGTAGGCCTCGGGCTGCGGCGGCTTCGCCAGCAGTTCCTTTACGCTGCCTTCGGCCAGCGGGTCGGCCGCGGGCGTGACGTATTCTTTCACGAACTGTATCTTAAGTATGTCCTTTTTAGGATATACCGCGGTTTTCCCGGCGGCGTCTATAGTTATGCCCGCCGCGTCCAGCCCGGTTATGGCGCCGTTTATCTCGTCCCCCTTGTTCAGGTAAAGGATATCGGCCATGGCCGGCGCAGCCAGGAGCAGCAGACAGAAAGTAAGTGATTTTTTCATTTTAGTTCACCTTCGCGCTGAGGTCTTTGAAGAACAGCTGGTTCTTGGTGTAGCTGGCGGCGGTTTCGAGGAAAGCTTTGTAGGCCGCGTAGTCGGACGGGCTCACCACGCGCTCGCCGCGTTCCCAGGCGGAGCTGCAGGTCACTTTCCCTTTCTCCGGCTGCCCGCACCGGGCTTTGAAAGAGCCGTATTTGCCGGAAAGCTCTATTTTCCCCGGCAGGGAAACCACCTCGTAGTTGTCCGGCAGCGAGATCTTGTACGTGTAGTAACGGCCCATCGAGGCGCCGTATTCGATAGGATAGGCGCGCCCGGCCTGGGAGATCTCGGTTATGCGGTACGCTTCCATTTCAAAATCCGGCAGGTTGAAGATAAGGATATTCCCGGCGCGCCTGGGATAGTCCCTGATCGCGTACTTTGTGGCCAGGGTGAAAGGCTCATTGATGGTTTCAGCGTTGTTCACCCCGTAATCCAGCAGTTCGGCCGCGGGGTTCACTCCTTTCGCCATCTCCTGGAATGCGCGTTTCTGCGCCTCCTTCTTCAACGAGCGATAATAGCCGCGCAGCTCGCCTTCGCGCGCGCCGCTGTAGCTCATCTTCTCGGAAACAGCGGCGTCCCCGCCTGAGGAAATGCCGATGGTGAAGTCGTAGAAGCTTCCGTTCTCGCCGGGCGCCGGCACCGGCACGAAGTCGATCTTTTTCGCGAAGATATTCAGAACTTTAACGCCGTAGTCAAAGCCGGATATCGCCGGGTAGCGGGAATCGTAGCCGGTAGAGTCCAGGAACACGTGCTTCCCGCCTATTTCAGCCACGGTTATGGAATGGTCGAACCCTACCTGCGGGATGGTATAGTCGATGTCCTGCATGTTGTTGGTGTTGATAAGTATCGGGGAAGCTTTGATCCCCGCCACGCCCAGCATGGTGGTGAGCAGCAGCGACTTGTCCACGCAGCAGCCGTAGCGGCGCTTCCAGGTAAGGTTGGCGTCGTAGCCGCCCCAGCCGGAGGATACGCCCACCTTAACGGCTATGTAGCGTATCTCTTTCTGCACGTAGTGATAGATGACCCGCGCCTTTTCCTCGTCCGTTTTGCAGTCCTTTATCAGGTGCAGCGTGAATTCTTTAAGCTCGGGAGAAGGCTTGATGCGCTCGTTATACAGTCCTATGGTCCAGTCGAAGATCCTGTCCCAGTCCTTGAAGATAGCGCCGCGCATGAACGGCGCCACGTCCTCGTAGGAGGGCATCATGGGTTCGGAGGCCATAGGGAGAACGTTCTCGAGCCGCCAGGCGTAGGTTTTGGCGGAAGCGTCCCCGGTCATTACCGGCTCCGCCGCTTTTTTGTCGGCGAAGTTGCGCACCGAATAATAGAACGCCTGGTCTTTGGGCAGGGTAACGCTGACCTCCGAGACCTTTACGGGGCCCTCGTCGTCCTGAAACCCCCAGGTGGGGAAAAAGAAATCTTTCCGGAACGGATTATAGGTCTCTTCTTCCACTTCATAATCCACGATAGAGCCCACCTGCACGTTCTCCATGGCGTACTGGGTGCAGAACGAACCCGAGACGAAAAAATCCCCGCTCGAGCTTTGCGGCTTCGAGATCTTTATGCGGGAGGGATCGATGGTGTATATTCCGCCGTCGGCGGCATAGACATTGGCCTTGATTATTTTAACGCGCTCCCTGCCTTCTTCGGAACAGCGGATTATCTGGCCCCAGCTCTGTTTAAGGCTCTCTTTCAGTATCTGCCGTATCTGGCGGGTCCGCATTTTCGAGGTGCCGTCGGCGTTCAGGGTATAAGCGCCCTGGTCGAGCAGCACCAGCCCGTTCATGCCGGAATATTTTTTGCCGAATTCCCGCGCCATGGCGAAAGCTTCAGCGGCGGCCTTTTTGTCCGCTTCGGACGGCTGGGCGGTCCCGACCGCGGCTTTCTGCTCCGCTTTTGCGGGCCCGAACTGTATTTCAGAAACGTTTTTTCGAGGCAGCACTTTCCCGTCCGCGAGTTTCACTGATTCCGCGTCTATGGCCGCCACTTCGCCCCGGGCTTCCTGGCCGGAACGGAGCGTCAGCACCTCCGCGCGGCAAACCGTCGGCAGTATAAGAAGAGCGCTTATGGCGGCTGCAAATTTCATGTGACCTCCCTGCTGTTTAATGTCTTATGACAATGTTACAAAAAAAGCGCCCGGTCAGCTAAAAGGCCGGCTCTTACTAAGGTGATAAGAATATCGCCCGAAAGAACGCATAGCTATGGTCTGTACGTCTCCGGAAAAAGACTCCGGAATAGTAAGGTTTACCTTATAATTCGCGTTTATACATCTATAGAAAGGGGCTGGTGGGGGGTGGCCGATATTTTGTGTATGTAAAAAACCTTTGTTCCGTAAACACTTATTCTAAATGGGCCCATGGCCCCAGACCTAAAGGCCTACCTGTAGGGCCTATGGGTAGGGCCTACGAGGGCCCAGGCTTTTCTGGCCAGAATAACATGGCCGGGTAGGCCTTAGGCCACTTTTAGAAAGTCATGCCAGGCCGTATACTATTGGCATGACGATACTCAAAAACCTTTCCAAGATCAGCGCGGCGGCGGCGGTCCTTTCCTTACTTTCCAATCCGGGTGCAAAAGCGGCGAACGATACTTCGTTCGGCTCGGGTTTGTCAGTAGCGGCTATCAACGGTCAGCTCAAGGCCGATAACCGCGTGCCGACACCGTCCACCTACACCCCTACCACCGAACTTACCAACTTCTGGGGCAACCTGACCGAGAACACCAAGGACAAGCTCTGCAAAGCCGCCAACATCAAGATCAACCAGGGCGCGAACATAATCCCCGAGATCGGCATAGAGGGCGGCCTGCGCCGCGAGTTCAAATCCTACCCCGACCAGCGCCTGGCGCTGATAGACGAGATAAGCCTTAAACTGAGCGCCACGCTGGGCACCGAAGTGCTGAGCGTGCCGAACGTAGGCTCGCTGAGCGTGAGCATCGGCGGCGGGCTGGAAGGCAAATCCATGGTAGTGCGGCCGCTGGAGAACAACAGCTA
>JAPLKJ010000081.1 GCA_026388125.1 Elusimicrobiota bacterium
TCCCCTGCGTCCGGGTACACCCAGTCTATTACGGTGCCGCCGCTGCTGGGGAAATAGGGGCTTACCAGCCAGTCCATATCGTTGCCGCGCAGCACGCGGAACTCCCCCACCTTGAACAGCTTCTCCTCGTGAATGTCCAGCATGATGTCGCTCAGTGAAGGTATCGGCAGGAAAGGGTAGAGCTTTCTCAGCACTTCGCCCTTTTTGTCCGCCGGGATGATATACTCGGCAACATAGCCGCTGCCTGCTTTAAGCGGCTGCGTGGGGAACTCCAGCTGCGGTATCGTTTGCGTTTTCATTTTCCCTCCTTCTTAATGCGCGATGGCGCAGCAATAGCATAGCAGACGAACCCGACAAAGGCGTGTCGGGTTGCAAAAACGGAATTTCAGGCTTTTTCGCCGGGCCAGCCTTGTTAGCGGCGGGGTATTTTTATAGAGTATGGCTATGCCGCCCGTTATAAAAGCCGCAGGACTGCGCAAGAATTACGACGAACTGCGCGCCGTGGACGGCATCGATTTCGAGATAAACCGCGGGGAATGCTTCGGCCTGCTGGGGCCCAACGGCGCCGGCAAAACCACCACGGTGAAGATGCTCACCTGCGCGCTGCCGGTGAGCGGCGGCGATATTACCGTAGAAGGCATGAGCGTGAACACGGACCCGCGCGGCATTAAATATATCCTGGGCGTGTGCCCGCAGGACGTGAATCTGGACCCGGATTTCTCGGTGCTGAAGAACCTGATAGTTTATTCCCGCTATTTCGACATTCCTTACGCAGAGGCCAGGCGGCGCGCGGAAGAGCTGATAGAGCGCTTCCACCTGCACGACAAACTGGAGCGGCCCATTGAGGACCTGTCCGGCGGGCTTAAGAAGCGGCTGCTGATGGCCCGCGCGCTGATAAACCGGCCCAAGGTGCTGGTGCTCGACGAGCCCACTACCGGGCTGGACCCCCAGAGCCGGCGGCAGATCTGGGAAGAGGTGCGCGGCATGAAAAGCAACGGCCTTACCACGCTGCTCACCACGCATTATATAGAGGAAGCCGAGCTGCTGTGCGACCGGCTGGTGATAATAGACGCCGGGAAAATAATAGAGCAGGGCACGCCGGCGCAGCTTATAGAGAAGCACCTTGAGGGCAAAGGCAACCTGGAAGACGTGTTCCTGAAGCTTACCGGCAAACATTTACGCGATGAATAACCCCTGCCTGCTGAAAAATATCTCGTACCGCGCCTGGTATATGTGGCGGCGCAACGTGGACGTGTCGCTGGTAACGTGGAAGACCAACGTGCTCCCCCCGCTGCTGGAGCCGGTGCTTTACATCCTGGCCTTCGGCATCGGCCTGGGCGCTTATGTGCAGCAGATAAGCTACGCCGGCCAGGCTTACAACTATATCGCCTTCATGGCCCCCGGCATGGTGGCCGTCGGCATAATGTTCCATTCTACTTTCGACACCATGTACGGCGCTTTCGTGCGGCTGCGCTACCAGAAAACTTTCGACGCCATCATCACCACGCCGCTGTCGGCCGAGGACATCCTGGCGGGAGAGATACTTTCGGGCGCCACCAAGGGCACCTTCGCGGGCGCGGCCATACTGTTGATAATCACGCTGTTCGGCCTGGCCGCCTATCCGTCGAGCCTGGTCATCCTGCCGCTGGCGGCGCTGGCGGGCGTGATGTTCGCGTCGTTCGGGCTGTATTTCGCGGCCCTGGCGCCCTACATCGATAACCTGAACCTGCCTATTTTTCTTTTTATAAATCCGATGTTCCTGTTCAGCGGCACTTTCTTCCCGCTGGACGGCATGCCGGTCTGGGTGCGGTTCGCCGCCAACCTGCTGCCCCTTACCCACCTGGTGAACCTTACGCGCGCGGCCACCTTCAACAGGCTGCACGCCGGGCTGCTGTGGGACCTGCTGTATATAATGGTTTTAACCGCGGTCATGGCCTGCATAGCCATCCGCAAAATGAAGACCCGCCTGATAAAATAATTAATTCTGCTGAAGGGGGTACGAATAACCGGCCGGCGCTTCGGGCGCGGCGGCAGCGTTCGGCGTTACGGGGTTCCACAGCAGGGCCGCGTTGTTCCTGAGCCATTTACGCCGGGCGGCGTAGTCGGGGCAGGTTTCCCGCACCAGCGCCCAGAACCTTTTGGAGTGGTTCATCTCGCGCAGGTGGCAGAGCTCGTGTATCACCACGTAATCCAGCGCCTCTGGCGGCGCGGCGGCCAGCCGGCAGTTGAAGTTAAGGTTCTTCTTGCCGGAGCAGCTGCCCCACAGGGTGCGCTGGTCCTTCACGCAGATACGGTTGTACTGCAGGTTCATCAGCCCGGCCCAGTGCTCCACGCGGGCCCGGATGATCTCTTTGGCCTGCCCGCGCTCGGCCGCGCTCAGGGCCGCGCGGCGCCTGCGCACCGGCGCGTAACGGCGGCTGGCGGGCCGCGGGGCCGGAAATATTTCCGGGAGCTCCCGCGCTAGTCCGCGCAGGAACTCCCGTACATCCCGGCAAACGCCGTTCATAGACATAGCATCCGGGTCCTTACATTAAAACTCCGGCCGGGGCTAGAACGGAACTTCGTCCATGCCGTCGCCGCCGCCGCTTTTTTTCGACTTGCCGGCCGGGGCGGCTTCTTCCGCTTCCGGGCTGCCGCCGGGGCCTTCCTCGCGCTTGCCGAGGAACTCGACTTCGTCCACGTACACTACCATCTTGGACTGTTTCTTGCCGTCTTCCTTGCCGGCCCATTCTTCCAGCACCAGGTGCCCTTCCACGTAGGCCTGCTGGCCTTTGCGCAGGTATTTCTCCACCAGGTCGGCGAGCTTCCGGCCGGTTTCGCGGTTAAAAGCTTTCAGGTCCACCCACACCGGCACTTCTTCCCACTGCCCGCTCTGCTGGTTCTTGCGGCGGTTGTTCACGGCGAAGCCGATATTGGCCACTTTGCCGCCGTTGCTGAACGTTTTTATTTCGGGGTCGCGCGTAAGGCGGCCGATAAGCATTACCTTGTTCAAGTTTGCCATATAATTATCTCCTTAACTCCGGGCTAGCGTTTACTGTTACCGGGAACCGCTGCGGGAACTTAGCCGGCTTGCCGGCTGCCGTAACATCCATAATACCAAATACCCCGTTGCCGACGCCCGCCATTCGCCGCTCCCGCGGCCCCGTTGACCGAAATAGTGTAGCAGACGAACCCGACAAAGGCGTGTCGGGTTGTAAATCCCGTTTTTTTACAGCGCGGGGCCGCTGCCGCCCTGCGCCGCGGCCGCCAGCTGGCCGCAGGCGGCGCTGATGTCGGTGCCTTTTTCCCGGCGCAGATGGGCCCGCAGCCCGCCCGCCATTATCAGCTTCTGGAATTCCTTGGCCTTCTCCACGCGGCCCGGCGGCAGGGCGGCCCCCCCCGGCAGCGGGTTGTACAAGATCAGGTTCAGCTTGCAGGGCACGCCCTTTATCAGCGCCAGCAGTTTAGCGGCGTCCTGCGGGCCGTCGTTCACGCCGTCGAAAAGGATGTATTCGAAGAACACCGCCTTGCCGGTCTTCGCGCAGTAATACCGGGCGGCTTCTATTACGTCCTTCAACGGATATTTCCTGTCCATCGGCGCCAGCTCCGCGCGCTGTGCGCCGGTGGTTATCAGGGAGATAGCGAGCTTGATCTCAAGATGGGATCCGGCCAGCTCGCGGATCACCGGCACCACGCCCACCGTGGAGACGGTTATTTTAGTCTGCGGGAAATTGCAGCCTTTGTTGTCGGAAAGTATCAGAATGCTTTTTTTTACGTTCGCCCAGTTCAGGAAGGGCTCGCCCATGCCCATGAACACCACGCTGTCGAGCTTGCCGGCGGCGCGGCGGCAGGCCGCCAGCTGCGCCACTATCTCGGAGGGCTTCAGGTCGCGCCGGAACCCCAGCGCCCCGGTGGCGCAGAAAGTGCAGCCGCAGGCGCAGCCCGACTGCGACGAGATGCAGGCCGAGACCGTTTTTTTATTGAACAGCACCACGCTTTCGGCCGGCGCCCCGTCCGGGAACCGGAACAGCAGCTTGATGGTGCCGTCTATTTTCGAGACCAGCTTCTCGGCGGCGGGCAGCGGCCTCAGCGAATACCTGGCCGCCAGCTTCTCAGACAGCTCGCGCGGTATGCCGTCCAGCGCGGCGAAGTCCGCGGCGCCTTTCCTGTACAGGCAGGTATAGAGCCGGTCGGCCCGGGTGCCTTTTTCTCCGAGGGCTATCAGCGCCCCCGCCAGTTCCTGCCTTGTGAGGTCTCTTATATCCGGGTTCGTCATTTGTTGTCCCTGGCCCGCCTGGTTGTCTGGCCGCGCCTTAATTTTACAATACTTCCCGCCGGGGGCGGCGGACCGCGCCGGGAAGTGATATAATCTTGCTTATGGCGGACAGGCAAAAAGTAATTGTGCTCGAGGACGACGCGATCTTCGGCAACCTGCTGGCCGAGCTGCTGGGCGACTACTACGACGTCGAGACCGGCTCCAACGGCCTGCAGGGCATAGCCATGTGCCTCGAGGGCGGCGTGGCCGCCGTGGTCACCGATATCGTCATGCCGGATTTCGACGGCATGCAGATGCTGCTCGAATTCAGGAAAAATCCGCTGCTGGTCTCCATCCCGGTCTTTATAGTGTCCACCACCGACTTCAGCGCGGAGGCGCGGATGTTCCCGCAGGTGCGCGGCACTTTTCTTAAGAACGAGAACGCCGGGGTCATAGTGGACGCGGTGCGCAGAACGCTGCAGGGCGGCTAGTACTTAGCCGCCCCGCGGAGCATCCAGGCCGGCGAACGCCGGCCTTTTCATTTAATTGGCTTTAGGCGCGTCGAGCTTCTGGATGATGTCCGTGAAGTATTCCAGCGGGTAAGCGCCTTTCACGGGGATGCCGTTTATCAGGAAGCCGGGCGTGCCGGTGAAGCCGTATTTCTCGGCTTCGGCCATGTCGGCGGCTATCTTATCCTTCACGCCCTGGCTGGCGGCGTCGGCTTCGCACTTCGTAACGTCCAGGCCCAGGCCGGCCGCCGTGGCCTTGAAGAAGTCCACGCCCAGCTTGTCCTGGTTGGTGAAGAGGGTGTCGTGGAACTGCCAGGACTTCTCCGGCGACTGCATGGCCACGGCTTCCAGCCACTGGGCGGCGGGCATGGCATTGGGATGGAAAGACAGGGGCTGGTGTTTGTAGATGAAGCGCAGGTCCTTGCCGTATTTCTTGCGCAGCTCTTCCACTATCTGGTAGCCGCGGCTGCAGTAGGGGCACTGGAAATCGGAATATTCCACCAGCGTGTATTTGGCGTTCACGTCGCCGCGTATGCGGGTCTTGTCGTCTATGGCGGGCTTGAGCGGGTTCTTGAAGGCTTCCTCGAGGGCTTTCCTGTCGGCTTCTTCGGCTTCCCTCCGCACGCGGGCCTGCTCTTCCATGGCGGCCTGGCTCATGATGGAGAAGATGGCCGCTTTGTTGGCCTTGATGGCCTCGAGCAGCACGTCGGGGTTCTTTTCCAGCGCCTGCTTCAGTTCGGGGCCGGTTATTTCCTTGGCCTGCGCGGCGGCGCAGGCGGTAAGCGCTATGGCCATGGCTATCAGTGCGTGTGAAATTTTCATAGTCTCTCCTAAAGTGTTTTCTTGCTGCCCCATTATTTTATCATTAAAAAAACGCCGGTTGGAAAGCGGGCTGGTCAGAGGAACCCGTTTTCCGCCAGGAACGCCCGCGTGATCCCGGCCGGCCGGGCGGCGGCGTACTTGCCCAGGATGTCGTATTCTACGTTGAGCAGGGCGCCGGGTTTTAAGTTCTTCAGCGCCGTGTTCTCCCAGGTGTGGGGGATCACCGCGGCCTTGAAGGAGGCTGAAGAAATGTCAGAGACGGTAAGGCTTATACCGTCCAGCGCCACGGATCCTTTCTCCGCCAGCAGGGCGCCTTCCGTTCTTTCCACCTCCAGCACCCGGCTGTTGCCGTCGTCCTTCACGGAGAGCAGCCGCGCCGCGCCGTCTATGTGGCCGGTCACGAAATGTCCCCCCACCCGCGCGCCCACGGCCAGGGCCCGCTCCAGGTTCACCGGCGCGCCGGGCAACAACCGCCGCAGCGTGGTCCTTTTGAACGTCTCCGGGCTTACGGCGAAAACCGCCAGGCCCGGCTTCGAGGCCGTAACGGTAAGGCAGGCGCCGTTGACGGCCACGCTTTCTCCGGCGGCCAGCGTCCAGCCGGCGTGCACGGCCGCCTCCAGTTTCCCGGAGTGAACGGTTTTAATTCTGCCTATGGCTTCTATTATCCCCGTGAACATCAGAATTCAAGCTCCAGCCTCAGGTCTGCCCCGGCCCGGCCTATGGAAGTTATGCGCGCCTTCAGGCCCAGCTCTGTGCGCGCAGCGTTGAGCGCGTCGGGCCACACCATGGAATTCCTGGACGCCGTGCCGCCTATTATCAGCGGCGCCACGAAACAGACGAACCGGTCGGCCAGGCCCTGGCTGATGAAGGAACCTACCACGCGGCCGCCCCCCTCCACCAGGATATGGC
>JAPLKJ010000143.1 GCA_026388125.1 Elusimicrobiota bacterium
GCGGCTCACGCACAGCGTGTATATCAGCTCCGTAAAGGTCGTGCTGCCCGAAGGCTGGCGCATGGAGCAGGTGGCGGAACGGCTCGAGGCCAACGGCATAACGCAGGCGGCGCCCTTCCTTAAACTGGCGCGCGAGCAGGACCTGGAAGGCTATCTTTTCCCGTCAACGTATCAGCTTGAAAAAAAAATGCCCCCACAGGAAGTGATAAATTTGTTAAAATTAGAGTTCGACAAGCAGGTGCGTCCGCTGTTCTCTAAAGGTTTTGCGCAGGGGTTGGACGAACGGAAAACGATGGTCATCGCCTCCATAGTAGAGCGTGAGGCGGTGGACGAGACCGAGCGTCCGCTGATAGCCGCGGTCTATATCAACCGCTTCCGCAGGAGGATCCCGCTGGAGGCCGACCCCACTACGCAATACGCCCTCGGCTACTGGAAAAAGGGTCTTACGTACAAGGACCTGAAGGTGAAGTCGCCGTACAACACCTACGTAGTGGGCGGGCTTCCTCCCGGGCCTATCTGCAGCCCCGGGATAAATTCGGTAACGGCGGCGCTGGCTCCGGCTAATTTCGACGCGCTGTATTTCGTGGCCGACCGGAAAGGGAAACATCTCTTCAACGCGAGTTTTAAAGAGCACCTGAAAGCAAAGCGGAGCGTAGAGCAGCAGGCGGCGAAAGAAAGCGGGCAGTAACCTTATGGGCGTGTAGCTCAGTTGGGAGAGCGCCTCGTTCGCAACGAGGAGGTCGCAGGTTCGATCCCTGTCACGTCCACCAAATTTAAACAGATCCACTTTCCCGGGGGCACCAACAATGGCTTCAGAATATTTTCCGCTCAAAGAAAAGACCCGCTACGAGTATAAATTCACCAGCACCGAATTCGAAGGCAGCGCCAAGGTCTTTATAGACATCCTCGACGTCAAGAAAAAGGCCGGCAAACTGGTGGCGGAAGCCCGGATGGTCTTCGAACTGCGCGATTCCCATACCACGCTTTATACCATCACGCGCGACGCCAAATGGCTGACCACGGCCGACGGGGTGATCACCGGCGGGCGCCGCGAGTTCCCCCTGCCCGTTAAAGAGGGCGTGAAGTGGGAAGAGCCCCCGGATTCCAGCGAAATAGTTTCCTTGTCCGATAAAGTTTCCATCGGGGCCGGAAAATTCGCCAAATGCATGAAGGTAGTCACCATGCTGGCCGCCGGGGACGCCGGCAAATCCGTGCGCTATTACGCGCCGGGCGTAGGCTATATCCTCGAAGAGTACAGCGGCGAGGATAAGACCTGCGAACTGGAACTGCTGGCCGTCGCCAAAGTGCCCGATGAAGTGAAGAAAGGCGCGAAAAAAGCCCCCAAGGCCGAAGACTAAGGCGCGCCCCCCGCTTTATGCCCCCCATCACGATAAAAGAACTGCTGGCCTCCTCCTGCCCCGCCGCCGGGGTGACCGCCCGCGGCTGGATAAAGACCCGCCGCGACTCCAAGGTCATGTCCTTCGCCGAGCTCAACGACGGCTCCTGCCGCGCCAGCCTGCAGGTGGTGTTCTCCCAGGAGAACGGAGATTTCTCCGGGGTGCTTCCCGCGCTGGTGACCGGCGCAGCGGCGGAGATACAGGGCGACCTGGTGGCCTCCCCCGCCGCCGGGCAGAAGTACGAGCTGCTGGCCAGGCAGGTGAAGGTGTACGGCGGCTGCGACCCCGAAAAATACCCGATACAGAAAAAGAAGACTTCCGACGAGTTCCTGCGCACCGTGGCGCACCTGCGCCCCCGCACCAACAAGTACGCGGCCATGCTGCGCATCCGCGCCGAGCTGGCTTACGCGGTGCATAAGTATTTCCATGACAACGGCTTTTTCTACGTCAATACGCCCATCATCACCGCCTCGGACGGCGAAGGCGCGGGAGAGATGTTCACGGCTACCACCATGGACCTGTCCAACCTGGCCTCCCTGCCCAGGACCGACAAAGGCGAGATCGATTTTTCCAAAGAGCTTTTAGGCAAGAAGACGTACCTGACGGTGACCGGCCAGCTGGAAGGCGAGAGCCTGGCGCTGGCGCTGGGTAAGATCTACACTTTCGGGCCCACCTTCAGGGCGGAAAATTCCAACACTTACCGCCACGCCTCGGAGTTCTGGATGATAGAGCCGGAGATGGCCTTTTACGAACTGCAGGACGACATGGAGCTGGCCGAGGATTTTATCAAGTCCATAACGAAAAGCGTCCTAGAGCGCTGCCCCTCCGATATGGAGCTGTTCGCGAAGTACGTGGAGCCGGCGCTGATGGATAACCTGCGCAACATCACCGAGAACAAGTTCGAGCGCCTGGCCTATACCGACGCGGTCAAACTGCTCGAGCCGGTCAACGAGCGCTTCGAAGTAAAGGTGAGCTGGGGCGTGGACCTGGCCTCCGAACACGAGCGCTTCCTGGTGGAGCATTATTTCAAGAAGCCGGTCATCCTTTACAACAAGCCCAAGGACGCCGCCGCTTTCTACATGAAGCTGAACGACGACGGCCGCACCGTGCGCGGCATGGACGTGCTGGTGCCGCGCATAGGCGAAGTGATAGGCGGCAGCGAGCGCGAGAACCGCCTGGACGTGCTGGAAAAGAAGATGGCCGACGCCCGCATCGATCCGCTGCCCTACTGGTGGTACCTGGACCTGCGGCGCTACGGCAGCGTGCCGCACTCCGGCTTCGGCCTGGGCTTCGAGCGCATGATGATGCTGGTCACCGGCATCTCCAACATACGCGACGTGTCCGCTTTCCCCCGGGTGCCCGGCTACGGGGGAGGACGCTATGAGCACGAGCGTGCCGCCCGCCGGCTCCCGCTTTATCTCCACGCGCATCCGGTAGCCGTAGGTAATAAAATTGAACGCCGAGCCCGCTTTAAGCAGGCCGGCGGCCTGGTCGGCCTGCAGCAGGTTCAGCCGCGCCACTTCGGCCAGGTAGTGCTTCATCAAGGCGAAGACGCGGTCAGGGGCCAGGGCGGTGCGCAGTTCCCTGCGCTGGAAGACGGTATAGATATCTCCACCCTGCCCGCGGCCTTCCGCCAGCCGGCGCACCAGCATTACGTGTATGGAGCCGGCCACAAAGGCCATAGTGAAGCCGAAGCCCGCCGAGAGGTAGACGGCGTCGTGCATGGCCTGCGCCGCGCCCGTCTGCAGCCTGGCCAGCCAGGCGAACAGGAGCATTACGCCGGCGCTGAAGAAAAAATTGATCGTATAGAATTTTATCATAGGTTCTCCCCCTCCCATTCTAGTAAATTTAAGACCCGGCGGCGCCGGCCGCGGCTGTTCGCGGCCGCGGGATTATTCTATAATTTCACTGCCGCGGTAAGCGGTACGGAGGCCTTATGGAACGCGAAAAAGCTTTGGAACTTCTTAAAACTTACGTCAAGAACGACAACCTTGTAAAGCACTGCCTGGCTTCGGAGGCCGTTCTGCGCGCGCTGGCCGCAAGGCTGGGCGCCGACGCCGAGCTGTGGGCGCTGGCCGGCCTGCTGCACGATATCGACGTGGAACTGACCGCCGGCGACCTTAAGCGGCATACGCTGGAGGCCGAAAGGATCCTGAAAGAGAACGGCCTGCCCCCTGAGCTGGTGGAAGCCGTGAAAATGCACAACGAGGCCGCCCACGGCGGCCTGCGCCGCGCTGATCCGTTCCACAAGGCGCTGGCCGCCGGAGAGACCATAACCGGGCTTATCACCGCCACCGCGCTGGTTTATACCGACCGCCGGCTGGCCAGCGTAAAAGCCTCGTCGGTAACGAAGCGCATGAAAGACAAGCGCTTCGCCGCTTCGGTGGACCGTTCGATAATACTGGAGTGCGAGGCCCTGGGCCTGACGCTGGAGGAGTTCGTCGAACTCGCCCTGGGTGCGATGCGCGCGGCGGCCCCCGAACTGGGGCTTTGAGCCGCAAATAGATCCCCGCCCCCTTCTGCGGAGGGCGGGGAGCCATTTATCTGCGCGGCCTGGCTATTTGTTTTTGGGAGCGGTTTGCGGCTTCTGCCGCAGCTCTACTGGCATTTGATGGCCGGGGCGCGCAGGCAGCTCCGCGTCCATTTTCCCGGCTTCCGTCAGTTCAGCTTCCGGGCGGCAGCCGCGGGCCATCCCCATTTTCGCGTGGTTCGTTACCCCGCAAAGAACTCCCAGCAGGCCTATGCCCAAAAGCGCCCAGCCCAGCGTCTGCCCGGCGCGCTTTACGTAAGTGGCGCTCTCTTTGGCGGAATGCTGCAGCAGCCAGTAGCCCAGCGCCGCCAGCAGGGCGTAAAGCGCTACGGCCAGATGGAGCCCGAGCGCCGGAGCGCAGCCGGGTCTCATGCCGCCGTGCATGCCCATGGCGCTAGCGGCCGCCGGCGCGGTGAGCAGCAACAGCGTGATAAGTGTTTTCATTCAATCCTCCTCGATACGGTCCTTACGCCCAGTTTACGATATTAACGGGCATAAAACAAAATGCCGCCGCACCGCCGCCCGCGCCGTGCGCGGGGCCGTCAGGCGGCGGAGAGGCGCGTTATCATGGCTTCCGCTTCCTCGAAGATCCGGCCCAGGTGGGCGGCCGAGCGGAAGCTTTCCGCGTAGATCTTGTAGATGTTCTCCGTGCCGGAAGGGCGCGCGGCGAACCAGCCGCCGGGGGTCATTACCTTTATCCCGCCTATGCTTTCGCCGTTGCCCGGCGCGCGCGAAAGTACGGTCTCTATCTTTTCCCCCGCCAGCTCTTTGAACGGCACCTGTTCCGGGGCGAGGTTCTTAAGCAGGGTTTTCATGGCGGGGGTGGCCGCCGCGTCGTGCCGCTCGTAGAAAGGCTCGCCGAACTCCTCCGTGAGGCCGCGGTAGACCTGGGCGGGGTCCTTGCCCAGCACGGCCGTGAGCTCGGCCGAAAGCAGCGAAAGGATGATGGCGTCCTTGTCGGTGCTCCAGGCGCCGCCGCCCAGGCGCAGGAACGAAGCGCCGGCGCTTTCCTCGCCGCCGAAGCCTAAGCTCCCGTCTAGCAGGCCATCCACGAACCACTTGAAGCCCACCGGCACCTCATGCAGCCGCCGGCCCAGTTTCGCCGTCACGCGGTCTATCATCGAGCTGGAGACCACGGTCTTTCCCACGGCCGCGTCCGCGCGCCAGCCGGGCCTGTGGGTGAACAGGTAGGAAATGGCGGCCGACAGATAATGATTGGGCGGCAGCAGGCCGGCGGGCGTCACAATGCCGTGGCGGTCGTAGTCCGCGTCGCAGCCGAAGGCTATGTCGAATTTATCCTTAAGCCCTATCAGGCGCTGCATGGCGTAGGGCGAAGAGGGGTCCATGCGTATCTTCCCGTCCCAGTCCGCGGTCATGAAGGCGAAGGCGGTGTCCACTTCCTCGCTGACCACGGTGAGGTCGAGCTTGTACAGCTCGGCTATGGGCGCCCAGTATTTAACGCCGGCTCCGCCCAGCGGGTCAACCCCTATCCTTATGCCCGCGCCGCGTATGGTGTCCATGTTCACCACGTCGGCCAGGTCGCGCGTGTAGCTGCCCAGGTAATCGTAGACGCGCGTGGTGGACGCTTTTTTGGCTACCGCGTACGACACGCGCTTAAGCCCGGGCAGGCCGCGCTTGAGCAGTTCGTTGGCCAGGTCCTGAATGCGGGAAGTTATTTCCGTGCCCGCGGGGCCGCCGTGCGGCGGGTTATATTTAAAGCCGCCGTCCGCCGGCGGGTTGTGCGAGGGCGTTATAAGTATGCCGTCGGCCAGCCCCATTTTCCGGCCGCGGTTATGGGCGAGTATGGCGTGGGACACCGCGGGCGTGGGCGTGTGGCGCTCCTTGCCCGCTATCATCACCTGCACGCCGTTGCCGGCCAGCACCTCCAGCGCGGTCTCGAAGGCCGGCGCGCTCAGGGCGTGGGTGTCCATGCCCATGAACAGCGGGCCGAAGATGCCGGCCTCCCGGCGGTACTGGCAGATGGCCTGGGTGATGGCCAGTATGTGGCGCTCGTTGAAGGAGCGGGCAAGCGAACTGCCCCGATGCCCGGACGTGCCGAAGGAGACCAGCTGCGCCGGCACCGACGGATCGGGAGCGTCCCTGTGGTAGGCGGTAAGCAGCTTCGGGATGTCCGTGAGCATTTCCTTCGGCAGCGTTTTTCCGGCGCAGGGATGTATGGCCATGATCGTCTCCTTACAATATATCGGCGGTCCGTTCTCCGTCCGCTGCTTAATTCTAATAAATATTAGCCGCCCGGACCACTTCCCTGCGCCTGTCCGCCCGGCAAAATAAAAAACGCCGGAAAGGTCCGGCGCTTTAACCCGCGGCCGTGCCGCGGCTTATTTTATCGGGACGAAAACGGTCACGCGCTCTTTGGCCCCGGGCCGGGTCAGGAAGCCGCCGGTGCCGCCGATATCGGCGCAGGCGTCGCTGCAGCCGTAGCGCACGCCGTCCAGGTCGGCAATCACTTCTATGTGGCCGTGGTAAGCGTTGGCGTAGCCGTAGGGGTCCCGCTGGCCTTTGTCGTACACCACCACGCTGCCCACGGGCATGGCCTCGATGCTGTCCGGAGTGGGAATGATCTTCAGCTTGAAATTCCTGAGCCAGCCGGGGTTGGCTTTCGCGTAATCGGCGAACTGGTAAGCGCTGGTGCCCGGCACGTCGGGGTCGTCGGGGAAGCCCGCCGCCACCAGGACCTTGTACCAGACATAATTGTAGCACTGGCCGCCGAAGTCGTGGCCGATGCGCCGGAGCGCCAGCTTCGCCATCCGGGCGGCCCTTTCCGTGTCCATCTCTGCGTCCGGCGCTGCCGCGCCGGCTTCGGCGCGCGAAGGCAGCGCCTGCGGGATGGCATCGTTGAGCGAGGCGAGGTCGCGGGAATAGAGGCCGGGCGCGGCGGCCAGCAGGCCGGCGAAAGCGGTCTGCGCGTGCGCGGCCCGCGCGGACGGGAGCGTTAAGAAGAGGATGGCGATCAGAGTTTTCATAACTTTTCCCTTATGGTAAATTGTAACAGCCGGGTTGACGGATATCAACCTGCTTTGGACCCGTGAAGTTATAGGTCTAAAGGCCCAGCGCCGCAAGGTCAGATTATTTTTACGTCGAGGCAGTAAAGGAGCGCCATGGCTTCCGGCATGGAGAACCTGGCGTCCTTCACCTGGTTGTCGGAGATGCGTATGGCATAGTTGCGGGCCTGGGCGAGGTCGGCCGCTTTCAGGTTCGTTTTCCCGAACAGCGCCCCGGAAAAATCCGTATGGGTCAGGTCGGCCTTTGACAGGTCCGTTTCCCGGAAATCCGCGTCTTTGGCCAGGCAGCGGGTGATGCGGGCTCCGGCGAGGGGCAGGCCGAAGAACGTGGAATCGTTCAGCAGGCAGTTGTCGAACTCCGGCGGCAGGCCGAGCGCTATCTTCGGCCAGCAGGCTTCGGTCCAGTTTATTCCTACGAGCTTCGAGTCCTTGAACGAAGTCCCGGAAAACAGCGAGCCGCGGACCTTTACCAGGCTGAGGTTGCAGCTTTCGAAGCGGCAGCCGGAGAATTTACAGAACCTGAAGGCGGCCCCGGTGAGATCGCAGTTGCGGAAAACGCAGGCCGAGAAGGTTTTTGAGGTCACGGCTTTGTCTTTCAGCGCCAGGCCGTCGAAGACCCTGTCGCAGTATTCTTTTTTTTCCTCGCTGCCGGAGATATTGGTGTCGTTCATAGTTCGCGCCGGGACCCGGTCAATTCTCTTCGTCCGTCCCTCCCAGGAAGTAATATACGACGCCGAGCGTAACCCCGGACATCCGCCTCGTCCCGCTCTCCAGGTTCGCGCGGTATTCCGCTTTCAGGCTGGTATGCCCGGTAAGCTTCATTTCCGCGCCGAAGCCCAGCGTCGGGGACAGGAAGACGGAAACGCTCTTTGCCCCCTCCCCGTCCGTCTCCTTGAGCCGGGTCAGCTCCGCGCCCGCCAGCAGATAGGGCTTCGCTGTTTTCAGCTCTCTGCCGCCCCAGCGCACCAGCATCAGCTTGGCCAGGTCCAGGCCGGCGGAATTGGCGCTGGAGGCTTCTCCCGCGGTCTCCGAACGATTGTAGCTGTAATACAGGTTCAGGCTCCAGTCAAAGGCGGCCCGGCGGAATTTAAGCTCGGAGGCGCAGTCGATATCGAGCCCGGCCCCGAACTGCTCGTCCCGCGAATCCCCGTAGCGGTCGAAAGAGCCGTCGACGGAGAAAGACACTTCCTTCGCTTCTGTGCGCGGGACCTTCGCGTCCTGCGCCGCGGCGCAGAGCCGCGGCAGCAGGGGCAGGGCCAATATAAGCGATATTAATAGTCTCATCAGGGGCCTTCTGTTCCGGGCGGCGTACGCGTGAGAACACAGTATATCTGAAACGGCCCGGGCGCGTAAAGCGGTTCCGGGGCAAAAAAAGCACGCCCCCCGCTGCCGGGGGGCGTCTTTCATCTTAGCCCGATCTTGTTTTCAGCTTACTGGAAGCGCACCTGGCCCGCGTCCCTGGCGGGGATGCTCCCGGGCGCCAGTTCGCTCGAATCCACGTTCACGTAATCTTTCTTGGCGCTCTTCTTGGCGAGCGCGGGGATGAAGGCTGACAGCGCCGAGATCTTGGTGACGTCCTCGCCGCGGCCGCCGGTCTGTTCGTAAGTGGCCATAGTGGTGCAGCCGGCGGGGCTGTCTACGAAGTCCGTGTCGCCGCGTACCAGTATGCCCTCTATTTTCTTAGTGGAGGCGTTGAACACCGGGGAGCCCGAGTTCCCGCCGAAGGTGTCCAGGTCGGCCACGAAATAGCCTACTTTGCTCGCGTCCCTTACCGAGGCGCCGCCCGCTACCTTAAGCGGCAGGCCCACGGGGTGCCCTATCACGAATCTCTTCGTGCCTTTGGCTATGTTCCCCCGGTTGATGGCCAGCGGCTTGTGCACGGTGACTTTGCGGTCCAGCTGTATCAGGGCGTAGTCGGGGCCCAGGTTCTGGCCGGCCGGGTTAGTGGAGCCGGGCTCGCCGGCGAGGAAGCGCTTCACTATCTTGGAGCAGCCGTACACTTCGCTGGCGGGCATGGCGGTTACCGCTTCGGCTCCCGCCTGTTTTACGGCGAAGCCGAATACCAGCTTTATGCTCGCGCAGGCCTCCGCGGTCTTTACGCAGTGGCCGGCGGTCATGATCAGGTCTTCGCCTACCAGCGAGCCGGAGCAGAACGCGCCGATGGGCTGTTCGCGGAATTTTTCAGCGGGACAGAGGCTCATGGCGTCGCCGAATTTCTCGGTCGTAAGCTTAACCCCTCCCGGATTAAGGGTCTCTATATCGGAGGCTTTCCAGAACGAGACCACGGAATCCGAAAGGGCCTGCATGTCCGCAGCGGATTCGAAGAAGTCCAGGCGGTTGTCGGCGCCGTAGATGCTTCTGCCTTCAGCGAAGGTAAGGATAGGCAGCGCTATCAGTATCGCCGCGCTCAGAGTTGTTTTGATCATGGTTTTCATAAGTCCTCCCGCTTTTCCCGTTCTTGAACTTTGGTCCTCGACTGTCGGTATGTTATACCGCCTTTGTTGACTTCCGTCAAAGGCTAAGGGGCCCGCTTTTATCCGCAATATAGGCCTATGGGCGTATAGGCCCTTTGGGTAACCGGCCGCGGCGCTTAAATGGCGGCGCCCAGGCCTCTCCGACGGCGGAGGAGCCCGGGCGCGAGCAGGGTCTTACAGTATCAGAAATTGAACTTATACTTGTTCAAGCCCAGTTCCGCTTTCATCTCCAGTATTTCTTTCTGGGTCTCGCGGTTCAGCGGCACGCCTTTGTTCCTGCGGTACAGCCAGGCCAGGTGTTCCTTCTCGCCGGCGGTATAGATCCTTTTCGCTCCCGGCATCTTTTTCGAGGCGCGCAGTTCGCGCAGTATGTCGCCGGCGATCTTTTTGAACGAGCGCAGGCTGGTAAAGGCCTCAATGTCGATGGCCAGGAAGAAATGCCCCAGCGGGTACGGCACTTTTCTGCCGTCCTTCACGCCCAGCAGCATTTTCATGAAGGCGCCCTGCTGCAGCGCGGCGGAAAGTATCTCCACCACGGCGCAGTAGCCGTAGCCCTTGTAGCCGCCCAGCTCCTCGCCTATGCCGCCCACCGGCACCAGCGCGGCGGTGCCGGCCACCAGGTCCTTGAGCACGGCCACGGAGTCGGTCTTCGAATTGCCCTGCGAATCTATGACCCAGCCCTTGGGCATTTTTTTGCCGAGCTTCGCGTAAACTTCTATCTTCCCCCTCTGCGTTATGGAGGTGGCGCAGTCGAGCAAGAACGGGAATTCCTCGTCCGTGGGTATGGCGAAAGTAAGGGGATTGGTGCCCATCATGTTCTCCACGCCGAAGGTGGGCGCCACCGAGGGGCGGGCGTTGGTGCCGGTTATGCCTATCATCCCGGCCTTGGCGGCCAGCAGGGCGTGGTAGCCGGCTATACCGTAATGCGTGGAGTTGCGCACGGCCGTCATGCCCAGACCGAATTTCTTCGCTTTTTTTATGGCCAGTTCCATGGCCCGCACCGCTATCACGTGCCCCATGCCGTTGTGCCCGTCGATGGTGGCGGTGGTGGGCGTTTCCTTGAGTATCTCGAATTTCGCCTTGGGTAGCTGTATGCCCTGCTTTATGCGGTCGTAGTAAATGGGCTTAAGCCGCGAAATGCCGTGCGAATCTATGCCCAGCTTGTCGGCGGTGATCAGGACCTTCGCGCAGACCGCGGCGTCGGCGGCGGGCACGCCTATGCCTTTAAAAACGTCGCTCATAAAACGCTCCATAGTGTCGAACTTCACCCACTTCGAGCCTTTTTCGATTTCCATTTTATTTTCTCCTGTATTTTTTCGTTCCGGCTTCCATGATATCGGCCAGCAGCCCTGCCGCTTTCAGAGCGTCGGGGATGCCGGCTTCGGCGAACTTCGCCGCCATTGCGGCGGCGCGGGCCGGCTCTTCTATCAGTTCTTTAAGCCGCCTCGTCAGGCTGTCCTCGAACTCCGGGCCTTCCTCCAGGCAGACCGCGGCGCCCTTGTCCGCCAAGACCAGCGCGTTCTCCTTCTGGTGGCCGCCGGCCGAGGTAGGCAGCGGCACCAGCAGCGCCGGCTTTTTCAGCAGGGCCAGTTCGGCCACCGTGCCGGCCCCCGAGCGGGCGATCACCAGGTCGGCCGCCGCGTACAGCCGCGGCATGTCCTCTCTGTAATCGAACACTTTCAGCCACGCCGTGCCGGACAGCCCGGCGGCGGCGTAGGCAGCCACTACGTCCGCGAAATTTTTCCGGCCGGTCACGTGGATAAGCTGGAACCGCCCGTTCAGGGCCGCGGCGCTTTTTACCGCGGCCGTGTTAAGGCGGCGCGCGCCCTGGCTGCCGCCGAAGACCAGCACGGTGAGTTTCCCCGGCGCCAGGCCCAGCGCGGCCAGGGCCGCGTCCTTGGCCGGCGCGGCCGCGAAGGCCGCCCGTACGGGAGTGCCGGTCAGGACGGACCGGGCGCTGAAAGGGTTCTTCCTTACAGGCAGGCCCAGCGCGGCCAGGTCGCAGAAAAAGCCGGCCAGGTAATTGCCCACCCCGAATTTGGCGTTGGATTCGTGTATGCAGGCGGCCACTCCGGCCAGGCGCGCGGCCAGCAGCACCGGGAAAGCCACGTAGCTGCCGGTGCCCAGCACCGTCTCGGGGCGGAAGTCGGCCACGATGCGGCGCGCCAGGCACAGCGCTTTGAAGAACTTCAGCAGGAAAGCCGCGTGGGCGGCCGGGTTGAAGGAGCGCGGCAGGGAGGTCATGTCTAGTTCGGCGTAAGGCAGGTCGGCCTCTTCCAGCGCGGGCCGGGCGATGTCGTCTTTTTTTACGATAAAAAGGACCTGCCAGCCGCGGGAACGCAGTTCTACCGCCAGGGCGAAGCCGGGATAAAAATGGCCGCCCGTTCCCCCCGCTGCTATGATCATGCGGCGTTTCAGCATCTTGTGGAGCTCCTGTGCGCGGAAATATTGAGGATTATGCCCGTCATGATCAGAGTTACCACTATCGACGAGCCGCCGTAGGAAAAGAACGGCAGCGGAATGCCCTTGGTGGGAATGAGGCCTATGGCCATGGACAGGTTGAAGAAAGCCTGGAGCGTTATCACCAGGGTAAGCCCGAGGGCGGTCAGGGAGGTGTAAAGGCTGGGCGCGTTGGCGGCGATGCGCGCCCCCTTCACCAGCAGCGCCGTAAAAAGCCCCACTATCAGCAGGCCGCCGGCCAGCCCCATTTCTTCCGCCACTATGGGGAAAATAAAGTCGGTGTGCGCCTCAGGCAGGTACATCAGCTTAAGCTTCGAGGCGCCGAACCCCTTGCCGAACCAGCCGCCCGAACCTACCGCGAACAGCGACTGCGTAAGCTGGTAGCCGGAGCCCGCGGAGTGCTCCAGCGGGGTGAGGAAGCTTTTGAGCCGCGCCAGGCGGTAGGGACTGGTAAGTATGCCTATGACCACCACCAGCGCCCCGGCGGAGAGCGGCGCCAGGATGTAGCGCGGTTTTACCCCGGCGGCGCCGAAGAGGAACAGCATGACAGCGAAAAGCAGGGCGGGCGTGCCCAGGTCGGGCTCCGCCGCTATCAGGACCAGCAGCACGCAGACCGCGATGAAGGGCCTGACCAGCTTTTTCCAGTCGGCCTGGATGGCGCTCATGTTCCGGTCGAAATGATCGGCCAGGTAAAGTATTATCGCGAGCTTCGCGAATTCGCTCATCTGCAGCTTCATGAAGCCCAGCGGTATCCAGCGCCTTACGTGGGCCACCGGCGGCATGAACAGCGTGATGAGCAGCAGCAGCGCCGTCAGCGCGAAGCCGGGCTTTATGGCGCGCCGCCATTTCTCAAGGTCGGCCCTGGTGAAATAGGCCGCCGCGGCCAGCCCGATGAGTATCCACTTCCCCTGCTGCAGGGTATAATAAAAAGTTCCCCAGCCTTTGGTCTCGGTATAGATGGCGCTGGCCGAGAACAGCGAGACCAGGCCCAGCATCAGCAGGAAACAGACTATGAAAAGGAAAGGATAGTTGATGTACTTCAGGCTGCGGTTCGCGATATGGTTGTGCGAGGGTTTGTGGCGGCCGGATGAAAAATCCATAGTTTTTAATAAGCGCCCTGGAACAGCTGCCCGCTTATTTAAGCGTTCTTACGAAAGCCTTGAACTTGCGGCCGCGGTCCTCGAAATCCCTGAACTGGTCGAAGGAGGCGCAGGCCGGCGAGAACAGCGCGGTTTCCCCCGCCGCGCCCAGCGCCAGGATACTGCGGCAGGCGCTCTCCATGGTGCCGGAGGTGATGATGGGGCAGCAGCCGGCCAGCTCGCGCTCTATGCGGGCCGCGCCCGTGCCTATGGTGAACACCGCTTTCACCCTTTCCTTAATAAGGGGGCCCAGCGGCGCGTAAGGCGTGCCTTTGTCCGTGCCGCCCATTATCAGCCAGGCCGCTCTTTCGGGCGGCATGGCTTTGAGCGCCACCAGCGTGGAGTCGACGTTGGTGGCTTTGGAATCGTTTATGAATTTAATGCCGCGCACCGTGCCGGCCGGCTCCAGCCTGTGCTCCACGCCTTTGAACGCGGCGAAGGCCTTTTTTATCCGGGCCGGGGCCGCGCCGGCGGCCAGGGCCATCAGGCCGGCGCACATGGCGTTCTCCAGGTTATGCGCGCCCGGCAGGGCCGGCGGCCGCGCCGAAAATGAAACCTTGCCGGCCTTAAAATATATTTTGCCGCCGCGCGCCCAGGCGTTCAGGCCTTTCGTGCCGCCGGCGGACGCGAAAAAAAGTTTTTTTGCCCGGCACCGGCGCGCGAGCTTAACGGTCAGGGGATCGTTGTGATTAAAAACGCAGACGTCCTCAGGGGTCTGGAACTTAAAGACCCTTTCTTTCGCCTTTACGTAGCCGGCCATCGTGCCGTGATGGTCGATATGGTCGGGCGTAATGTTGAGGATGCAGGAGACCGCGGGTTTTATGAACGAGCTGTCCTCCAGTTGGTAGCTGGAGAGCTCCATTACTATCGCGTCGCCGGCCCGGGCCCCGGCGGCCGATCCCGTCGCGGGCACGCCCACGTTGCCGCAGACCAGCGCCCGGCCGGCGCCTTTCAGCGCCAGGGCCATGATCTCGCCCAGCAGCGTGGTGGTGGTGGTTTTGCCGTTGGTGCCGGTCACCGCCAGCAGCGGCGCGCCGCCGGCGAAAGCCAGCGCTATCTCTATTTCGCTGAAAACGGGGATCTTTTTAGCTTTCAGCGCCGCTATCAGCGGGTTGGACTGCGGCAGCCCCGGGCTTTTTACGGCGAAGGCGCAGCCGTATGCCTCTTTGGTGTGCCCCCCGGTTTCGACAGCGACACGGCGGGACAGACCTTTAAGCCTGTCTTTTACTTCCGCTGCGCTTTTTTCCTCGGTAAGCAGCACCTCGAAGCCTTTGGCCGCCAGCAGGTTGGCGCAGGCCGCGCCGGACTTTCCGGCGCCTATGACCAGCGCTTTTTTGCCTTTATAAATACCAGGGTTGAACATAAAGTTCCGGCAGCTTTAACGTATTTTCAGGGACGACAGGGCTATCAGCATCAGCATGATGCCGGCTATCCAGAAGCGCACCGTGACCTTCGACTCGGCTATGCCTTTAAGTTCGAAGTGATGATGGATGGGGGCCATCAGGAAAATGCGCTTTTTATTGCGCAGCTTGTACGACCCCATCTGCAGGATGACGGACAGCGTCTCCAGCAGGAAAATGCCGCCGGCCACGGGCAGCAGCAGTTCCTGCTTGGTGCAGATGGCCGCCACGCCGATGGTGCCGCCCAGGAACAGCGAGCTGGTGTCGCCCATGAACACTTCGGCCGGGTGCGCGTTGAACCACAGGAAGCCCAGGCAGGAGCCGATCATGGCAGAAAGGAATACCGTCATCTCCCCCGCCCCTTCCACGTAGATGATCTTGAAATACGAGGCCAGCTTCATGTTGCCGGCCGAATAGGCCAGGATGGCGAAAGTGAGCGCGGAGAACACTATGGTGCCGGCCGCCAGGCCGTCCAGCCCGTCGGTGAGGTTCACCGCGTTGGAGGAGCCGATGATTATTATCATCGCCAGGGCGGCGTAAATGAACCCGAGGTGCAGGTACAGCTCCTTGGTATAAGGAATAGAGAGCAGGGTGGCGTAAGCGGCGTTGGGCGGGTTGGCCGCCAGATAGCCGGTGACCACCAGCGCGGCGAACAGCTGCAGCGAGAATTTGAAGGCCGAGGAGGCGCCGCGCGGATTTTTCTTCACCAGCTTGGTGTAGTCGTCAAGCCAGCCGGCGAAAGCCAGCACTACCGTGGTGAAGACCAGCAGCAGGATGAAGCGGTTGTCTATGCGGGCCCAGAGCAGGGTGGAGACCAGCAGCGTCATGAAAATAAGCAGGCCGCCCATGGTGGTGGTGCCCTGCTTCGCCAGGTGCGTCTGCGGGCCGTCGGTGCGCTGCACCTGCCCTATCTTGTAGGAGCGGAGCTTGGCTATCAGCCAGGGGCCCGCCAGCAGGCTGAGCAGGAAGGAGGTTATCAGCGCGCCGCCCGCCCTGAAGGTTATGTACTGGAAAACGTTGAGCGGGGTGAAGAATTCCTTGAAATAGTGCGCGTAGTAAAGCATAGGTTCCTTGGCGAAAAATGGTCAAGACCGGTCCGGGTACGGCTGGCCCTGTCTATATTTATATTTTATTACTTTTTTACTGTAAAACATATTTCCCTAAAGGCCTATTGGTCCGCCGCCCTAATTGCTCATGCCCGTCCGCGCGGGGAGTATTATAATATAGCGGTGAAAAATACCGCTCTGTCCCCCGCTTTGCTGCTCAGCCTGGCCTTTTGCGCCGTGCCCGCGCGCGCGCAGCTTGAAACGTTCGCCGCTGCAGATATGCCGGCCGTAGAGATCCCCGCCGCCGCCGAGCCCGGCCGCGCGGCCCAGGCCGAGTGGACGGTGCTCATCTACGTAAGCGCCCGCAATAACCTGGGCCTGGAAGCCATCAAGGACGTCAACGAAATGGAAGCCGCCGGCTCCACCGCCAAGGTCAACGTGGTGGCGGAGCTGGGCCGCATCAAATGCGATCCCCCTTTCAATCCTTTTTCCAGCACGCAGGAACCGGCGCCGCCGCAGGCCGACTGGACCGGCTCGCGCCGCTTCCTGCTGGTGAAGGACGGCGACCCGCTGAAGATAAATTCCCCGGTGCTGGCCCAGTATCCGGACGCCGACATGGGCGACTGGCGGCACCTGGCCGAATTCATAGCCTGGGGCAAGGCGGCTTACCCGGCGAAAAAATATATGCTGATAGTGGGCGGCCACGGCAGCGGCTGGCGCGGCGTAAAGCCCCCTCCCGGCGCGCCCAAGGGCATTGCCTACGACGACGTTTCCGGCAGCCATCTCTCCCCCGCCGAGCTGGCGGAGGCTATAAAGGCCGGCGGCGGCGTGAACGTGTACGCCTCGGACGCCTGCCTGATGCAGACCATGGAAGTGATCTACGACCTGAGGGATTGCGCCGAGTATATAGTGGGTTCGCAGGAGGCCACGCCCGGCAGCGGCTATAACTACGAGATTTTCCTGAACGCGCTGGCGGCGGCCCCCGGCGACGCCTTCGCCGCGGCGCAGCACGTAATGACCGGTTTCTCCGGCTATTACGGCGGCCTTAAACAGTCGGTGACCATGTCCATCGTGCGCCCCGCTTACGCGGCGGAAATGGCCGGGAAAATGGACAGGTTCGCCCGGCTGGTGGCCGCTTCCCCGGCGGATATGAAGCTGTACCACGACAGGAAGTTCGGCCTGCGCTCCTACGACGACGAGGACGCCCGCGACCTGTACCAGCTGATGAAACTTTACTACGACAACAGCCCCACGCCCGCGGTGAAAGAAGCGGCGCGGGACGTGATAGTTTTTCTGTCTGAGAAGCTGGTGGCGCGCAACGACGCGGTGGGCTATAAGTCCAAGGACTCCAACGGGCTTTCGGTCTACTTCCCTATCTTCTACATGAACTATAAGCCGAAGTACGAATACCTTTCCTTCTCCCGGGCCACCTACTGGGACGAAATGGTGAAAGCCGTAGTAGAATCAAAGAAATAACATAATGAAGCGCTGCCGGTTCTCATGGCGGGGCTGGTTCCTTTTACGGCCAGAAATCGCGCGGATAGAGGCGCACTACTTCCTCTGCCTCGCCTTTTTCGCGGACGAAACTCTCGTAGCTCCGGATCAGGCTGTCCGGCCCCGTTAAAAAAGCGCCGGCCTGCGGCGAGTCCGAGATCCTGCCGCCGGGCAGCCCTACCAGCACCCGGCCGAGCGCTTTCAGGAAGCGTGCGCGCACCAGCGTCAGCGTGCCGGGCCTCCGGGCGAGCTCGAGCAGCGCGTATTTATAGGCGTGCACGGCCTCCGGGCGGTTGCCCTCTTCCAGGTCGTAGGCCAGGGCGGCGCCGCGCGACGAGAAACTCCCCGCGGCGCGGTAGTCGGCGAAGGAAGTGGCCAGGCTGTATTCGAGCTGGGAAGTATCTTCTATCTTCGTGTCCGCCGCTACCCCGGCCGCGAAGCGGAGCGTCTGCGCGGGGTCGGGGCATTTGTCGGCGTAATACCTGGCCTGCCCTATCGACGCGTAAAGCCCCAGCCCGTTGCTGTAAGCCAGCCCGGCGCCCCAGGTGCGCATGAAAAGCGAGTGCGCGCCGCCGCCCGCCAGGATCCCCAGGGCCAGGGCGTCGGGCAGGTCGCCGGGCTGAAAGGAATTATAGCCCGCTGCCGGCGTCCAGATGCTGATCGTGCCGGTCTTGCCGCTGTTGTTGACCAGCGCTACGTGCGCCGGCCGGCCTATGCCGGGCAGGCGCTGGCGCAGCCGGCCCGTTACCAGGTCCTTGCGCGGCGGCGCCGCCGCCTGCCTGCCCCTAGGCAGGCGGTCCAGCAGCGTTTCCAGCTGCCGGGCCGCGCGGTCGCTGTTCGCGGCGTTGCCGTTGATATGCACCCGCGTACCGGTGCGCACCAGCACGCCCGCCGCCAGAGCCTGCAGCCGGCGGATGGTCTCGGCTGGATGCCCGACGTCGGCGAGGAAATCGGAGGCTATCGTCTGCAGGTCGGCGCGCCAGGAATCTTCGGGCAGGTGCGCGAATTCCCAGCGCAGATATTCGCCTAACTCTCCGTCCACTCGGGCCAGGAGTTTTTCCACAGAGGCCCTGCCCGAGGTTTTCGCGGCGGCCATCACCCCGGCCGCGGTGGAGCGCAGAGCGGCCAGCCGGGCCGGCGCCGGGTCCTCCAGGCGCCAGCGCAGGCGGTTTAGGTTGCGCAGCACGGTGAAGGGGCTGGAGATGTTCATGTACAGCGGCCTGTCCTGGTATCGGTAGGCGGCTACCGCCCCGGACACCCAGGACTCCTCGTCCTGCTGGAAGATGCCGCGCCAGCCCTGAATGCCGGCCCGGAGCGTGTCTATCAGCCGCTCGCGGGCCGCCGGCGTCAGGCCGGGGCGGAGCAGATAGTTCTCTATCCAGGCTACGGCCCGGTCCACTTCCTCGGGCGAGGAAGCGGTAGCGCTGAAGCTGAGCTCGGCGCGGTCGCTGCGCGGGTAGGCCGCTACGCCTACGCCGGCGTCGTAGATCTCGGCCATTATCCTCTCGCGGGCCGCGGCGTAGTCCAGCCGCTCTCCCGCCCGGGTGATAACGCCGACGGAGCCGAGGGCGCCGCCCAGCAGGGGCAGCAGCTCCCGGTCGCCCTCCGGCACGCCGCGCAGGTCGAAGTTCACGCTGATATCCGTGAAAGGCGTCTGGAACTGCGTGCGCACCAGCCGCGCGCCGCAAGCCATAAGACTTTCGCTCCAGGCAAGCTGGTCCAGCTCCAGCGGGGGCTCCCGCAGAAAAGACGGCTCGGGCGCGCCGCGCTCTAGCGCTTCCAGCTCGGCCGTGGCCGAATCGGTTTCCGCGCGGTAGCGCTGCAGCGCCTCGGCGGCCGGCAGCGCGTACCCCGCCGCCAGTTTTGCCGCGGCCGCTTTAAGCCGCTCCTGTTTGAGCGCCTTCTGCCTATCCATCAGCGCGGCGTCCGGGAGGACGGCCGAAACGTAGGGCTGCTGCAGCATGCCCGCCCGCTCGAGGGCGGCCGCCCAGGGGTTCTGTCCCGCGTCGACTTCGGCGAGCAGCCGGTCCAGCGCCGCGTCCTCGGACAGGGATTTCTCGAACCCCGGCTCGGCTGCGAGCTGATCCAGCGCCCGGTGCCAGCTGTCCCCGCTGAAACGCTCTCCGAACTGCGGCGGGCCTTCCATGGCTTTAAGTACGGCGCGCCGGCTAGAACGTATGCGCGCGCGGGCCTTTTCGGCCGCCTCGGCCAGTTCCGGGCTGCCGGGCTTGAGCCCGTGCAGCCAGCGTACCCGCTCCCCTACCAGGTCGCGCAGCCGCCCCAGTACGGCGGGGGTAACGCCGGCCGCCGGCAGGCCGGAGAACCACAGCATGGCGTAAGAGGCGGGCAGGGCCTGCGCCCCGGCGCCGACGCCGGTGGCGCCCGAATCGAATTTCCGCGTTTTCCGGTCTATCAGGTCGCGGTACAGATAGGAGGTCTCTCCGCCGCCCAGCAGGTCGGCCGCCAATGCTGCGCGGACATTGTCGTCCTTGCCGAAGGCGCGGACCGGGGGCCAGGCCATGAACGCGTCCTGCGGAGCGGGCGCGCCGTCGGAAGGGAAGCCGCCGATCCTGATCGCGCGGTCCTGCCTCGGCGCGAAGGGCGGCAGCCCCGGATAGGCGCGCGCCGGCGGCCGCGGCTCCAGGCGCAGTATCTCGTCGTTAAGGCGCGCCAGGAAGGCGGCCGCGTCCCAGCCCTGCGGCAGCGCCGCTATCAGCTCCATGTTCCCGTCCAGGTGGTAGCGGGCGGCGTGAAAAGCGCGCACGTCGGCGGGCGTCAACTTCCAGATCTCGGCCGGCTCCCCCCCCTGGTTGAGCGCCAGCGGGTGCGCGGGCCCGTACATCATGTCGCCGAGCTGGTCCCAGCAGATGGAGCCCGGCTGCTCCGTGCGGGCCACCATTTCGGTATATACCGTCCCTTTTTCCTCCAGCTTAAGCTGCCCGCCTTCCTCCACCACGGCGGTATGCGCTATCTCGCGGCGCATTTCCTCGTCGGTGATGTTCGGGCGGATCAGGGCGGTCAGAAAAGAGCCGAGCAGTTCGTAGAACTCGGCCGGGCCGGCGGCCGTAGAGAACTGATAGTTCGTCAGGTCGGAATAGGTGCCCGCCGTATAGGTGCCCATCCGCATCGGCATCAGCGTATTAAGTTTACGGCCCTCCGAGCCTTTGCCCAGCAGCAGGTGCTCCAGGGTATGCGGCGCGCCGCGGTCGTCGGCGGGAGGCGTGCGGAAATAAACGGAGACCTGCGGCACCGAGTCGAAGAACAGCACGTCCACGGTCAGTCCCCGGTCGTGCACGAAACGGGCCCCTTTGGGTTCGCCCGAGGGGTCCAGGTACAGGGCGGCGGCGTGAAAAGCCTTCGCCACCAGCTGGTCTTTTTTCAGCTCGGCCAGGCCGGAGGGGCCGGCGGCGCCGGCCGGCCGGGCCAGGAGAAGCGATAAGCACAGCAGGATAATGGGCATAGTTATTCCAGGGACCGTACTCTGTCTTATTCCGGCGTGCTTACCGGACCGGCGGCGCCGGCCTCGGCGCGGTCAGGGGACCAGGCCTTCTATTATCCGCTCGAACTTCATGGAACGGGAGGCCTTGATAAGGAAAGAGCCTTTCCCGGCCGAGATCAGCTCGCGCGCCTGCGGCAGCCAGGCGTCCGGGTTCTCGGCGTAGGCCAGGTTCTTCCCCCCCGCCCGCTGATAGGCGTCGGCCGCGGCCCGCATTTCGGGCCCGGCCAGGAAGATCTTCTTCGCGCCCATATGGGCCAGCGTGGCCCCGAGGTCAGTGTGGTAATGCTTCGAGTGCTGGCCCAGCTCCTTCATGTCGCCGAGCATCAGGTAAAGCGGTTTCGGGCGGCCTGCCATCTCTTTGAGCGCGGCGGCCATGCTGGCCGGGTTGGCGTTGTAGGCGTCCAGCACTACCGCTGAACCGCCTATCTTTACCTCCTGCAGGCGCATCGGCGGCGGCGTGTATTTCTCCAGCCCGTTGCAGATCACGGCGC
>JAPLKJ010000194.1 GCA_026388125.1 Elusimicrobiota bacterium
CGTTCAGCGCCAGTATCAGCGGCAGCGTGAATTTGCCCGCTGAAACGTCTTTCAAGATCTCTTTGCCGCATTCTCCCGGGTCTCCTTCGAAATCCAGCACGTCGTCAATGACCTGGAAAGCGAAGCCGGTTCCCGACCCTATGCGCGCGCAGGCTTCCTGCAGCTCCGGCCGCCCGGAGAGGCTCGCGGCCGCCAGGGAGCACCAGCGGAACAGCGACCCGGTCTTCAGGGTAACTATGCGGGCGGCGGTTTCGGCGGAAACTCTGCTGCCGCGCGTATTCTCCTCGAGCAGGGCGCCTTCGGTCATGCTCCTTACCGCGCGCACCAGCTCCGGCGCCAGGCCGGGGGCGGCGCCGGCCGCCTGTTCGAAAGCCAGGGAGATCAGCAGGTCTCCCGCCAGTATGGCGGCGTTCACTCCCAGCTTTTCGTTGACCGTGGGGTGCCCTCGGCGGCTGCGCGCCGTATCGATGCAGTCGTCGTGCAGAAGAGAGGCGGTATGCGTCAGCTCGGCCGCTACGGCTATCTTTTCTGCCTTCGCCGCGTCCAGGCCGAGGGCGCGCCCCATCAGCAGCGTAAAACGCGCCCTAACGGCCTTGCCCAGAAAAAGGGAGGGGAATTCCTTGAAATCGAAGATCTCCCGGTCTATGGCGCCCAGGGCGGAGCGCACGCCGTCGCTTACGGCGAGCATGGACGTTTCGATGTTACCGGGCTTCGTTCTCATAATAAAGGATGACCGAAAGATAATTTTAGCATTTATTTATTTCCGGACCCGGGACGGTATTTTTACTGTGCCTAAAGTTACAGCCGTTGTTATTGACAGGCCACGCTGTGTAATTTATAATTTGACCTGTCGGGTTTTTGACCAAATTTGACTGCGTTTTTTCCGCGCAGAACTCCGGTTCAAGGAGCGTTGTATGAAACAACTTCTTGTTTCACTGGCATTTCTCTTCATCTGCCGATCCGCCGATGCCGCCCATGTGGCGCAGTGGCGCGGGGAGGTGGAGCTTAAAAAGAGCGGCGAGACCTCCTGGGCCAGGCTGACGGCCAACGACGTCCCCCTGGCCACGGGCGACGAACTGCGCACCGCGAGGGCTTCCACCGCGGAGATCGTCACCGACGACGGCTCGAAAATAAAACTGGCGCCCGTTTCTTCCTTTAAAATGGTTACGGAAAACAAGGACTCCGTCTCGCTGGGACTGTATTTCGGCCGGGTGCGGTCCTGGGTGAAGAAATTCTCCCGGAAATTCGAGGTGCGCACCCCTTCCGCGGTCTGCGCCGTGCGCGGTACGGATTTCATGGTGCAGGCGGACCCCCGACGAGCCGAGCGATATGGATTCCACTCTGGGCAGCGCCAGGCTGGAGGCGAGAAGGGAGATCTACAGCGAGATCTCCAAGGAAGCCGTGCTGGCCCGCGCGCAGGAGGAGATACAGTCGGCGGAGTTCCAGACCCGCAAGGTGGCCACCGACGCTTTCGGCTACCGCGTGCGCATGGAGGAATATACCATCCGGCCCGCCGATAACCAGTTCAAATACGTGGTCCTCAATACCCGCGACGACCGCTTCGATTTCGGCAAGATCCTGTTCACTTTCAACACCGCCCTGCCGTCAGATCTTTCCCTGGCCACCGCCAATATGCTCTCGTCTCCCGGCTCCGTCGCGCCGCAGTGGCAGCTGACGGACATGAACAGCGTGATGTCCAACACCGGGGACAAGGTTACCGAGGACGCTTCCGGGGGCCGCATGGACTTCAACAGCAGCCTTTCCGACCCGCGCTACGAGCTGGTTTTCGGGAACTACTCCTTTTACGCCGCGGGTCCCGCCGAGGCCGGCCTCAACGGCGGCCTGGGCAAGTGGTTCTGGACCAAGACGGATTATAACGTGTCCAGGAACGTGGCGGCCTCCTTCACCTGGCTGGGGCAGCCCACGGCCATAGGCATAGTGACCTCCAACCCGGCGGGCGACGACGTGTTTTATTCCATAACGAGGAACACCTACGCCGACGGCAGCTGGATAGGCGCGCAGGATTTCGTGCTCTTCGACGACGGGACTATCCTTCACACCGGAGATTTCGCCCGGGGGCTGGGCGGCGGCGAGACCCAGGACCAGATAACCGACCGGCTTAACTTCGAGCGGGTGTACAATAGTTCGCTTTTCGGCGGGCGCAGTATAGACGTGATGTATTCCGCCAAGCTGCTGAAGGACGTGGGCCTGCTGCGGTTCTGACGGCCGGAACGAGCGGCGGAGAAAATAAAGATTTCTGGAGGGATAATGCGGTTAAATCTTCTCGATACAAAAATAAAGTTCCTGGCGGCCGCGGCCGCCGTCCTGCCTTTCGTCCTCGCCTCGCCGCCCGCGCTTTACTCCGAAGTGAAAGTAACGCCCGTGGGCAGCATTTCCGCCCTGGGCGGCAAGTACTACCTGGATTCCGAAGCCGCTTCTTTCAACGGCCGGTTCGACGCTTTCCTGTCGCCGGCGCTGAAGCTCGGCGAGAACAGCGACCTGATCCCGGTCTACTCCGGCAACTATTCCGGCACCCAGGATATCCAGGAGCTGGCCGGCGGCGGCGTGCTTACCCGCCAGCGCCAGACGCACACGTTCTCGCTCAAATACGTGTACACCGACGAATTCGATAAATATAAACCCCGCGCCTCCTATTCGAAGGCGGGCATAAAGGAAACCAAGGACGAGAAGTGGGGGAAGGGGCTTTTCGATTACACTACGCTCTCCTTCGGCTTCGAGGCGGAGCAGGAGCGCCCCCGCGGCACTTTCACCGAATCCTACGATTTCTATCAGGTCGCCTACCCCAACTTCAGCACGCTGCTTTCCCGGTCACAGTCGGTGTTCAACGATACCGACACCTTCAACCAACTGTCGCAGAACGCCGGTACCGATACCATGGACAATACCAGTCACCGCCTGGCGCTGGGTTACACCTGGTTCCCCGACCCGCTGGTAATGCAGGCCGGGTACGACGTGACCTACCGTCTGTACGGCGACCAGGCGCTGGCGGCCAACCCCGCCGTGGGCCAGTCTCCCTTTAAAAGCGATAAACGCGCCGACGTGATACAGAACCTTAATTTCAGGGCCACCCGGACGCTCAGGCCGCTGCAATTGAGCGCCGCCGCGCGCGTGGCGTACCTGGCCTCCAACCAGGCGTCTTACGATTCCTCCGCCTTCAAATATATGTCCGACTATTACAGTTATGTGGAATTCGGATTCGCCCCCGCCGT
Organism: Elusimicrobiota bacterium; assembly: GCA_026388125.1. GTDB lineage: Bacteria > Elusimicrobiota > Elusimicrobia > Elusimicrobiales > UBA9959 > UBA9959. The sequence continues at coordinate 3,231 of JAPLKJ010000194.1, forward strand.
GAATTTCGTCTTCAAGAACGGCGCCCAATTCGGGCTGACGCTGGACTGGAGCCGGCTTTATTACCTGGGCCGCCTGAAGCAGGACGAAGGCGGCAACTACTTCCCGTCGAAGATAAACCAGACCGTCTGGCTCAGCTCGCTGTCGGTAAGGCTCCCGGTCTATAAAAAACTGTTCACCCGCGCGGTCTACAACTACCAGCTTTCGTCGTCCAATATGCGGTACGAGGCTAACTACAGGTACAACTACCGGGCCAACACTTATCTGGCGGGCCTGGAATGGGAGTTCTGAAGTGCGGGGTGCGGGCTCTGCGGATGATTTTTCAGTTTCAGGCTGCTCTGCGGCGGCGTTTGATTTTCAGGGAGAATTATTATGCGCAAGATAAAAAATATTTTTATTAATTTCGTCTGGGCGGCGCTTTTCGCCGCCGGCACGGCCGGCCCGGCCCTGGCCCAGTTCACCGGCGACTTCTCCCAGCCGGGCGGCGCGGTTTACGACGGCGGCAGTTCGGACCGCGTGAAGAAAGTCGTTATAGACACGCATACCGCAGGCGGCGGGCCTTTCCTTTATGTGGTCGGTTCTTCCTCCCAGGGCGCCGGCGGTAACGATTGGGCGGTCATAAAATATAACATGATGGGCGTGAAGCTGGCTTCGGCCGCCGTGAGCACGCCCGCCATGGATTATGCCGGGGGGGCGGCGGTGGACCAGGCCGGGAACCTTTTCGTTAGCGGCCAGGCTTTCGGCGCCGGCCGCATCATGAAGTATGATCCGGCCCTGAACCTGATCTCGTCCGCGACCGTGGCCAGCGCTAACATCGGCGCCATTGCGGTAGGCTATTCGGGCGGGGTGGAATATGTGTACGCGCTCGTTTACACCATCTCGGGCGTCGCGCTGCATAGATATACGGGCGATCTGTCCTCGTCCGTTTCCATGGTCGTGCGCAATTTCTCCGGCTATTTTGATGCTTCGGAAAGTATTGCCGTCCAGGACGGGACCCCGGCCAGTATTTTCGTCGGCCTGGGTCTCCGTGAGGGAACGATCCCCATGAACGCCACGCCGCTCTTCGTCACCTATAAATACAGCGATTCGCTGATCCTGCAGGCGTCAACCACGTTTTCCGGAGGAGTACGCAATCAGTCCAGCGGCATGGCGCTCGACCCCGTTACGAACGACCTTTACGTTCTGGGAACCTCCTCTTCGGGGCCTGTGGCCTACGGCGTGCTGCTGAAATACAGCACCGCCGACCTTACGATTAAATCCTCAACGACGCTTCCCGGCGCCTGGGCGTTCGGCGCGGTGGCCGTCGACGTCAATACGCATACCCCCTATGCCTCGTTCTTTGCCAATACCTACCGGCTGGACTCCGCCCTTACCGTGCAGGCGGTCTACACCGGGCTTTCCGGCGACTCCATGGCGGTGCTGAGTTCCTCCGACGTTTTCGTGACCGGCACCAGCTCCGACAATATCGTGACCAGGCGCATCAACCTGACCACGAGCGGCGGCGCGCCCGGCGGCGGTCTCGGCGGCGGCGTGGACGGGTCCAAGCAGTTCCAGATGGTTCCCGACGGCGCGGGCGGGGCGTATCTGGTCTACGACAGCACCGTGGCCGAAGACGGCCTGCGCAGGATCTTCGCGGTGCGCCGGGGCGCTGATAATTCCCCTCTGTGGGGCCCGGTGGCAGTTTCTACTGCTTATTACGCGGGGGAAAGCAGCGATATTTTCGCGGGCTCCGACGGGGCCGGCGGCGTCATCGCCGCGTGGTTCGAAGGCAACGGTATCGCTTACGCGCAGCGTTATATTCCGGACGGCACTGCGCAGTGGGATCCGGGCGGCAGGCAGATCTCCAGCTCCGCCGTTCTGGGCGGAGAATTCCATGAGAACTCCGAGGGCGGCTTTTTCGCGCTGTTAGGCTATCCCACACCTACCGGGATGACGGTGGTGGTCCAGAAAGTCAACAATTACGGAATATGCATGTGGCCGACCGCGGGGAACTGCGTGACCGGATCTGCCGGAACGGTTATCCCGACCGGGGATTTCAACGGCAACGCCCGCGGCGTAGACGCCGGTTCCGGCTCCCTGCTGTTCGCCTGGCCCGGCGACAACGGCGGCAGGCTTGCCCTGTTCGGCTCGAAAGTGGCGGCGGACGGCACGCTGGCCTGGAACAAGAAGGTGCTGGCGCAGTCCAGCGGCGACGAGGGCGCCACTGTAGAAGGAATGAACGACGGCGCAGGCGGCGTTTACCTGGTGTGGACAAGCTCCGCGGGAGGAGCGCAGGCGCTTTATGCCGGGCGGTTCGATTCCGCCGGCGACGCTTACCCGACCTGGAGCCAGGCCCTGCGGCTTACCGATTCTTACGCCGGCAGCAGTTACGGCATGAAGCTGGCGAAGGATGAGGATGGTTTCGCTGTAATGTATTCCACCGGCGGTAACAACGGGAATACGATACGCATAATACGTTCGTCCGCCGCAGCGGGTGAGATCGCGAACGGCTGGGTCCTGAACGGGAAAAGCGTTGGCGTCGGCAATTTCGGCTGGACATCTACTAACCTTATTTATTCTTCTTCCGCTTACCATTTTGTGTGGAGCACCTGGGAGCCGCCTGCTTACAAAGTCTATTATCAGAAAACGGACAAGGCCGGGAATTACGCCTACGCGGGCGGTTCTATGGTCGGGAATTTCCGGGCGCCCGTAAACGCCGCGATCGCGCCCGACGGCACGGGCGGCGCGCTGGCCGGCTGGAAAATGAGCATCGGCGGCGACGATCTGCCGGGCTTGAAACGGATGCTTCCGGCGACTACCGAAAACGGGTTTACCGGCGCTTTCTCGGAAAGTACCGGCGTGAATTTCGACGGCGGGGATATGGATGCCGGGTTCGCGGCCGCCCTCTACGGCGCGAACGTGTATGTAGCCGGGATGACCGTGCCTGCCGGCGCTATCGTGATCAAATACGACCTGGCCGGGAACATGGTGTCTTCCGCCACTTTGTCCGGGCTGGAATCGTTCGACGGCGTGGCTGTTAACGACAACGGCGTCTACGCGGCGGGCAAGGGTTCGAACGGTTTCGTGACCGCGAAATACGACCACAGTCTTGTGCTCAGCTCCGCGGCGGTCCTTCCCGGGGAAACTCACGCGAGAGATCTGGCGCTGGATAACTTCGGCAATGTTTACGTGATCGGCTCCAACGCCGGAGAACCCGGCGGCCAGAACGATTACAAGATCGTTAAATACAACGCGGACCTGACCCAGCTGGGCGCGCCCGTGCTCTTCGACGCGGGCGGCGTGGACGGCGGCAAGGGCATCGCTTATGACGACGGCTACATTTATGTCACCGGCGACAGCCTGCAGAGCGGCACCACTTATTTCGTGACCGCCAAATTCACCTCTTCCGCGATGGTCCTCGTCTCGTCCATAGTCTACACCGGGCCGGTGTCCGTGGACGCGAACTCGCCGGTGGGCGAGAAACTGGCCGTGAACCCGGTCACCCATGACGTTTATTTTACCGGCAATTCGGCCAAAGACACCATCCTGGCGCTTAAATACGATCGGGACCTGGCGGCCCAGCTGGGGGTTGCCCATTTCTCCAGCCCCGCGGGCTATGCCCAGGGCACCGGGATAGCATTGGACGCCGAGGGGAACGTGAATGTCGCCGGCTCGTATAATTCCGGAGCCCAGGATTATGCCGTGCTGCTGAAATACGATCCCGGCCTTGTTTTCCTTTCCAGCGCGGCCAGCGTGCAGCCCTACGGTTATGACTCGATGGGAGTGGCGCTGGCTACGGCCACGGGCTACGCCTATATGACGGGCCTTTACGCTTCGGACGGCAATTGGGAGAACCCGGCCAAATTCGACATGCGCACCGTGCGCTTCGCGCCGCTGGGCGGCCAACCGGCGCCCCAGCCGTTCACGGGCAGCTTCTCCGCGCCCGGCGGCGCGGTTTACGACGGCGGTGATATGGATGGCGGTTTTGGGGCAGCGTTCTACGGTTCCAATGTGTATGCGGCCGGGGTGTCCGCGCCGTCCGGCGCCGTAGTGCTCAAATACGATCTTGAGGGGACTATCGTGTCTTCCGCGGTTATGGCCGGGCTGGAGTCTTTTAACGCCGTGGTCGTGAACACCGACGGCGTCTACGCGGCCGGCAGGAGCGCGGGCGGTTTCGTTACCGCGAAATACAGCCATGACCTGGTACTCAGTTCCGCGGCAGTCCTTCCCGGCGAGTCTAACGCGCGGGACCTGACGCTTGATACTGACGGCAACGTTTATGTCGTCGGCGCAAATGACGTCCAGACCGGTTACAAGTTCGTGAAGTACGACAGGGACCTGAATCAGCTGGGCTTGCCGGTCGCCTTTAATGCCGGCGGCACAAGCAGCGGCAAAGGTATAGCTGTTGACAACGGGAACATCTACATCACGGGCGACAGCCTTATCGGCCAGACCACCTATTTCATTACGGCCAGATATAATTCGTCGATGATGTTCTTGTCCTCCGTTGCGTACGTAAGTGATTATGCCGGCGCCGATAATCCGGGCGGCGAAAAGCTGGCCGTTGATCCCGTCACGCATGAAGTTTACTTCGCGGGCTCATACGGCACGCCGACAGACGAGCTTGACGGTAACATCCTGACGATAAAATATTCTCCGGACCTGGTGCAATTGTCTACGGCCGTGTTCTCCCACTTCTATGCGGAGGGCGGGGATATAGCTCTTGACAATGAGGGGAACGTTTACACGCTCGGCATAAATCAGGATGTCGGCAGTGGGAATTATGCGGTGGTGCTCAAATACAGCCCCAGCCTGGTTTTGCTGTCCAGCGCTACTCAGAGGTTTACTACCGGGTATGTTCCCGCCAGTATCGCAGTAGATACCGTCACGCTCAACAGCTATGTGACCGGAATTGACTTTGGCGCAGATAAGGAGCCTTCTTCATACAACATGCGCACCGTGCGCTTCGCGCCGCTGGGCGGGACCGCCCTGCCGACCGTGTTCCTTTCCACGCGGGACGCGTCCCCGGAATATTTCATGTCCGGAGAGGAAGCGGCAGCGCTCAGCCTGACTCCTTATACCGATTCAGGCGAGACCGTGTTCTCCAGCATGACCGTGGCGCTTAATCCCGGCGGAAACACCTGTAACATCCGCGCCGCCGCGCTGTATTACGACACGGACCACAACGATGTCTGGAACGCCGGAGACCGGCTCGTTTCCAGCGCCGCGCTGAACTGTTCCGCGAACGTCACCTTCGTTTCCAATGAAACCATCGGCACGCAGAAGACCGCGTATTTTATAACCGTTACCCCCGCGGGCGGGGACAATCTGAAAGTGGCGGTCTACTCCCGGGCCTCCTTCAAGTTCGGCGCCGCCATGGCCGACCAGCCCGTATACCCTATAGTTTCGGCGCCTAAAGGCTTCGGCCAGGGCTCCAGCATGTTCAAGATGGTGTCCGACGGCGCGGGCGGCGCGTACATGGTCTATGACAGCACGGTGGCCGAGGGCGGCCTCCGCCAGGTATTCGTTGAGCGCGTGGGCGCAGATAATGCGTCCCTGTGGGGCCCTACGCCCATAACCCCTTACTATCATTCTGTCAAGGACAGCGGCGAACTCTTTGCGGCCGCCGACGGTTCCGGAGGCGTGATAGCGGCGTGGTTCGACGGCGACAGCGTGGCGCGCGCGCAGCGGTATAACGCGTCCGGCGCCCAGCTGTGGGGGGCCGGCGGCCTGCAGATCTCCAGCGGCGTTACCCAGGGCGGGGAATTCACGGCCAACGCGCAGGGCGGCCTCTTCGCGCTGTTCGGCTATCCTTCGGCCGCCGGCATGGCGGTGGCGGTACAGAAGATCGACAACGACGGCCAGTGCCAGTGGCCCGCCCCGGGCGACTGCGTTAACGTGGCCACGGGCACCGCTCTGTCCGTCGGCGACTCCGTAGGCGAAGGCCGCGGCATCGACGGCGGTTCCGGCTCGCTGATCTTCGTGTGGGCCGGCGGCAACGGCGGCAGGACGGCGCTGTTCGGCTCCAAGATAGCGGCGGACGGAATGCTGGCGTGGAGCAAGACCCTGTCGGCGCCCACCAGCAGCGACGAAGGCGGCACCGTGGAAGGCATCAGCGACGGACTTAACGGCGCTTACGTGTTGTGGACCAGTTCTACGGGCGGCGCGCAGGCGCTGTTCGCGGAGCGGTTCGACGTCAACGGCGACCCTTACCCCGGCTGGAATTCCGCGCTGCGGCTTTCTTCCTATGTCAACACCCTCGGCGAGAATAGGTACGAAATAAGCCTGGCGAGGGACGAGGACGGTTTCGCGGTGCTGTATTCCACCGGCGGCAAAGGCAGGACCGAAGTGCGCATAGTGCGCTCGTCCGCCACCGCGGCCGAGTTCGCCGCGGGCTGGGCGCTGGACGGGAAACTGGCCGGCCAGGCGGTAGACGACACGCTGGCCCTGATCTATGACGGCTCGGCGTATCATTTCGCCTGGAACCAGTGGGCGCAGCTGTCTGTCGGCAACTCCCACCAGATCGATTACCAGAAAATGGACAAGGACGGCAAATTTTCTTTCACTAACGGCTATGTGGCCGGTATGGCTCCCGACTGCCTGCGTATCGATATCGTGTCCGACGGCGCCGGCGGCGCGCTGACCGCCTGGAAGACCAAGACCGGCGGGCTCGACCTGCCCGTACTGAGATCGATCCCCGCGGGCACCAGCGTGCCCGAATATACCGGTACCATAGCCGGCAATATCTATTACGAAGGCCAGCAGGAAGGCCTGTTCCATATCGCCATCTCGACGATAGCCGGCGATATATATCCTGAGGACCTGACTTACAGCTCGCGGACGCTTGTAGCCCCCGGCGGCTACAGTTTCACCGAGCTGCTGACTCCCAACACGTATTACATACAGGCGTGGCTGGGTTCGGGCGGGCACGGCGCCGGCCAGCCCGGCGGCGCGTATAATTCGCTGTCCGTGGGCGGCGGCAAGTTCATGTCCGAGCCTCTTTACCTGCCCGCCGGCGCCGCCGCCGAGAGCGTCAACATCACGCTGCGCGATTTCGGACAGGTGAGCGGCACTATCCTGGCGCCGCAGAACGGCCCGGTACTCCTTGTTGCCGCGCCCTTCGAGCCCGGCAACCCGTACAACGAAGTGACGCTGCCTTCCACCGGCGCGTATACCACCTGGATCGCGTCCAGCTCCGTGGGTTATAGCCTCAAGGCCTGGATAGACGCGAACGAGAACCACGACCTGGACGGCGGCGAGTACTACGGCGAGAGATCTTTGGCGGTCAACTCTGAGCTGCTTGAACAGAGCGGCATCGACCTGGAACTGGCCCCGTACAGCACCTCCGCTTTCTCCGGCAATTTCTCCCAGCCCGGCGGCGCGGTTTACAACGGCGGCGATTCGGATATGGGCTTCGGGACCGCGTTCTACGGCTCCAACGTCTACGTAGCCGGCCTGTCCGCCCCCGGAGGCGCGGTGGTGGTCAAGTACGACCTTGAAGGGACCTTCGTGTCCTCCTCCGCTCTTGAGGGCGCCGAGTCTTTCGACGCCGTGGCCGTTAACGCCAACGGCGATTACCTGGCGGGCAAGGGCCCGGCTGGTTTCGTTACCGCGAAATACAGCCATGACCTGGTGCTCAGTTCCGCGGCGGTACTTCCCGGAGAGAACCACGCCAGGGACCTGGCGCTGGACGCCGAAGGCAACGTTTACGTGATCGGCTCCGACGCCGGTGACCCCGTAAACAACAACGACTATAAATTCGTTAAATACGACGCTGACCTGAACCAGGTCGGTCTGCCGGTCACTTTCGATGCCGGCGGCGTCGACAGCGGCAGCGGCATTGCTGCGGACGGCGGAGATATCTATGTGACCGGCACCAGCCTTATCGACGGGGCTACGTCTTTCGTGACCGCCCGGTACGATTCCGCCCTGGCGTTCCTTTCTTCCGCGGCGTACACCGACGCTTATTACAACTCCTATCTTCCCGGCAGCGGGAAACTGACTGTAAATCCGGCCACGCACGACGTTTATCTGGCCGCCACGCGCGGCGGTGAGGATAACAGGCAGATGCTGACGGTACGCTATTCCCGGGACCTGCTCCAGCTGGGTACGGCCGTCTTCCCCGGCGGCAATTACGGCCTGGGCATGGACGTGGCCCTGGACGCTGACGGGTACGTTTACGCGCTGGGCAAGGACTATGACGGCGCCTACGACAACGCGCTGGTGGCGAAGTACACCCCCGCGCTGGTTTTCCTTTCCAGCGCCGCCAGCGCGCCCGCCGGCCGTGGCTACCTAGGGACCGGTATCGCTCTCGATAACGCTACCGGCACCAGTTACGTGACCGGCATGAGCGACGATAAACTGCGCCCGGCGGACATACGCACCGTGCGCTTCGCGCCGCTGGGGGGCTTCTCTCCGCCCGTAGTGTATCTTTCCACCCGCGACGTTTCCCCGATGTATTATATGAAAGGCGAGGAGGCGGCCGCGCTTTCCATTACGCCACGCACCGATCAGGGCGAAACCACCTTCTCCGGCATGGCCGTGCGCGTCAACACCGGCGGCGACTCGTGCAGTATCCGGGTCATCGCTTTGTATTACGACCAGAACCAGAACAGTACGTGGGACGCCGGCGACAGGCTGGTTTCAAGCTCTACGCTGGACTGCGGCGTTACGGACCAGACGTTCGCGTTCCCCGATGAAGCGGTGAGCACGCGGACGGCCGCGTATTTCGTCGCGGTTACGCCTAACGGCGGAACTATCGGCCTCGAGGTCCTTTCTCATTACGCGTTCACGTTCGGCGCCGGCATGGCCGAGCAGTCAATATACCCGATAGCCCCGGCGATGAAGGGCTCCTTGGACGGGTCCAGCGGTTTCCGGATGGTCTCCGACGGCGCGGGCGGCGCGTACATGGTGTACGACAGCACGGTGGCCGCTGGCGGCCTCCGCCAGATGTTCGTGGAGCGCGTGGGCGCGGATAATACGCCCCTGTGGGGCCCCACCCCCGTAATTCCCGCTTACTATCCGATCAAAGACAACGGCGAGCTTTTCGCGGCCTCCGATGGTTCCGGCGGCGTGATAGCGGCTTGGTTCGACGGCAGCGGCGCGGCGCGCGCGCAGCGGTATAACGCGTCCGGCGCCTACCTGTGGGGGACCGGCGGCAGGCAGATTTCCAGCGGCACCGTCGAGGGCGGGGAATTCACGGCCAACGCGCAGGGCGGCTTCTTCGCGCTGTTCGGCTATCCTTCGGCCGCCGGCATGGCGGTGGCGGTACAGAAGATAGACAACAACGGCCAGTGCCAGTGGCCCGCGCCGGGCGACTGCGTGAACGTGGCCACGGGCACCGCTCTGCCCGTCGGAGAGTCCATAGGCGAAGGCCGCGGCATCGACGGCGGTTCCGGCTCGCTGATCTTCGTGTGGGCCGGCGGCAACGGCGGCAGGACGGCGCTGTTCGGCTCCAGGATAGCGGCGGACGGAACGCTGGCGTGGAACAACAAGGCCCTGTCGGCGCCCACCAGCAGCGACGAAGGCGGCAATGTGGAAGGCATCAGCGACGGACTTAACGGCGCTTACGTGGTGTGGACCAGTTCTACCGGCGGCGCGCAGGCGTTGTTCGCGGAGCGGTTCAACGTCAACGGCGACCCCTATCCCGGGTGGAATTCCGCGCTGCGGCTTTCTTCATATATCAATCCTTCTGATTATAACATCAGCGTGGCGAGGGACGAGTACGGTTTCGCAGTACTGTATTCCACCGGCTGGAACGGGCAGTCCGAAGTGCGCATAGTGCGCTCATCCGCGACGGCGGCCGAGTTCGCGGCCGGCTGGGCGCAGGATGGAAACCTGGTCGGCCGGACGCAGGACAACACGCAGGGGCTTGTCTATGACGGTTCCGCGTATCACTTCGCCTGGAACCAGTGGGTGGCTTTCAAAGGCGGAAATTCTCACCAGATCAGCTACCAGAAGATGTACAAGAACGGCGCCGTAGCGTATCCTGACGGGTATACCGCGGGCGAAGCGCCCGGCTGCCTCAATATCGATATAGTGTCCGACGGCGCTGGCGGCGCCCTGGCCGGCTGGAAGACCAAGACGGGCGGCGCGGACGTCCCGGAGCTGAAAGCTATCCCGGCCGACAATAACGTGCCTGAATATTCCGGCGCTATACAGGGAAATATCTATTACGAAGGCACAAAGCAGGGCGCGTTCCATATCGCCATCTCTACGATAGCGAACGACATTTACCCGGAAAGCCTGACATACAGTTCGCAGACTCTTGGAACGCCGGGCGGCTACAGTTTCAGCAGCCTCCCTGCGCCGAACACTTACTACATACAGGCGTGGCTGGGTGAAGGCGGACACAGCGCCGGCATGCCCGGCGGCGCGTATAATTCGCTGGCGGCAGGCGGCGGCAAGTTCGTTTCCGCGCCGCTGTACCTGGCGGCCGGCGTCACCGCTGAAAACATCAACATCACGCTGCGCGATTTCGGCCTGGTAAGCGGCACTATCCTGGCCCCGCAAAACGGCCCGGTGCTCCTGACGGCCGCGCCCGTAGAGCCCGGCTATCCGTATAACGAGGCGATGCTGCCTTCCACCGGCGCGTACACCACCTATATCGCGTCCAGTTCCGTGGATTACACGCTGAAGGCGTGGATCGACGCCAATGACAATTACAAGCTGGACCAGGGCGAGTTCTACGGCGAGCGGCCGCTGACCGTCAATTCGGGGCTGCCGGAGCAGAGCGGCATCGACATGGCGCTTTCCCCGTACAGCAGCGTCATATTCACCGGTAATTTCTCGGAAACAGGAGGAGCGGTTTACGACGGGGGTTCAAATGACGCCCCTCACCGCCTGGCGGTGGACACCGCCGCGCTTAACGGGCCGTTTATTTACGGAGCCGGCACTTCTTCGTTCGGCGACGATGAGGCTTTCATCGTTAAGTACGATAAATACGGCGTGATGGCCGCATCCGCGGCATTTAACGTGAGCGGACATCCCGGCGAGGCTAATGGCATAGCTGTAGGCGCTGACAGCATATTCGTCGCGGGCAACTATGACGGCACAGCTCATGACGGTAAATGTTTAATACTGAAGTATAGTAAAGACCTGCTCCTTCAGTCCTCCGCCACGTATTCCAGCTACGGCTACTGCATCGCGAACGATGTCGCCGTCAACAGGTCCGGCGGTGTCTATGTCACCGGCCACGTAAATCCCAGCGATGAATCCCGCGACCTGGTAATATTAAAATACGACGACAACCTGCATTTTGCAACCTCCGTAGCTATAAGCGGAAGCTACGACAAGGGGATGGAAATACGAACTGATGAAACCGGGAACGTTTACGCCGTCGGATACTCAAGCGTTGCCGGCAGCTTCCAGATACTCACGTTAAAATATGACCCGGAACTGGTCTTTATAAGTTCGGCGGTCTTTAGCAGCAA
>JAPLKJ010000091.1 GCA_026388125.1 Elusimicrobiota bacterium
TGTCCTTGAGCGGCACCACCGCAGCCAGGCGCTCCACCGTCTGGCACAGCAGCGACTTGGCGCCGTTGAGCTTTATGAACTGCTTGGGCAGGCCGTAACGCGAGACCGGCCACAGCCTTGTGCCGGACCCGCCGGCGAGAATTATCGCTTTCATTATTTTATCTCCAGGCGCTTCATGTCGGCTTCCACCATCAGCGCTACCAGGTCCTTGAACTTGGTCGAGGGCGTCCAGCCCAGCTTGGCCCTGGCCTTGGCGGCGTCCCCCACCAGCAGGTCCACCTCGGCCGGGCGGTAAAATTCCTTCGAGACCTCCACCAGCGTACGGCCGGTGCGGGCGTCCACGCCCTTTTCGGCCAGGCCTTTGCCTTTCCATTCCAGTTTAAAACCGGCGGCGGAGAAAGCCGCCTCCGCGAACTCGCGCACGGTGCGCGACCTGCCGGTGGCGAGGATATAATCGTCGGCTTTGGGCTGCTGCAGCATGCGCCAGATGGCTTCCACGTACTCCTTGGCGTAGCCCCAGTCGCGGCGCGCCGCCAGGTTGCCCACGTGCACCTTGTCCTGCAGGCCTTTTTTTATCCGGGCCGCGGCCATGGTTATCTTGCGGGTCACGAACTCCTCCCCCCGCAGCGGGCTCTCGTGGTTGAACATGATGCCGCAGGAGGCGTGCAGGCCGTAGGCCTCGCGGTAGTTCACGGTTATCCAGTGGGCGTAAAGCTTGGAAACCCCGTAAGGGCTCTTGGGGTGGAAGGCGGTGGTCTCGTTGCGCTGCGCGCTGCCCGTGCTGCCGAACAGCTCGGCGGTGGAGGCCTGGTAGAACCGCGCCGCGGGGCGCACCTTGCGGATGGCCTCCAGCATGCGGGTGACGCCCACCGCGTTTATCTCCGCCGTGAGGATGGGCTGCTCGAAGGACATCTTCACGAAGCTCTGGGCGGCGAAGTTATAGATCTCGTCGGGCCGCACCTTCTCCAGCACGTCCATGATGTTGGTAAGCTCGAGAATGTCGAGGTACGTCTCTTTTACGCGGCTTTCTATGCCCAGCTCGCGCAGGCGCCACAGGCCGGAGTCGCCGCTGCGGTCGGCGCCGTACACCTCGTAGCCTTTGGCCAGCAGCAGCTGGCTGAGGTAGGCCCCATCCTGCCCGCGGTTGCCGGTGATCAGAGCTTTTTTCATTTAACAGTTCTTGACGGCGCCGTAGCCGGCTTTCCTGAGGCAATGCTCGCTCTGCGCGAGCTTCAGGTCGCTGGCGGCCATTTCGGCCACCAGCTGTTCGAACTTCACTTCCGGCTTCCAGCCCAGCACGCGCCGCGACTTGGCCGGGTTGCCCAGCAGGGTCTCCACCTCGGCGGGGCGGTAGAATTTGCGGTCGACGCGCACTATCACGTCGCCTTTCTTCAATTTAACTTCCGCCGCCACGCCGGGGGCGGGGTTCACCGCTTTTACGAAGCCGGTCTCTTTCACGCCTTTGCCTTTCCAGCCTATGGTTATGCCCAGCTCTTTGGCGGCCAGCTCGATGAACTTGCGCACCGAATACTGCCGGCCGGTGGCTATCACGAAATCCTCGGCCTTTTTCTGCTGCAGGATCAGCCACATGGCGCGCACGTAGTCCCGGGCGTGGCCCCAGTCGCGCAGCGCGTTCATGTTGCCCATGTAAAGGCAGCGCTGCTCGCCCAGCAGGATGCGGCCCATGGCGCGGGTGATCTTGCGCGTCACGAACTCTTCGCCGCGCAGCGGGCTCTCGTGGTTGAACAGTATGCCGTTGGAGGCGAAGATACCGTAGGATTCGCGGTAATTGACGGTTATCCAGTAGGCGTACATCTTGGCCGCGGCGTACGGGCTGCGGGGATAGAACGGCGTAGTCTCGCTCTGCGGAACCTCCTGCACCTTGCCGAACAGCTCGGAGGTGGAGGCCTGGTAGATGCGGGTCTTCCTGGCCAGCCCCAGCAGGCGGATGGCCTCCAGCAGGCGCATGGTGCCCAGCCCGTCGCAGTCGGCGGTATATTCCGGCTCCTCGAAGCTGACCGCCACGTGGCTCTGCGCGCCCAGGTTATAAATTTCGTCCGGCTTTATTTCCGCTATCAGGCGGGTGAGGTTGGTGGAATCGGTAAGGTCGCCGTAATGCAGTTTGAAGCGGGAGGCTTTGGGGCTGGAGGCGTCGTAAAGGTGGCTGATGCGGGCGGTATTGAAGGAGGCCGAGCGGCGGCGCACGCCGTGCACCTCGTAGCCTTTTTCAAGGAGCAGCTCCGCGAGATAAGAGCCGTCCTGCCCCGTAATACCGGTTATCAAAGCTTTTTTCATAGACTGTTCCTTTATCCTGAACTTAAGACGAATCACGGCCTAATATATATATTATAGCAAAGGGAACGGCAGAGGTTTTAGAAAGGAGAGGCCAGGTTCCTGAATTCGGGGAAAGACCTGTCCCTGGGAGAAAGAATGGGATTTTTACAAGGCCATTTGATCCCGGCGGAATTCCAAAGTATGCCTTTATCGTGCTCCGGCGAGTAGACGGCGGAGGTTTTATAAAGCATGACGACCCGCCTGGACAAGGCGAAGAACCCGTGCGCGCAGCCTTTCGGGATATAGAGCATATTGGCTTTTCTGGTGCTCAGCTTGATAGTGAACGCCCTGCCGTAGGTCCCCGAACCCGTGCGCAGGTCCAGCACGGCGTCGAGGATATCTCCTTCCACGCAGAACACCAGTTTCGAAAGCGCGGCCGGCGGGTCCTGGAAATGGAGGCCGCGCAGAACGCCTTTTTTAGAAACAGAATAATACTCTTCCTTGAAATCCGTGGCCAGCCCGAACTCGCGGAATTGACCCGCGTGGAAGATCTTTATGAACATACCGCGGGAATCCCGGCGTATCGCCGGGAGGAGCTCAAAGCAGCCGGGGATGGGGGTTTCCCGTTTGATGAAACTCATCTGGCGCTCAGTTCTTGTTTTGTCATATTGCTGCCCATGGTCTCCGCTGACATATTATCAAATTTCGGGAAACAGCCTGAAATCAGCTTATCGCTGTTTCAAGGCCGTCCCGGGCCGCCGAGGACGCAGGGAACGTTCGCCGGGCCAGGCGCAGGGCCATGGCCCGCAGGGCGGGCTTGTAGTACCTGGCGGCCGAGAAATGGGTGAGCACCAGCCGTTTCGCCCCGGCCTCCAGCGCGAGCCTGCCGGCGGTCTCCGGGTTGAAATGCGGCCAGCCGGGGTTATGCTCGCCCGGCAGGTGCGCGCATTCGGTGATGAGCAGGTCGGCCCCCGCGGCCAGCTTTACCGCGTTGCGGCAGTAGCCGGTGTCGGTGCAGTAGGTTACGGTCTTCCCCTCCAGCTCCAGGCGCATGCCCAGCACGGGGTCGGCGTGCCTCAGCGGCAGGGTGGTGAGCTTGAAAGGAAGTTCCGCGGCCTGCGCCGGCAGCTCCAGCACTTTTACCGGGTAGGGCAGCTCGGCCAGCGGCATGGTGAACGGGGTGTTCACGAAAACATCCAGCAGGCGGCGCGCGCCGCGGCCGGCGCAGATGGTAAGGCCTTTCTTAAGCCGCAGCTTCGCCAGCGTGTGCAGCCCGGCTATATGGTCCAGGTGGAAGTGGCTGAGCAGGATGAAGACCGGCCTGGTGCCGTCGCAGTATTTGTCCAGTTTATAAAGGCCGTTGCCGGCGTCCAGCACGATGTCGAAATCCGCCGTTCTGAGGAGCGCGCACACGGTGTTGCCCGTGGGCGCGTCGTACCAGCCGTTGGTGCCGAGGAAGATCAGTTCCACTTCAGTCGTAATTCTTTTTCAGCCAGCTGCGGTAAGCCCCGGTCTTGACGTTACCCACCCAGGCCGCGTTGCCCAGGTACCAGCGCACCGTTCCGGCCAGTCCGCTGGCGAAGGTTACGCCGGGGTTCCAGCCCAGTTCCCGCTTTATTTTTCCGAAGTCGATGGCGTAGCGGCGGTCGTGGCCGGCGCGGTCCTTGACGAAAGTGATGAGGTCCTCGTACCGCCGGCCCTTCAGCGCGGGGTTCGCGGCCGACGGCGCCAGGCGCTCCAGCGCGCGGCAGATCTCTTTGACCACGCTGATATTGGTCTTTTCGCAATTGCCGCCCACGTTATAGGTTTCCCCCGCCCGGCCTTTCTTAAGGATGCGCCAGATGGCCGCGCAATGGTCACCAACGAACAGCCAGTCGCGCACCTGCAGGCCGTCGCCGTAGACGGGCAGCGGCTTGCCTTCCAGGGCGTTGAGGATGGCCAGCGGGATGAGCTTCTCCGGGAAATGGTAGGGGCCGTAATTATTGGAACAGTTCGAGATGGTCACCGGCAGGCCGTAGGTGTGGTGGTAAGCCCGCGCTATATGGTCCGACGAGGCTTTCGACGCGGAATAAGGGCTGCGCGGGTCGTAGGGCGTGGTTTCCCTGAACTTCCCGGTCCTGCCCAGCGAGCCGTAAACCTCGTCGGTGCTTACATGATGGAAGCGGAAGGGAGTCGAAGGTCGGGGGCCGGGGGTCGGGGAAAGCCAGAAGCTGCGGGCCGTCTCCAGCAGCGCGAAGGTGCCGTGGATGTTGGTCTCTATGAAATCCTTGGGGCCGTAGATGGAGCGGTCTACGTGGGACTCGGCGGCGAAATGGACCACGGTCCCGGGCGAATATTTCTTAAAAAGGCCGTTCAGCAGCTTGAAATCGCAGATGTCGCCTTTCACGAAAGCGTAGCGGCTTTTGTATTTACGCCGGATATCTTCCAGGTTTTCAGGGTTCCCGGCGTAAGTCAGCTTATCCAGGTTCACCACCCGGCCGGCAAAGCCCGTTTTTTCGAAGATGTAGCGTATGAAATTGGAGCCGATGAACCCGGCCCCGCCCGTCACCAGCAGGGTTTCTGCCATGTTCACCCCCTCCCTTCGGCGGCCACTTTGGCTAGGTAGCTGCCGTAGCTGTTCTTGCTGAGCCCGGCGGCCTGGGCCAGCAGCTGGTCTTTGGTGATGTAGCCCAGCGAATAGGCTATCTCCTCGATGCAGGCTATCTTAAGCCCCTGCCGGCGCTCCACGGTGGCGATGAATTCCCCGGCCTCCAACAGGCTTTCGAAAGTGCCGGTGTCCAGCCAGGCGTAGCCGCGGCCCAGCAGTTCCACGTCCAGCGCGCCGCGCTCCAGGTAGACCCTGTTCACGTCGGTTATTTCCAGCTCGCCGCGCGCCGAGGGCTTTATGGACCGCGCGACCTTTACCACGTCGTTGGGATAGAAGTACAGGCCGGTCACGGCGTAATTACTTTTGGGCTTCGCAGGTTTCTCTTCTATGGACAGAGCCCTGCCCGCCGCGTCGAAATCCACCACGCCGTAGCGCTCGGGGTCGTTGACGTAGTAACCGAACACCGTGGCTCTGTCGGCCTTGGCGGCGGCCACCGCTTTCGCGAGAGAGCCGGAAAGCCCGGAGCCGTAGAAGATATTGTCGCCCAGAACCAGGACTACGTCGTCGGAGCCGACGAACTCCTCACCAAGGATGAACGCCTGGGCGATGCCGTTGGGGGCGGGCTGTTCTTTATAGGAGAATTTAAGGCCCCAGGCCGAGCCGTCGCCGAAAACATCCCTGAACCGCGGCAGGTCCTTGGGAGTCGAAATTATGAGTATGTCCTTTATCCCGGCCAGCATCAGCGCCGACAGGGGATAGTAGATCATCGGCTTGTCGTAAACGGGCAGCAATTGCTTGCAGACCACGCCCGTTATGGGGTAAAGGCGGGTACCCGATCCGCCGGCGAGTATTATTCCTTTCATGTTCTCTCCCTGTATCTGCGCTTAGAACTTGCTATCCTTCAGCAGCGGCAGCGCGCTGTCCTTGGCCGACAGTATCCGTTCGCCGGCGGGCCAGGCCACGGCCAGGTCCGGGTCGTTCCAGCGCACGCCCGCGTCGTGGCTGGGGGCGTACTCTTTCGAACATTTATACCGCACCTCCGCCCCGTCGGCGAGAGCGTAGAAGCCGTGGGCGAAGCCGGCCGGGATGTAATACAGCAGGCGGTTCTCGCCGGAAAGCTCAAGGCCGAAACTTTTCCCGAAGGTTTTCGAGCCGGGGCGCAGGTCGACGGCCACGTCGAAGATCCTCCCCCTGCAGCAGGAGACCAGCTTCGTCTGCGCGAAAGGACCGCGCTGAAAATGCAGCCCGCGCAGGACGCCGCGCGCCGAGACGGAACAGTTCTCCTGGACGAAGACGTCGCCCAGGCCGGCCGCCTGGAAAACGGAATATTTATAGATCTCGGAGCAGGTTCCGCGCGCATCGCTGAAGGCTTCCGGCTTAACCACTACAAGCCCGTCGATGCCGGTTTTCGTGAAAATAAAGTTCATGATTATTTATTCAGCAGCACGATGTCCGCCCGCTGCTGGGAGAACGTGTCGTCGAAGCCTTCATAGGAGAACAGGTTCTCGCCGCACATCAGGGAAGCTTTCAGATAGTTATTTATCAGCCCGGCCTGGTGTTCGGCCAGGGCCTTGGTCTGGGCGTAGACGTTGACCTTTATCGGCAGGTTGTAGTAGCGGCGCTTGATCAGGTCGACCGCGGCGGACAGCAGGTTCTCGCCTTTTTCCTTGTCCAGGTTCCTGGCGGATTTGTTCGGGCCGAAAAGCAGCGCCGAGTCCAGGCTGACGGTAAGGTTGGAGCCCTTCTGGTAGACGATGGCCGTGAACCGCACCAGGTCGCCGATGACGGTCTTGGGAGCGCCGTATTCGTCCGTAAAAAGATACAGCGGCGCGTAGCTGTGGCCCGCGCGCACCCATTCCCGGTGGTCGTTCTCGCCGCTCCAGTTGAGGGTCTCCGGCGGCAGGCCGGTGCCGGCGTATTTATGGAAGACCTTGCCTTCCTCGTCGGTGATGGACAGCGCCCACTGCAGCGCCTTCGCGTTCTTCTCGGTGTAGGCCTTGGCGAACACCTCTTCGAACTTGCGGCGCGGATAAAAAACTATCACGGCGCGGTCGCTGAAGGACGTGCGCCAGGGCCTGATCACCCGCTCGCTGTAAAGCTTCTCCGGGTAGTTGCGGGAGAAGCTCACGAAGTCGCCGGATTCGAACAGGAAGAGGTTCTTGTCGGCCTCGAACGATCTTTTTATGCTCTCGAAATTGTCCGTTTTCACGATCAGCGGCGGCTTCTTCGTGCGGATCTCGGCGGCGGACCCGGATTTTATAACGACCTCCTCCGGCACCTCGCCGTAGGCGGCGGTGGAGGTTTCCTGCGCCGGCAGGGGCGCCGGGCTCAGGAACCGGACCAGAACCAGACAGACCGCGATGCTGAATATCTTCATAATATGCTCTCTGTTCCTTAAGATCAGGCCGCCCGCCGCTTTACGGCCTAGTCGGCCACGAACCTGAACGTTATAATGCCCCACTGCGTGGAGGGCGGGCCGCCTATAGCTTCGAAAGACCAGCGCTTTATGGCGGCCAGCGCCAGGCGGTCGAGCGCGCCGTAACCCGAGGTTTTATCCACTGCCGCGTTATCGAGCACGGCGCCCGAGTTGTCCACGTAGAATTTTATCGCGACGGCCGCCTCCAGCACGCCGCGGTCGCGGGCCCAGTCAGGGTAAGCCGGCGCGTAGAAGGCCAGCACCTTGCGCCTCGAAAGCGGCCCGGTGATCTCCAGGCGCGGCGCTTCCTCCTTGGCCTGGCGCAGCACCTCGCTGTTGCGGCGCAGGGAAATAGTTTCCGCGGTCATCACCGGCTGGGGCCTGGCGGCCAGCTGCACGCCGGCGTCGCGGGCCTCGGTAAGCCGCTGCGGCGCGGCCGCTACGGCGGGCGTCTCCCTGACGGCGGCCACCGTGCCCTGGCGCTCGGTCAGGCCCTGCGGCCCGGCCACCGCGCGCCTGGCGGAGGCCACGGCCAGGTTAAGCTCCTGCATGGTCTGCGGGCGCATCACCGGCCCGCCGGAATCCTCGTATTTCAGCCCCTGCGGCATGGCGGGGGCTTTTTTCATGCCCACTTCCTCCAGCTCGATGCGCGGGGCCAGCGCCTGGGCGCCTCTTTCCGCCCTGATATCCAGCGCGGCGTCCTTGGGCCCGGCGGCGAGCTTTCTGCCGGAGTCCAGTTCGAGCTTGGCGATGTTCTGCAGCCTGCC
>JAPLKJ010000247.1 GCA_026388125.1 Elusimicrobiota bacterium
CATTCGTGACATAATACTTAATTCCGGGAATTTGGCTTCCTTGTGGCCGGGCAGGTCCCTCTGGTAGTATTTTGATAGAATCAATTTAAGAGGCTTTATGAAAACAGAAAACACCCCGCCTGCCGCGGCGGGAAAAGAGGCCGGCCGCCGCCGGACGCTGATACTTTTGACCTATAACGAGATCGAAGGCGCCACTTACCTTTTTGACAAGGTCCCGTGGCAATGCGCCGACGAAGCTTTTGCCGTGGACGGCGGCTCCAAGGACGGAACGGTGGAGTTTTTGCGGTCCAAAGGCCTGCGCGTGGTCGGGCAGGACCGCCGCGGCCGCGGCCGCGCTTTCCAGATCGGCATGGAAACGGCCAAAGGCGAGAATGTGGTCTTTTTCAGTTCCGACGGCAACGAGGACCCCGCCGATATTCCCGTGATGTTCAAAAAACTTGAAGAAGGCAGCGACCTGGTGATCGCTTCCCGGATGATGAAAGGGGCGTTCAATGAAGAGGACGTGAAACTTCTCCGGCCGCGGAAATGGGTGAACCTGGCGTTTACGTTCGCGGTTAACGCGCTTTGGAACCGCGGGCCCTATATTTCCGACACTATCAACGGTTTCCGGGGGATAACCAGGAGCGCGTTCACAAAGCTTAAGTGCAATACCGACGGTTTCGATATAGAGTTCCTGATGACTATCCGGGCTGTAAAACTGGGGATAAGAACGGCCGAGATCCCTACGCGCGAGGGCGCGCGCATAGGCGGCGTAAGCACCGCGGAATCCTGGCCTACCGGAATGCTGTTCGTGAAACGCCTGCTCAATGAAATAGCGCTCGGCAGGGATTTTTGATCCGCGCGGTAAAGGCTTAGGGCGCTGCCCGGCGCCGGCCGGCTGGTCCGTTCATCCGCCGATAGACGGAAATAGTCATGTTCATGGCGAATAATCTCCAGGCGTCCGGCAGCACCTCGACCGGGTTCTTGAATTCCTTCTCCAGGCGGTATAAAGACCTGAACTTCGTGGTTTGTCCGCCCGTGAGGCCATAGAGCTGATATCCCGAAGTTACCAGATACTCCGGCAGCTCTTTGTCTGCGGCAAGGTCGTCCACCGACGCGTATACCGTTATCCTGTGGTCCGTCAGCCTGACCGGGGGGAAGGTCCAGGGGATGAGATCGCAGAAATGCCCTATGGCCGCGGTCCCGGTATTCGCGTTAAGCCACTCGCCGGCCAGCAGGCGGGTGTTCGTGGTCCCACGGGCGTCGTTTACGGCATAGGTGCGCATGCGCCAGGCGTCGGCGGCTCCCAGCATGACGGCCGCCAGGGCCAGGAGCCGTAAATATTTCTGGGCGCTTAGCGTTCTTAAAACGTCAACGGCGAACAGCGAAAAGAACGGGATGATGAAAATAGCGTAGCGGGAATAGCCCGGGTCCGAAGGCAGCTTTCCCAGCCCGAGGGTGACCACGGCCAGGAAAAGTAGCAGCGCGCGGTTAAAAGTCTCCAGGGCCTTCCATTGCCTAAGTCCGAAGAACAGCGCGGTAAAGAACAGTATGGCGGCCCCGCCGCCCAGGCCGTACCGGAATAAAAAGTAAAGGGAACTGGGGCTGTACGGCGTAGGGGTCTTATTGTTGATTATAGCCAGCGAGGCGAGAGTTTCCCCAGGGGAAATGACCCAGTAAGGGTTTACCAGCAGCGCGCCGGCGCACAGCAGCCCCAGCGCCGCGGCCAGATCTTTTACCGCCGCCGCCGGCGTGTCCGTGCCCGGCCGTACGGTAAAATAGATCAGCAGCGGCAGCAGCACTAATATCCCGGAATACAGCACTGTGCCGGCCATCAGGCCGCAGACAAAGACCGCGGCCAGGAAATAGCGTTTATGCCCGGCTGAAAAGAATTTGCGCGTAAGCAACAGGCAGAGCGCGCTGAAAAGGATCACCGGGAAATGCGGTTTCATGGTCTTGGAGGCCGGCCCGATCACCGGGCTTAGAAAAAGAAGCGCCGCCAGTACCGCCGGCCAGAAAAGACCGCCCGCCCTTGTATAAAAAAAGAAAAGCAGCAGCAAAAGGCCCAGTGTTCCCGCCGCGGCTCCGGCAAGGCGGGCCACGGTGTAAAATCTGCCCATCTCGTCGGGATTCTCGAAATAATACCGCATGTCCGGAACCAGGCGGACCAGCCCCGGGAGGCTTGCGGTCTTGAGCGCGGCGGCCAGCGGGTAGAAATAGCCGCCGCCGTACATGCTGTGATGCGGGTTGAATTCCAGCTTTGCCGGTTTGAGATTCGAAAGCGCGTTCACGGACCCGCTTTCGTCGGGGTCGCAGGTGCAGAGATAATAATGCCGCATGTAGTTGGCGAACCGGAAAGTTATACCGTCCTTCTTATAATC
>JAPLKJ010000156.1 GCA_026388125.1 Elusimicrobiota bacterium
CGCCTCGAGCAGGTTCTTCAGTTTGCGGTAATTATCCTCCGCTTCCCGCTTCTGCAAAAGGTATTGCGTCTCCAGCTCGCCGCGGCGCGCCTCGGCCCTGGCGTCCTTCTCGCCGGCGCCGGCCTCCAGCGCCGCTATGCGCGCGGACAGCGCGGCCTCCTTGCCGCGGAAAGCCTCCTGCAGGGCGCTAAGGCGCCCCTGGTGTTCGGTCTCCAGCTCCGCGCGCAGCGCGTCGTATTTCTTCTGCGCCTCGGCCAGGCGCCCCGCGTACTGGCTTTCCGTCTCCAGCAGGCGCGCGCTCCAGCGCTCTATCACGCCGCGCTGGTTATGGTCCAGCTCGGCGAACTTCTCCTGGTACTCGTTCTCCAGGCTCAGGCGCAGGCTGTCCAGCTTGGCCTCTTTCTTCAGCAGCTGCTGTATGTTCAGCTTGCCCTCGCCCAGCAGCTGCATGGTGGTTTCCAGCTTGGTGTAGAAATTTTCTTTTTCCCCCAGCGTTCTGCCGCGGGTCTCGTAAACCTCGCGCATCGAGGCGTCCTTAGCCTGCAGGCCGCGCGCGGTCTCCTCGGCCAGGGTGAGGCTTTTCTTGAGCTCGGCTTTTTCTTTCTCTATGGAATTGAGCCTCTCCAGCGCCCAGCGCAGCGTCATGCGGGCCGTGTCCAGGCTCGTTACGTCGTTCACCAGCTGTTCTATTTCGCCGTATTCATTCGCCATAGTTCGCCTCGTCCGCTTATAACATTAAGCTGCCGGCCGCCCGGAACGCCCTGGTTCTAGTGTAATACAGCCGCCGTAAAGGGAATGTTAAATGATTGTTGACAGATTATTGCGCCGCCGCGGGACGCGGGGCGTTAAAAAATACTTTTTATGGACGGAAGTATTTTATAAGATTGGTGTAATGGTTAAGAGACTGCTGTGGATACTGCTGCTGGCGGCCGCGGGGCTGGCCTTCTGGCGCTTCGGCTACCCGGCCTATCTGCGCTATTTTTTCAAGGTCGGCGGCAACATAACCATGAGCGCCGAAACCGAAAGGGCGCTGCCGGCCAACAGCATGCTTTTCATCATCGTGAAGAACGACGGCCGCGTGCCGGTAGCCGTTAAAAAGATCATCAACCCGGTCTTCCCGCTTGATTTCGTAATAACCCGCTCCAACCTGATACTGCCAGACCTGGTGACCCGGCAGGTTTACCTGGAAGCGCACGTGAACACGCACGGACTGCTGGGCGTGTTCCGCGAGGGCGACCTTAAAGGCGAATGCAAGGACCCGGTCACGGCGTTCCGCAAAGACGTAGCTTTACGGCTCGAGCCTTAAATATATATTCCGCGCCGGCCGCGGCGCGGCCGGTTCAGTCGGCCTTCACCTGCCCCCTGCCGTTCGAGAACATGAACAGCCACACCAGTTTGTCGGTGGATTTCACCAGGTTGTCCCAGTTCTTTTCCAGCTTAGGGCGCTTTTCGCTGGCGCGCTCCCCCCGCTTCTCAGCCTCGTACTTCTTGGTTATCTCTTCCCAGGTCATACCCCCACCTCCGCAACTGTCATGCAGCCCCCCGGCTGTATCCGGCTTAATTAACACGGGAAAGGCTCATTTAGAGCCCGGAAAGGAAAGCGCATATAATGCCGGATATAATGACTCTCCCCCCTTCTTGTATTATACAACAACCCTGCCGGCGCTCAAGGGCCGGCCTGCCCGCGCCCATACGGGCCGAAAGACCTACTTCAGGTTGGACAGCCCCATATACACGAGCACGCCGCCCAGCAGCACCAGCAGGAAACCCCAGTTCTTGCGGTGCAGCGCCAGGTAGGAATCGTTCAGGAAAGTTTCGCGTATCAGGCGGTTGAGGCGCTCGATAACTTCCGGCTTGTAAATATAGCCCAGGCCCAGCAGTACGAACAGCAGGCCGAAAAAAAGCTTAAGGTACGGACTTATCTCCATCATAGTTATAGCGGTTCATCGCGTTTTCAAGCCCCGTTGCGAACACGGCGCTCAAAGCGTCGAAAGCCCTGTCTAGAAAACCGGGCAGCCGCTCCCCCTCTTCTTTTGAGAATCTGGACAGCACGAAATTCTTCCCCGGGATATTCGCCGGGCGGGGGCCTATGCCCAGCCTCAGACGCGGCACGCCCGCTCCCAGCGCGGAGATCACCGACGCCATGCCGTTGTGCGAACCGGCCGAACCGTCCTTGCGCAGGCGCAGGCGCCCGAAAGGCAGCGCCAGGTCGTCGTAGCCAGCCAGCACCTGCGCCGGCGGTATCTTGTAAAAAGCCGCGAAAGATTGCGCCGCCTCCCCCGAAAGGTTCATATAGGTCTGCGGCTTCAGCAGGTAAACGCGGCGCCCGCCGGCTTCGGCCTCCACGTACAGCCCCTTGCCTTTCCAGTCCCGCCAGCGCGCGCCGGGCGCCAGGCGCTGGGCCGCCAGGTCGGCCAGCATAAAGCCGATGTTATGCCTGGTGCGCTCGTATTCGCTCCCGGGGTTGCCCAGCAGTACCGCAAGTGAAGTATATTCCGCCATGATCACCGTAAAAGCAAGGAGCAGAAGCCGGACAGGTCCGGTAAGGACTCGCCGACTTCTGCTCCGTCAAGGCCCGGCCTATTTCTTCGGCTCGGGTTTCTTCGCTTCGGGCTTGGCGCCCGGCTTGGCGGCGGCGCCCGGCTTCGCGGCTGCGCCTTCCTCGCCCTCTTCCTTCTTGCCCTTCGCTATAACTTCGGGCTCGGCGCCGGCTGCGGCTCCGGCGGCGGCGCCTGCGGTGGCCGCGGCTCCGGGCACGGGCTCGGCGACTTTCTCTTCCTTCGGAGCGGTCACGCTGACCACTATCTGTTCGGGAGAGTCGAGCAGTTCATACTTGCCTACCTTGACGTCCTTGACGCGCAGGGACTGGCCGATATGCAGCTCCGTGATATCCAGTTCTATTTCGTGCGGGATGTCGTTGGGCAGGCACAGCACGTGCAGTTCGCGCATGGTGTGCTCCACAAGGCCGGTCTGCACCTTGACGCCGTAAGACTCGCCGGTGATCTTCACGGGCACCTTCACCTTGATCTTATCGGTGAGCGAAATGCGGTGGAAGTCGACATGCGTCCACCTTTCGGTGAGCGGATGGCGCTGCCTGTCCTTTATGACCACGGTATCCTCGCCGCCGGGATGCTTGATGGTAAGCACCATATTGGCGCCGCCCTTAAGCAGGGCGCAGAATTCCTTTTCATCGACAATGACGTTCACAGGTTTCTTGTCCTGCCCGTAAATGACGGCGGGGATCTTGCCGTTGGCGCGGAACGCGCTCAGTTTGCTGCGCATTCCCGCGTTCTCACGGGTTTCGGCTGAAATCATCTTTTGCATAATACTCTCCTCCTGCTGTAACCGCGTCGATCACTTAAAAAGCTCGCTTATGGACTCGCCCATGTGATTGCGCTTAATGGCCTCCGCAAGGAGCGGCGCCACGGATACTATCTTTATTTTAGCACTTTTTGAGGCGTTTACGGGAATTGTATCCGTTAAGATCATCTCTTCTATGGGAGATCTGTCGATCTTCTCGATGGCGTCCCGCGAAAGAACGCCATGGGTGCAGGCCGCTATTATCTTGGCCGCGCCGCGCTCTTTTATGGAACTGGCCACCTGCGCGAGCGTCCCGGCCGTGTCCACCAGGTCGTCGAAGATGAAGCAGGTCTTGCCCGTCACGTCGCCGATGATATTGTACACCTCGGCCTCGTTGGGGCGGGGGCGGCGTTTATCGATGATGACCAGGCCCATGTCCAGGCGCTTGGCGAAAGAGCGCGCGCGTTCCACGCTGCCCACATCAGGGGAAACCACTACCATGTTCTCAAAATTGCGTCCCCTGATATAGTCCAGCACCACCGGCCTGGCGTAGAGGTGGTCCAGCGGGATGTCGAAGAAGCCCTGGATCTGCGCGGCGTGGAGGTCCAGCGTGATCACGCGGTTGGCGCCGGCTTCGGTTATGAGGTTGGCCACGAGCTTGGCCGTGATGGCCACGCGGGGCGCGGGTTTGCGGTCGGCGCGGGCATAGCCGTAGTAGGGGATAACGGCGGTTATGCGGCCGGCGGAAGCGCGGCGCAGCGCGTCCAGCATAATGAGGAGCTCCATCAGGTTGTCGTTCACGGGCGGGCAGGTGGGCTGCACCACGTAGCAGTCCTCGCCGCGCACGTTCTCCAGGATATGCGCGTCGATCTCGCCGTCGGCGAACTTTGACACCCTGGTCTCGGAAAGCGGCACGCCCAGAATGTCGCAGATCTTTTTTGCCAGCGCCGGGTTGGCGTTGCCGCTGAATACCTTGAACGTTCCCCTTTGCCTCATCTCTGAAGTCATTTTGTCCTCTTTTTAAGCTGCTTAACCACCTGCCGGGCGCGCGCTATGGCAAGCGCTCCTCCCGGGACGTCCTCCGTTATTGTGGATCCGGCGGCCGTGTAAGCGCCCGCCCCGATAGTTACCGGGGCTACGAGATTGGTGTTGGAGCCGATGAACGCGCCGGCCCCGATGACGGTCCTGTTCTTCTGAACGCCGTCATAATTGCAGGTGATGGTGCCCGCGCCGATATTCACTTTTTCGCCCATCTGGGTGTCGCCGATATAGCTGTGGTGATGCATCTTGGAGCCGCGCCCGAGGGTGGATTTCTTGACCTCGGCGAAATTGCCCACCTCGGCGCAGGGGCCGATATCGGACAGCGGCCGCAGGCGGGCGAACGGCCCGACTATGGCGCCGGAGCGCACGCGGCTGTTCTCCAGCGCGCAGGAATATTTCACCGTCGCGCCGTCGTCTATGCGGCAGTCCTCGATAACCCCGCACGGCCCTATTTTGCAGTTGCGGCCTATGGAGGTGACGCCCTTTATGAAAACGCCCGGGTAGATCACCGTATCGCGGCCGATCACGGTGCTTTCTTCTATATAAGTGTTCGAGGGGTCCACCACCGTAACGCCCGCCGCCATCAGGTCGGCGGCTTTGCGCCGGTTAAGCATGGCGTAGGCGGCGGCCAGGTCCGTCCGGGAATTTATGCCGGTCATCTCGGTGGCGTCGGTAAGCTTGAAAGCGGCTGCCTGGCCGCCCGCGGTTATAATGTTCTCTACGGCGTCGGTCAGGTAGAACTCGCCCTTGGAGCCTTTCTTCTTAAGGCCGCGCACGGCTTTTTCCAGCGCTTTAACGCTGAAGAAATAAGTGCCGGAGTTAACTTCCTTTATGTTCTTCTCCCAGGCGTCGGCGTCGGCGGCCTCCACTATGGCCGCCACGTCCCCGGCGTGGTTGCGCTTGATGCGCCCGTAGGAGCCCGGCTCGGGCAGGTCGGCCGTCATCACCAGGCAGTCGGGGGCGTGCTTGAAATAGAAGCCGGCCATTTTTTTTACGGTCTCGGCCCGGAACAGCGGGGCGTCGCCGCACAGCACCATGGCATGCGCATAGGCGCGGATGGCCGGCATGGCCTCCTGCACGGCGCGGCCGCTGCCTTTAAGCAATTTCTGGCGCACGAAAACTATTTTTTCAAAAAGGGCGGGGCCCAGCCTTTTGGTAAGCTCGGCCTCCACCAGTTCGGCCCTGTGGCCCGTGATAACGATTATTTTTGCGGGCCCAAGCTGCGCTATTTTGCGGATGGCGCGCTCTATCAGGGACATGTCGCCGAGGTAATGCAGCACCTTGGGCAGGTCGGACCTCATGCGGGTGCCGAGGCCGGCCGCCAGGACCACCGCCGCGAAACTTTTATTTTTTGCCATTACGGAAATCCTTTTACAGCAAGGAGTACGGCCGCTAAGCCGCGAGAACGCGGGCAGCGCGGAGTTTGTGAATTACGGGTTCAATGAGCAGTAAAGGCGACCCCTGAATTTTACTATTTTTTAGGGCAGGGGTGTTTGATCCCGGGCAACGCATTGTTTTTTCGCGGCGCGCGGGAGCTTTTTTATGGCGGCTTCCAGCTTAAGCGCTTCCGACCGCGTAAAGCCCGCCCGGCTCCAGGCCAGCCTGACCGGCAAGAAGGCCCGGGTGAACTTAGCCCCCAGGCCCGCTTTATGCGCCGCCAGGCGCTGCTCGAGATTATTGGTAACGCCGGTATAAAGCCGGCCGCCGCGGCATTTAAGGATATAGACCACCCAGTCGCCTGTTTTCGCGGCTGGGTTATTCTTTTTATGGGCTCTGGGCATTTATTATGGTCCGGGGTCCCCGTCCGGGGAAAGGCCGGCGCCGGTTTTCACCGGGCGCCGGCCGAGTACTACTATACTTTTTTTCGCGCTGGGCCGCTTACTCCGGCTTAGCGGGAGGCAGCTCCTGCGGCGGCGCGGGTTGCGCTACGGCAACCGGCTGCACGGCGGGCTGCGCGGCCGGCTGCTGCGCCGGCACATACGCCCTGCTGCCCATCTTGGTCATCCACACCGAGCCGAGGCCCATCATTACGCCGAAGGCCATAAGCATGGCCCCGATCAGCGACAATATGCCGCCTATGAACGGGATAAGCTTGCCGAAGAACAGCAGGCCGGCCATGATGGCGTAGCCGGTGGCCACCTTGCCGTAGAGCGTGACCGGACCTGCTTTCTTTATCCCTTCGAAGAAGCGCTGCTGCAGTACCACGCTGAAAGCGCTGAGCCCCAGCACCGCGGCCGCCGCGGCCAGGATCAGCGCGAACGGCACCAGGGGGATGCCCATCACGGAAACCACAAGCACCAGCAGCCCCGGGAACAGGCAGACCATGATCAGCGCCCCTATGCCGCAGGCGCGCCAGATATCGCCCGAAATGGCCGCCGCCGCGTTCTCCACGTTCTTCGGGAAGAAGACCGCGGGCAGCAGCAGCAGTATCACGCCGGTGATCAGCACCGAGAAGATCAGGAACAGGCCGAGGCCTACCAGCCCGCCTATCAGGCCGCCGGCCAGCCAGGGGTTATCGATATTCTCGTGCCCGCTGGAGTAGCGCAGTATCTTCAGCACGCGCGGCAGCGTGGTGCGCAGGGCGCGCACGTCGAAATTCTGCGTTTGTCCCTTATGCACCGCCTTCTCGCCTTTCACCACAGTGCCGCCCAGCGACGAGATATCGCCATCCACCTGGCCGGTGCCGGAAAGCTCCACCTTGGCGCCGATGTCGGTTATGTTGCCGCCCACCCTGCCGCTGACATTTATCGGCCCGCCGATGCTGATAACGTCGTCCTTAACAGAGCCGCGCACGGTCACAGCGCCGCCCAGCGAGATCAGGTCGCCGGTTATTTCCCCGTTCACGGTCACCGAGGCTCCGCCCACCGAAACCGCGTCGCCGTCCAGCACGCCGTCCACGGTGATGGACTTGTCGGTGACTACGTCGCCGCTGGTAGCGCCTTTGGCTACAAAGATGTCCTCGTGGCGCAGTTCGTTCCTGCGCGCGTCGGCCGCGCCGGTGAAACAGGCCATGGCCAGCACGAACATTAACTGTTTTTTTACATTTTTCATAACTTTCTCCTTCATATTACTAGATCCTTCCGTGGGCGTGCTTTTTTGAAAGAGCCGCCACCGTGGCGGCGCATATTACGGCCGCCGCCGCTATTTCATAACCGCCGGGGAAACCGGCCGCCGCCGCCGCCAGGTCGGCCATAAAGGACAGGCCCCCCGCCAGCTTTACTCCGAACAGGGCGGCATGCGCCGCCAGGAGTTTCACCCCCTGCGCCGCCGCTCCCGGCTGTATAAGGAACGCCGCTATCTCCGGCAGGTTGGAATATACAAGCTTCGCGCCGAAGAACCCCAGCATCATCGTCCACCCCGCTACCGTCAGTCCCGTGGCTTTAAGTATATATTCCTTCCAGGGCTCGGCCGCCTGCGCCGCGGCTATTTCGGCCATCACCCGGAGGGCGAAACCCGCCCGGGGCCGCCTGTAAGGCAGGGCGGCTATGGCTTTGTTGATCAGCTGGTCGGTCTTGGCGTCCATATTCATAATACGCTCCAGGTCCCTAAACGGTTGCATCCGCTGTTAGTTTTATTTTTATCATCTCGCGGCCGCGGAACAAGCGGGCTTTCACGGTGCCTTCCGGCACGCCTATTACACGCGCTATCTCGGCCGGGCCCATGTCCTCCCGGTAAGCCAGCAGCAGCGCCTCGCTGTATAAAGGAGGCAGCGAGGCCAGCAGGGCCTCTATGCGCTCGCTGTCCAGTGCGGCGGCCACGCTTTCGGCCACGCCCGCGGTGCGGTCGGGCAGGTCGGGGAAATCCTCTTCGTCTATCGAAACGTGATTCCCGCGGGCGCGCAGGGCGTCCATGCTGGCGTTGTGCGCGATGCGGAACAGCCAGGAAGCGAAAGGATAAGCGGGATTATATGAGGCGAGGTTCTTGAAGGCTTTAATGAAGGTTTCCTGCGCGGCGTCCTCGGCGGCCTGTTCGTCTTTAAGCAGGCGCAGGGCGAAGCTGTAGATCCGGTCCTGGTATATTTCCAGGAGGCCTTCAAAGGCGGAATTATCCCCGCCCAGGCAGCGGCGCGCAAGTTCTATGTCCGTTTCAGCCATCATTGTTAATACGCGCCGCGGGCCGTCTCGGTTGCATGGCTCCGGTCAATTCTTCTTCCGACTCCCGTATTCCGCCGCGGCTTTCAGCAGCAAAGGGGTGAACTCCCCTTCCGACATCGGGTTCTGCGCGGTTATCAGCTCCCGGTCCTGCACGGCGTAGCTGTTCCAGGGCGCGGTGGAGGAAACCACCCCCCCGGCTTTGGCCAATTCATCAGCTGCGTAAAAAGGCACCAGCCCGGCCAGCGCGCCGCCTTTTTCCTGCTGCTGTTCTTCCGGGGTGGAGAACACGGTCATTTTATAGCCGTCATATATCCATTTCCCGCCGGCCGAGGCCAGCAAAGCCGCCGGCCCGTGGCAGATAAGCGCCGTGGGTATGCCTTTTTTATGGAACAGGGCCAGTATTTTCCCCAGCCTGGCGTCCTTAAAAAGGTCTTCCATGGGCGCGTGCCCGCCCGGAACGAAGACGGCGCTGAAGGCCGAAAGTTCTTTATCCGTGAAAGAAGCCAGCCGGCGCGGCTTTTTCAAGCCGGCCGCGCCCGCCACGAAAGCTTTAGCCCGCTGGTAATCCTCGGCGGTTTTATACCACTGCGCGCTGTCGCTGGTCTTGTCCATGGCCGGCTCTTTGCCGGTAGGGTTCGTGAACACCAGTTCGTAGCCGGCGGCCGTCAATGCCAGCGAGGGGCCGGTCAGTTCGGACAGAAAGTAGCCAGTGGGATGGCGCTCGCCGCTTTTCAGCGTAACATAGTCGGCGCCGGACATAACTACCAATATCTTGCCTTTATTCTCAGCGGCCTGCGCGGCCGTTACGGCGCACGCGGCAGCGCTCACAGCCAAAGCCAACATTATTATTTTCATAAATTCCCTCTGTTCCGCCCGGATATTACTGTAGCAAAAGGGCCGCGCCGAGTAAAATTCCGCGGCGCGGTGCTGAATGACCGAGGAAGGCCTTAATTACCGGCGGTATTTATTGCTATATTATAAGCATGAAAACAAAGATCCTTGCACTGGCTTTACTTTGTTCCGCTCCGGCCCTGCTGCAGGCGCAGCAGTTCTCGCGCTACGACGACATGCGCATCCGCGCGCCCGAGAACTGGAAGCCGGTGAAAGTATACAGCCTCGACCTCTCCGCCGGCGGCAATTACATGAACGGCAACGTGGACAGCGTGGGCTACTACGGCAAGATAGATTTCAGCAAGGTCCTGAATGAGAAGAATAATTTTTATATCCAGGCCGAGGGAAATTATGTCAAATTCGGCACTGACGTAGTTATGGATAAAACCCGCGGCGCTTTCCTGTATACCTACGCCGCCTCGCCGCATATCAACCTGTATTTCAGCAGCACGCACGGCCAGAACAAGTTTTTGCAGCTGAAATACCGCACCGCCAACTCGGTGGGCGTCTGCTACCACTTCCTGCTGCAGAAGGACGCCAAAGAGCGCGTGGTGCTGAGCGCCGGGCCCATGCCGGAATATTCTTCCTATAAGAACGGCACCATACAGCGCGAATTCCGCGCCGCGGCCAGGGCCATAGTGCCGGTGCGGCTGTCCGACTACGCGCTGCTGGGCACCGACTTCATGTATTTCCCGCTGGTAGCGGATATGACCGATTACCGCACCTACACCGAAGCTAAGGCGCAACGACCTGAGCCTTAATTATTCGGTATCGCTGAAATTAGGGAAATAAACGTTAAACGGCTACCCATTGCCGGCCGCAGAGGTTCCTGAACGGGCACACAGTACAGGGCGTTTCGTCCGGCGGCGGGCTGAAGGGCAGGTCCTTGTCCAGGATCTCCTCTACCAGGGCCGTTATGGCTTCCTTGTAGGTGCCGAAGATGGCCGCCTTGTCCGGCACCTTTTTATTGCGTTCCTTATACAGCGTTTCCTCGGCTATATTTTCCGCGCCCAGCAACATCAGGGAAGCGTCCATGCCGGCCGCGCCGCTTATGCCGTGTTCCGCCATGTAAGCCAGTATGTAGAAAGGCAGCTGCACCGACTTCAAAGTGGCGGGCCAGTCCTCGCGCACGCCCAGGTCGAACCGCTGCCAGTTCGGCACGCCGGCCCGGGCGCCGGTCTTATAATCCAGTATATGCGTCACGCCGCCGCGCAGGTCCACGCGGTCGGCCCGCCCCTTCAGCTTTATGCTGCCGTATTTAGTGGGCAGCTCCGCGGTTAATTTGGTCTCGCAGTCCAGTATGGTCACGCCGGCCAGGTTGTCGCGGTGGTAATCCAGGATGTCGCGCAGGCGGCGCTCCACCTGCCGCTTTATCAGGTATTCGAAGCCGGCGTTATGCCCTTTCAGCCGCGCGTCGAACACCCGGCCGGCCTCCTCTATTATCCTGCCGTAGTCGGCCTCCATTATATTCAGCGGGCTGCCCTTGCGTGCCATGAAGAAACTCTCCAGCACCTCGTGCACAATGGTGCCGATGTCGCGCTGCTCGATGTCGTCGGAGAGCTCGTCCTTCTCGCTCAGGCGCAGGGCGTACTGGTAATAGAACCGCAGGCCGCAGTTCAGGTAAGTGTCTATGGCAGAGGGCGAGAATTCGCGCTTTTTCAGCGCCTCTATAAGTTCGGGCGGTTTGGCTATGGCCTTCGGCTCGGCCTGCGCGAAATTGATGCGCAGGTGCACTTCGTTCTCTTCCGGCTTTTCATGCCGCCGCTCCAGGTCCCAGATAAGTTTTTCCACGAACGGACTGCGCTCTTTATCCGCGCTGTCCTTGTAGAAGATATGCGCTTCTTTGGCGCCCGCCGTCAGCGCGCTGAAATAATAGCGGGACAGCCGCTCGCGCGTTTTGTAGGTGGACAGCCCCAGGCTTTCGCGCACGAAATGGGAAAGGATGGTATCCTCTTTGCGGGCCGCGGGCAGGATATCGGAGTTGGCGTCCAGGAAATAAACGCGGTCGAACCTGAGGCCGCGCGTTTCCAGGAAGCCCAGCACCTGCAGGCCCTTGAGCGGCGTGCCCGGGAAAGGGTAATTCACGCCCTGTATGAAAGTTTTAAAGAACTTGAAATAGCCGGCCGCGCCGCCGAAGCTTTCCGCCGCCAGGCGGCTGTTCTTCAGCGCTATGATCTGCTCCATGGCCTTTTCCACGAACGGCGCCCAGTAAGGGTGCAGCGGCGCCGTGCTGTGCTCCGAAATATGCGAGATGAAGGCCAGCAGCTTGCCGGCGAAATCTGCGATGTTCTTTATGTCCTCGAACGGGGCGATGAGCGTCCTGTGCACGGCGGCGATATGCGCCTTGATATCGGCGGGTTCCAGCTTCCCGCCGTAATCCCGCAGCCTGGCCGCGGCCGCTTTCAGCAGCTCGACGTCGTTCTCTATTTCCCTGAGCGTAACGTACTTGTTCACGCGGCGGGAAAGATGTTCCTCTATGGTCTGGAAAATTATGCGGCTCGGCTCGGCCGAACCTTTGAGGTAAATATTCTTTACGTACGGATGGAAGACCAGCTTTAAATAGTTAGGCGCGAAGTAGCCGGCCTCGTTCTTCTTATCCAGCAGGTCGCCCAGCGCGTCCAGCAGGGCGTAGACCGGCGTGGCGGCCAGCGGATAGCCCATGGAGATATTGTATTCCCCCGCCCGCGGCAGGACATTTTCTATAAGCGGGAACAGGCTCTGCGGCTCCGGCAGCACTATCACGTCCCCGGGGGCGGGGTTCTTGAGTATCTCCGCCAGTTTAAAAATTTCGCCGTGCGTGTCCGAGGCTTTATAGAAATGCAGAACAGGCCGGCCTGCCGGCCGGGCGGCCGGGACAGGGCCGAGGAAAGCGAACTGCTCCTCCAGCCCGGGCCCGGGTTCGAGCAGGATATGCGCGCCGCGCGCGGCAAGGTGTTTTAAGATGGCCCTTTCCGCGCCGGTCAGCGCGAAGAAGCCGGCGAATATTATATTTTCGTACCGGGCATGGTCGAGTTTTTCTATTTCCCCCGCCACCCGGGCGTATTTCATAGAGCGGGTGAGCAGCTTTTCTTTTTCCAGTTCCTCGTAAAATTCGCCGTAAAGCCGGCTGAAGCTTTCCAGCTTCTTAATAAAAGACTCGCTGCGCAGGTCTTCGGGCAGGATGGCATCGTAACCGGACAGCTCTTTGCGGGTTTTTAGCTCGATCTTGAGCTCTTCGAAATCGCCTATCATCTTCAGCGCCCAGGGCAGGAAAGAATCCAGCGTAAGCTCGTCGGGGTCGCGCATGATCACATGGCACAGTTCTTTTTTCAGCCGTCCGTAAAGCAGCGCCGCCAGGTCCAGCGCGGAGGCCTCCGCGCCTTTTATTCCCAGTTCTTCTGCGGCCAGGTCTATGAACCCGTCCATGGAAGTGATGACCGGCGCGCGCAGCGCGCCGCCCCTCTTCTCAGCCAGGTACTTGCGCAAAAAATGCGCCGGCCTCTTCCCCGGAAAAACCACGATATTATCGGCCAAAGACCCGGCCGAAAGCAGGAGCTCGCCGGTTTTTACAACCAGGTTCTCTTTGGGATCTATAACTTCAGGCCTCATCTCAATATCATTAAAGTATAACTAAAGCGGCGCGTAAAGCCGGAACCACGTTCCACTCCGGAATATAAAGTTAATCTCCACAGCTGTCCGGGTAAAAATTAGGAGGGAACCCTCCGTAATGGTAAAATTGCCTTGTTCAAGAAGCAGTTTACCGACGGAGGATTCCCTATGTCTCATTATAACACAATAATGCACCAGCTACTCACGCTTGTCCCCCGACATCAATTCGACAAGCTGGCGGTTGGCCTTGACACTGACCGCTATGTCAAGACTTTTACCACTTGGAACCAGTTCTCGACCCTGCTTTACGCGCAGGCCGGCGGCAAACAGAGCCTGCGGGATATTCAAAACGGTCTCGAAGCGCAGGGCGGGAAGCTTTACCACCTAGGCCTGCCTGCAGGGGTAAAGCGATCCACGCTTTCTGACGCGAACAAAAACCGCACGTGCACACTCTTTGAGAATTTATTCTATACCATGCTGGCGCGCTGCAAAGATGTGACGCCGAAACACAGGTTCAGGTTTAAAAACCCGCTCTACGCTTTTGATGCCACCACGATCAGCCTGTGTCTTGAGGCTTTCCCCTGGGGCAAGTTCAAGGCCGCCAAAGGCGCCATGAAACTTCACTGCCAGTTGGATTACGATGGGAATCTTCCCTGCTTTGTGGCGGCCACTGATGGGAAATGCAGCGACATAAGAGCGGCCAAACATTTTTTGGCCGTTGTACCGGACAGCATATATTGCTTCGACAGGGGGTATATAGATTTTGCTTGGTTCCGTTATATAAATAAAAATAATGCCTTTTTCGTCACGAGGGCCAAAGAGAATATGAAATACACCGTTGTCGGACAGCAGGATGTTCCGGCTGGCGGTGGAGTTCTTTCCGATGAGAAGATAAAGCTTGCCGGCACCTATACTTTCAGGGAATATGCGTACGAGCTACGGCTGGTGCGCTATTATGACCCTGAAAGGAACGTTATCCTTGAATTCATGACAAACAACTTCAGCCTGGCCGCCTCAACAATAGCGCATATCTACAGAGCCCGATGGCAGATCGAGGTTTTTTTCAAGTGGATAAAGCAGAACCTGAAAATAAAAAGCTTCCTGGGAACTTCACTGAACGCGGTGATGACGCAGGTCTGGGTTGCGATGTGCTATTACCTGCTGTTGGCGTACATAAAGTACCAGACAAAATACCGCTTTTCCATATTTTATCTGCACAGGCTGGTGCGGGAAATGCTTATGGAGCGGATTTCGCTTATAGATTTACTGAATTTGAACGAAACAAGGCTTGACCGGCTCAAATGTCAAGAGCAGCAGTTGGTGTTTCAATTTTAACCGGACAGCTGTGGTTTTTTAGTGTTATTAAACTAATTCTCGGGAGGTTATTGTTCAACCACAACCTATATCTGTATCCTGTACCCCACGCCGGGGTCGGTGATTATCAGCCCGCGGAGCTCTGTGCTGCCCGCTTCCAGCTTCCGGCGGAGCTGGCTAATATATATCCGCAGATAATGGGATTGTTCTACGGCGTGCTGGCCCCGCACTTCAGCCAGGAATTTGGTGTCCTCCTGCAGGTTGATGGAGTGGCGCAGCGCCACGCGTATCCTTGCCAGCAGTTCCGTCAGGCTGAAAGGCTTTATCAGATAATCATCGGCGCCGGAATCCAGCAGAAGTTCCTTGTCGGCGTCGGCGCTTTTTACGGTCAGCACCATTACCGGTACCTGCGAAAATTCGCGGATCTTCTTTAGTACCGAAAGCCCGTCCGTATCCGGCAGGTTAAGGTCAAGGATCACAACGTCAGGATGCTCTTCCGCCGCTGTTTTTATGCCCTCCTGCCCGGTCTTCGCCAGCAATACGTTATAGCCTTTGGCCGTCAGGCTGGCGTCCATGAAACGCCGTATGGACTTTTCGTCGTCGATAACCAGGATCCTGGCGCCTGTTTTCATTTGGTCTCCAGCTCTGGCTGCGGCTCCACCGGCAGCGTTATTAAGAATTCCGCTCCGCCGTCAGGTCTGTTCAGGGCGGCTATAGTGCCGTTATGCAGGTCAATAATGGTTTTCGCTATCGCCAGGCCCAGGCCCGTCCCGCCTGTGGGCGTGCCCGGGACCCGGAAGAACAGGTCGAACACTTTTCCCAGGTATTCCTGCGGTATCCCCCGCCCGCTGTCCGCCACCCGCAGTACCAGCTTATCGCCGTCCCGGGAGACGCTTAATTCTACGCGGCTGCCGGGCTGGGTGTAGTTCAGCGCGTTGGCCAGGATAGCCGGGACATGTCCAGGATATTGGTTACTTCCCTGTTGAGCCTTTCAGCAGCTTCCGAAAGCTCGTCAAGGATGGGCTTTCTTGCCTGCGGGTCGACCGCTATCTTTTCGTCTTCCAGCGCGGACACCAGCCCTATGATGGCGGTGATCGGGGTCTTTATCTCGTGCGATACGCTGTTGAGAATTGTTTGATAGAGTTTCTCCGAGCGTTTCAGCGCTTCGGAAGCCTGCGCCTGTTCCCTGTATATCTCCTGCTCGAAATAAAAAGCTATCTGTCCGCACAGCGCAAGCAGCAGGCTCCTGGCCTCCTCGCCCAGCGGCACGGCCGCGTTGTTCGGCATATAGGCCAGCACGCCAGTTACTTTACCGTGCGCGATAAGCGGTATATATAACGCCTGCGACGAGCTTAACGTATCCGTGCTCCAGCCGGCTTCTTTGCCGTTATCGAGGACCCACCTGGCCACGGCCCACTCCCGCGCTTCCGAAAGCCAGCGCACCGAAGCGGCGGTGGAGATCTCGTGTTCGCCCGGCGCTTTCGCGAAGATAACTTCGAAGGAGCCGTCGAAAAAATTCCGCATCTTGGTCATCACGGCGTCCAGGCATTCTTTGCGCCTGGCCTGAAAGGCGAACTGCCCCATGATATCCAGCATGGCTTCGCTGGACCTTTCCTTTGCCCGAAGCAGGCGCTGGGCATGCAGTATGCGATGCCCCAGCAATCCTGTTATTACGGCGACCAGCAGATAGGTCAGGCACATCAGGGCGTCTTCCGTTCTGGTGATGCCTAAAGTGTATTTCGGAGGTATGAAAAAGAAATTCCAGGCGAGCGCGCTCAGCACGGCGGTCAGCAATATCGGGCCCGCGGTAAAGACCGCGCCTATCGCCAGTACGGAAAGCAGATAGAAAAATCCCACGGATTGATACCCGACGGCCTGTTCCAGCAGAGCCCCGGCTACGGTAACGGCTCCGACAAGGAGCATAACGGACTGGTACGGGCGTTTCCCCTCCGCGCGGAAAACGGGAAAATAAAATCTTTCCTTGGTCCCGGCCGCTGCCTGCGTGTCGTGCATCACCTGGACGTCGATATCGGTCTCGGCCAGCAGCCTGTCCAGGAAGGAAGGCCCTATTTTTGACAGGAAGCCGCTCCTCGGCCGCCCTATCAGTATTTTCGTAACGCTGTGCTGCTTCGCTACCCTGGCTATGGCCGTGACCAGGTCCGCGTCCGTAGTAGTGACGATCGCCGCGCCGAGATTCCGGGCGAGTTCTATATTCTCGGCCAGGCGGTTCTTATCCTTTTCCGACAGAGGCAGGCCGGTGTCCACATGCAGCGCCAGCCAGTCAGCCTCGGCGGCGAAAGCGAGTTTGCGGGCCGCGCGTATCAGCCGGCGCGAATGCGGGCTATGGCTGACGGCGACCAGCAGTTTCTCATGCGTAAATTTAGCGGTCTGCCCAGCCGGGGACATTTCGCGCAATTCATTGCCCACGATATCCCCCGCGAACCTTAACGCCATCTCGCGCAGGGCGGTCAGCTTGTTCTGCTGGAAAAAATTATCGGCGGCCTGGGTCCGCTTCTCGCCGAGATATACTTTCCCCTCGGCAAGTCTGCCGAGCAGCGTTTCCGGCGGAATATCCACCAGTTCTATCTGTTCCGCGCGCTCTATCACCGAGTCAGGCACCGTTTCGCGCATGGAGATCCCAGTGGCCAGTTCTACGTCCTCTTTGCGGCTTTCCACGTGCTGGATGTTGAGCGTGGTGTACACGTTCACGCCGTGGTCCAGCAGCTCCATTATGTCCTGCCAGCGCTTTTCATGGCGCGAGCCGGGCACGTTGGTATGCGCCAATTCGTCCACCAGCGCGTATTCCGGTCTGCGCTTGAGCAAAGCATCTATGTCCAGTTCCTGGAAATCCCTGCCGCGGTAGGACATGGCCCGTTTGGGCAGGGCCGGCACGCCGTCCAGCAGTTTCTGCGTTTCCGCGCGGCCGTGCGTTTCCACCACGCCGGCCAGCACGTCCGCGCCGTCCTTTATAAGGGCGCGGGCGGCCTCCAGCATGGCATAGGTTTTCCCCACTCCCGCGGACATCCCCAGGAATATTTTCAGCTTCCCCCCTTTAGCGCGCTCGCCGGCTTTTTTGAGCGACTTCAGGAGTTCGTCGGGGTCGGGGCGGATGGCGCCGTCGTTGGTCATTTTGAGTACTTCCCGTCCAGTTTAAGGTTGAGCAGCAGCACGTTCACGCGCGCTTCCCCCAGGAACCCCCCCTGTCTTGGTTCGGTCATAGCGTCCACAAGGGACATGATATCAATTTCAGCCGCGCTCCGCGCCTTGGCCACGCGCGCGCATTGCAGGCGCGCCGCCTCCGGGCTGATGTGGGGGTCAAGCCCGCTGCCCGAGGCGGTCAGCATGTCGGCCGGGGCCGCGGCGCCGTACAGCGCCCGGCGCTGCTTCACCGCCGCCGCCAGAGCCGCGGAAGCGGGCGACTGGTTGCCGCCGCCGGAAGGGAGCGGGTCGTAGTTCACCGCTGACGGCCGCGGATGAAAATACTGCTGCCCGGAAAAGTTCTGGCCTACCAGCGCGGAGCCCGCGGCGCGGCCCCCGGCTTCGACCATGGAACCTTCGGCCTTGCCGCGCAGGAACAGGCGCGCGCCGCCCCATACCGCCAGCGGGTAGAGCAGCCCGGTAAGTGCGCTCATGCAGATGAAGAGTTTCAGCGCTGTCCATGTGGTTCTCATAATTTACCTCACAAGCCCGGCGGCGGTGATAATGACGTCCAGCAGCTTTATGCCGGCGAACGGCGCCAGGATGCCGCCCAGGCCGTAGATGAGCATGTTGCGCCGCAGCAGCGTCTGCGCGTCCACCGCCACGTATTTCACCCCGCGCAGCGCCAGCGGTATCAGCGCTATTATCACCAGCGCGTTGAAGATCACCGCGCTGAGTATGGCGCTCTGCGGCGAATGCAGCCGCATGATATTGAGCGCGGCCAGCGGCCCGGGGCGGCCGCCCGCGGCGTACAGCGAGCAGAACAGCGCCGGGATGATGGCGAAATACTTGGAGACGTCGTTGGCTATGCTGAACGTGGTCAGCGAGCCGCGCGTCATCAGCAGCTGCTTGCCTGTCTCTACTATCTCTATCAGCTTGGTGGGGTTGCTGTCGAGATCCACCATGTTGCCCGCCTCGCGCGCGGCCTGCGTGCCGGTGTTCATGGTAACGGCCACGTCGGCCTGCGCCAGCGCCGGCGCGTCGTTGGTGCCGTCGCCGGTCATGGCCACCAGCCGCCCGGCGGCCTGCTCGGCCCTGATGCGGGCCAGCTTTGACTCCGGCGTGGCCTGCGCCATGAAGTCGTCCACGCCGGCCTCGGCCGCTATGGCCGCGGCCGTCAGCGGGTTGTCGCCGGTTATCATCACCGTCTTTATCCCCATCTTTCGCAGCTGGGCGAAGCGCTCCTTTATGCCGCCTTTCACTATATCCTTAAGCTGCACTATCCCCAGCGCCCTGCCGTTGTCAATTACCGCCAGCGGCGTGCCGCCGGCATTGGCTATTTCCGCCTGCGCGGCTTCCAGCTCCGGCGGAAAGCGCCCGGCGCATTCCGCCTTTATGGCGGCCACGGAGCCCTTTAAGATCCTGCGTACGGGTTCGCGCCCGGCGTTCAGCAGTTCCACGCCGCTGAACTGCGTGTTGGCCGAAAAAGGTATGAACCGCGCCTCGTGCGGGTGCAGTTCCCTGGCCCGCAGGTCGAAGCGGGTCTTGGCCAGCACCACTATGGAGCGCCCCTCCGGCGTCTCGTCCGCCAGCGAAGCCAGCTGCGCCGCCTCCGCCAGCTCTCTTTCGCTCACTCCCGGCGCCGGCACGAAGGCCGAGGCCATGCGGTTGCCCAGCGTTATGGTGCCGGTCTTGTCCAGCATCAGCACGTCTATGTCCCCGGCGGCCTCCACGGCGCGCCCGCTCTTGGCTATGACGTTGCGCTGCACCAGCCTGTCCATGCCCGCATTGCCGATGGCGCTGAGCAGCCCGCCGATGGTGGTAGGGATCAGGCAGACCAGCAGCGACACCAGCACCGGCACGGTGACCAGGCCGGAAAGGTCCTGTCCCGCCGCGGCCGCGCCGTAATCCGCGAACAATTTCAGAGAGGCCACCGCCAGCAGGAACAGCAGGGTCAGCGCCGAAAGTACCAGGCTCAGCGCTATTTCGTTGGGCGTGCGCTGGCGGTTGGCGTTCTCTATCAGCGCTATCATCCTGTCCACGAAGCTTTTGCCCGGCTCGGCGGTGATGCGCACCACTATCCTGTCGCTGAGCACTTTGGTGCCGCCGGTCACCGCGCTCCTGTCGCCGCCGCTTTCGCGGATCACCGGCGCTGATTCTCCGGTTATGGCGGATTCGTCCACGCTGGCTATGCCCTCTATCACCTCGCCGTCGCCGGGGATCAGGTCCCCCGCCGAGCAGACCACCGCGTCGCCCTTGCGCAGGGCCGAGGCCGGCACTTTTTTCTCCGCGCCGCAGTCCAGCCGCCGCGCCATTATCTCAACGCGCGAACGGCGCAGGCTTTCGGCGCGCGCCTTGCCGTGCCCTTCCGCCATGGCCTCCGCGAAATTAGCGAACAGCACCGTGACCCACAGCCACAGCGCTATCTGCGCTTCGAACCCGGAGACGCGCGGCAGCCCGGCCAGCACGTCCAGCGTGACCATGGCCGCGCCGATAAGGGTTACGAACATCACCGGGTTGCGGCTGAGCGTTACGGGGTTGAGCTTTACGAAGGCCTGCCGCGCCGCCTTGCCCGCCAGTTCCCTGCTCCAGAAACTATTAGTGGTCATATGTTCTTCCTAAAAAGCCGCCCCGCCGTACATCAGCAGCTGCTCCGCTCCCGGCCCCAGCATCAGCGCCGGGAAGAACGTTAGCCCGCCCACGATCAGTATGATCGCCGCCAGCAGTACGCCGAAAGTGAGCGTGTCCGTGGGCAGCGTGCCGGCCGAAGGCGGCGACGGCGTCTTTACCGCCATGCTCCCGGCTATGGCCAGGCATGGTAGTATCACCGCGAAGCGTCCCGCCAGCATGGCTACGGCCAGGCCGATATTGTAGAAGGGCACATTGGCGTTCAGGCCGGCGAAAGCGCTGCCGTTGTTGCCGGCCGCGGAACTCCAGGCGTAAAGCAGCTCTGAAAAGCCGTGCGGACCCCCGGCTGAAAGGGAGGCAAGCGCCGCGGGCACCGCGCAGCTCAGCGCCGCGCCTGCCAGTATTACAGCGCCGGGAGCCAGTATCCCTATTATGGCCATCTGTATCTCCCGCTTCTCCACTTTCTTGCCCAGGTATTCCGGCGTGCGCCCCACCATCAGGCCGCACAGGAAAACAGTAAGCAGCACGAACAGCGCCATGCCGTACATGCCCGAACCCGCGCCGCCGAAGATAACTTCGCCCAGCATGATATTGAACAGTGCTATGCCGCCGGCCGCGGGCGACAGGCTGGAATGCATGGCGTTAACCGAGCCGTTGGAGGCTGCGGTGGTGGATACGGCCCACAGCACGCTGTTGGTCACGCCGAAGCGCGTTTCCTTGCCTTCCATCAGCGCGGCTTGGCCGGTCACGGCGGCGGCGGAGTATTCGCTGTACAGCGCGCCGGCCAGCCCAGCCGCCCAGACTGCGAACATCACCGCGAACAGCACGCGGGCATGCGCCCTGCCGCCCGTCATGGCGCCGTAGGCGAACACGCAGGCGCCCGGCAGCAGCAGCAGCGCCAGCATCTCCATGAAATTGGACAGCGGCGTGGGGTTCTCCAGCGGGTGCGCGCTGTTGGCGTTGAAAAAACCGCCGCCGTTGGTGCCTATCTGCTTTATGGCCACCTGCGAGGCCGCGGGCCCCAGCGGTATGGTCTGCCGCGCTCCTTCGCTGGTCGTTATCACGGCCGCGGGTTTGAACGTCTGCACCACGCCCTGCCCGACCAGCAGGAAGGCAGTGACGAACGAGAGGGGCAGCAGCACCCTTATGGTCACGCGCGTGACGTCGCCCCAGAAATTGCCCACCCCCGCAGTTTTCTGCCCTGTAAGTCCGCGGGCCATTGCGGCCATCACCGCTATGCCGGTGGCCGCGCTCAGGAAATTCTGCACTCCCAGCCCCAGCATCTGCGTGAGGTAACTTAAGGTCGTTTCTCCGGCATAGGCCTGCCAGTTGGTGTTGGTCATGAAGCTCACCGCCGTATTGAAGGCCAGCCAGAATTCGACAGGGCCGTTGCCGTTCGGGTTAAGCGGCAGCTTGTGCTGGAACAGCTGCAGCAGGAATACCGCCGCCAGGCCCAGCGCATTGAAGACCAGCAGCGCGCCGCTGTAAATTTTCCAGTTCATCTGCGCGGCCGGGTTTATGCCGCACAGCCGGTATATCAGCCGCTCTGCCGGGCCGAACACGCGGCACTGCAGGGCGCTGTTATCCTGCAGCGCGCCGGCCAGATAACAGCCCAGGGGCTTGGCCAGCGTAACCAGCGCGGCCGCGTAGAACAAGAGCTGAAGCACGTCGAATTTATTCATATCAGAACCTTTCCGGGTTGAATACCGCGTACACCAGGTAAATCAGCAGCAGCGCCGAGATTATGCCGGCTATTTGGAAGCTCATATGTTTTTCTCCATATAATAGTGTACCTCGCGTACGTCGGGAGCGGTAGTAAAAAGACTCCTGGAACCCGTAAAAAACCCGTAAAAATACGCCGATTCGTCCCCGATCTTAACATGGATGAATGCTTACTTATAAAAAGACCCCGCTTTGCGGGCGGGGTCTTTTGATAGGAACAGCCTGCGGTGCTTCAGCAGCAGCAGGGATTCTTTTTCTGCTGCTGGTTCTGCTGCTGATTCTGATTCGGGTTCTGGTTCTTCTTCTGATCCGTATTCTGGTTGTTCTGGTTCTGCTTCTGCTGCTGGTTCTGGTTCTGATTTTGCTGCTGGTTCTGATTCTTCTGCTGATTATTATTGTTGTTGTTGTTCCCCGTATTATTATTCATCTGATTCTCCTTAATTATTTTTTACCAAAGATTAATGTCCAGCTGTACCGTGAAAGTATCTTTCCCCGCCGTTTTGGCGTTATTGTAAACATCATAGCCGAACAGCACGCTGGTATTA
The DNA here is from genome assembly GCA_026388125.1 of Elusimicrobiota bacterium. Lineage (GTDB taxonomy): Bacteria > Elusimicrobiota > Elusimicrobia > Elusimicrobiales > UBA9959 > UBA9959. Next base: position 22,262 of record JAPLKJ010000156.1, read on the forward strand.
GGCGCGAAAGCCCAGGAAACTCCGAAACTGAGCGCGCCCAGCGCCGAATCTCCCCCCTGGTAATCCACCGCCGCCCAGAGCTTGTCGGAGATCTCGCTCAGCGTTCTGTCCCAGGACAGCAGCAGGCCGGTGTTGGCCTTAGCGCCGTTCCCGTCAACCAGCACTTTGCCGTTCCCGCTGAAATAGCCCGCCGAGAGCCTGCCCAGCTTTGCAAGGTTCTTCGCGGCCAGGCCGTAAATTATATTCTGGTCCGTTACGTCCTTCTTAAGGCCGAAGTTATAGCCGCCCAGCGCGAAAGCCGGGCTGCCGCCGAAGAGCGAGCCTTCGGGCGTTCCCGCTTTGGCGTGCAGATAAACGGGGTAGTTGTCGGCCGAAAGCCCGGCTTTCATCACGTCGAAGCCGGCCTCTGCCTGTATTTTTTCGTACGGGAGCACGCCGACGGTGGGGCATATCATGAACACCGGCGCTTTCCAGGTCCCGGCAGCTTCTTTTTCGGCCGCAATATAATTGTCCACGTTCAGGTGCGCGCTTTTGTACTTCTGTATGTCGGTGGAAGGGATCCAGATCTGCGTGGACGGCGTGGCGTGGGCGGCCGCGGCGGCCGACAGCATTACCGCGAACATGATGAACTTATTCATTTCTTCTCCTTAATAGTGCGAAAAGCCCGCCCGCCCTCGCGGACGGACGGGCTTGCGAAGGCCGGCTTAGTGCAGGTAGGCGGTCTCGCCGTGCTGCGCTTCGTCCAGGCCCGTCTCTTCCTCTTTCTCGTCGGGCTTTACCGGCGTGAACAGGTTGATCACGAACAGGCAGCCGTAGGAGAACAGGAACGCGTAGATGGCCGTAGCCGTTACGGCCAGCACTTCCTTGCCGAAGAACAGGGCGTCGCCGTGCCAGAGGCCGTTGGCGCCGGCGGCGTTCACCGCCGTGGTGCCGAACACCCCGAGCAGGATCACGCCCGTCACGCCGCCCACGCCGTGCACGCCCCATACGTCCAGGGAGTCGTCCCAGCCCAGCCGGTTCTTCATATTCACGGCCATGTAGCAGATAACGCTGGAAAGTATGCCTATGCAGACCGCTGCTTTGGTAGTGACGTAGCCGGCGGCCGGGGTGATGGTGGCCAGGCCGGCTATGGAGCCGGTCAGCAGCCCGACGAACTTGGGCTTCTTCTCCAGCGACCAGGCGATGAACAGCCAGGTGATGGCGGCAAATGAGGCCGCCACGTCGGTGTTGACGAACGCCAGCGCCGTAACGGGGTCCACCCGCAGCTCGCTGCCGGCGTTAAAGCCGTACCACCCGAACCAGAGCAGCCCGGTGCCCAGCGCTACCAGCGGTATGCTGTGCGCGCCCGAGTCCGCCACTTTGCGCTTGCCTACGAAGAAGACGGAAGCCAGCGCCGCGAAACCCGCCGTAGCGTGCACCACTATGCCGCCGGCGAAGTCCAGCACGCCGTGCGCGGCCATCAGCCCCCCGCCCCACACCATGTGGCAGAGAGGGAAGTACACGAAGATCAGCCAGGCCACCAGGAAGATCAGGTAGGCCTTGAAGTTGATGCGGTTCGTGAACGCGCCGGTGATCAGCGCCGGCGTTATCTGGGCGAACATCATCTGGTAGGCGAAGAACACCAGCAGCGGGATGCTGCTTGACCCCGCGAAGGCGGTCATGGGCGTGATGCCGTGCATGAAGGCCATGTCGAGGTTGCCTATGATGGCGCCCTGGCCGCCGCTGAAGCACAGCGAGTAGCCGAAAGCGTACCACAGGATAGTGGTTACGCCCATTGAAACGAAACTCTGTATCATTATGGCCAGCACGTTCTTGCGGCCCACAAGCCCGCCGTAGAAGAACGCCAGGCCCGGGGTCATGAGCATGACCAAGCTGGTGGCCACGAGCATGAATCCAGTAGTACCGGTGTCGAACATGTCTGTCCTCCTTCCTAATAAATGACGACCCAAGGGCCGGGAAGGCCCCCATGCCAGGAAACACTAGCTAACTGGGCGCCGGCGCCGAATCAGGGTTTTCCTGAGAACGGCCCGCCAAATCCCTGAGATGGCGCATGTGTTATAATCACGAAGACCAGCATGCAGACATCCCCCAAGGCCGTGGGCGGCCCCGCGCGCGGTCTCGAGCAGCGCCAGCAGAGGCGCATCCGGATACTCCACCTGTTCCAGGAGAGGGTCAAGGAACTGGCCGCGACCATGCTCCAGGATGACGCGCAGGACATCGCCGCGCTCCTGCGCGAGGTGGTCGCCATGCTGCCTTCGGCTTGGCAGTACCCGGCGTCGGCCTCGGCCCGGATCCGGCTGGACCAGCAGGAGTTCCGCGCCCCGGATTTCGAGGCCACCCCATGGCGGCAGAGCGCGGCCTTCGTCACGAGCGACGGACGCCGAGGCCTCATCGAGGTGGTCTATCTCAAGGAGTTCCCCCAGGCGGCCGAGGGCCCCTTCTTGGCCGAGGAAAGGAAGCTCATCGATTTCCTGGCCGAGATGTTCCGCGGCTTCATGGATAGGAAGATCGCCCGGCAGGCTCTGGTGGCTTCCCGCGACTCCTACCAGGAGCAGCTCCGTTGTCTGGCCGCGCAGCTTTCGCTGACCGAGGAGCGGGAACGCCGCGCCCTCGCGGCCGACCTGCACGACCACATCGGCCAGACTCTGGCCGCGGCCCGGCTCAAGCTGAGCGCCCTGGCCGGGACTCGCGAGACCGAGGCGGTCCGGGCCCTGTTGGATGAGGCCATCCAGTACACCCGCTCGCTGACCTTCGAGCTGAGCTCCCCGGTCCTTTACGAGTTGGGCTTGGCGCCCGCCCTGGAGCAACTGGCCGAGCGGATGCAGGAGAAGCACGGCCTCGGCATCGAGGTCCATGATGACGGGGCCGCCAAGCCCATGGACGACGAGGTCCGGGTCGTGCTGTTCAAGGCGGTGCGGGAGCTGCTCATGAACGTGGTCAAGCACGCCCGCGCCGGCCGGGCCACGGTCGCCCTGCGCAAGGTCGACCGGGCCGTCGAGATCTCCGTGGCGGACGACGGGGTGGGCTGCTCCGCCGAACAGGCCGCGGCTTCGGCCGGGTCGGGGGGCTTCGGGCTTTTCAGCATCCGGGAAGGGCTGCGCCACTGCGGCGGAGAGTTCGCGATCCGGCCCCGGGCAGGGCGGGGGACCGAAGCCACTCTCAGGGCTCCGCTCCGGGCCGCGGACCGGAGGCATTGACTTGGAGACGCGGCTGCTGCTCTGCGACGACCATAAGCTCTTCCGGGAAGGCCTGAAGACCCTGCTGGAGAAGAGACCGGGCCTGCGGGTCGTCGCCGAGGCGGCCGACGGCCCGGGCGCGGTGGCCGCCAGCCTGGAGTCCCGTCCGGACGTCGTCATCATGGACATCTCCATGCCCAGGCTCAACGGCATCGAGGCGACCCGCAAGATCCTGGAACTGCGCCCGGATTGCCGGGTCATCGTCTTATCCATGCACTCGGACCGCCGCTTCGTCAAGGAGGCCTTGAAGGCCGGCGCGTCGGCCTACCTGCTCAAGGACTCGGCTTGCGACGAGCTCTGCGCAGCGGTCGCCGCTGTAGCGGAAGGCAAGACTTACCTGAGTCCCGCCATCGCCCATATCGTGGTCGCGGAATGCGTGGGCCGCGGTTCCCGGGATGACGGGGCGGCGTTCTCCGTGCTCTCCGCCCGCGAGCGCGAGGTCCTGCAGCTCCTGGCCGAGGGCCGGTCGACCAAGCAGATCGCCCTGCACCTGCGCCTCAGCGTCAAGACCGTCGAGACCCACCGCATGCAGACCATGCGGAAGCTCGACATCCACAGCATCGCCGGCCTGACCAAGTACGCGATCCAGGAGGGGCTCGTCTCGTTATGAGCATCGCCCGGAAGGTGTTCTTCGTGGCCGCCAGCTTCGCCTTGCCCATCATCGTGCTGGCCTTCTTGGTGGTGCGCAGCATCAACGAGCACATCACCTTCGCGCGCTGCGAGCTGGCCGGGACCGCCTACCAGCGCCCCTTGGAGGCCCTGCTCTGGGACATCCAGGATCACCAACTGTCCGGGCAGGCCGCGGCCTTGACAGGCACCATCCGCCAGGAGCTGGCGGCCCTGCAGGCCGTGGACCGCCGCTACGGGGTCCTGCTGCAGTTCACGGGCGAGGGCCTGGCCAGGCGCGGCCGGCAGCTCGCCACCGCGGGCAATCTCCAGCGCGGCTGGGAGCGGCTGGAGGCTCTCAGCTCCCGGGGGAGGTCTCCCGAGCTCGACGCCCAGTACGACAAGCTGACCGCCATCATCCAGACCATGATCACGCACGTGGGCGACATGTCCAACCTGATCCTGGACCCGGAGCTCGATACCTTCCATCTCATCACCGACACCCTGGTGCTGCTGCCCAAGACGCAGGCGCGTCTGGCGCGGGCCACGGGTGCCGGGCGCCAGGATCATACGGACCGGATGGCTCTGGCCGTCCAGGCCTCCTTCCTGGAATCGGAGCGCGGACAGATCAAGTCCCATCTGGACACCGCACTCAGCGAGAATTCCAACGAGTTCCACGGCGCCTTGGACTCGTTCCAAAAGAACGTCCCGATCGCCTACGAGGAGTACGAGTCCGCGGTGAACCGGTTCATCGCCCTGGCCAAGCGGGCCGCCGACGGCGGCCGCCCGGTCGTGCCGGCGCAGGACTACGTCGCGGCCGGCCGGAGCGCGCGCGAGGCGAGCTTCCGCCTCTGGGACGCGGCCGTCCCCGAGTTGGACCGGCTGCTCCAGGCCCGCATCGACTACTACACCAAGCGCAAGGTCGTGGCTTTGCTGCTCTCCGGCCTGGCCCTGCTGCTGGCCTGCCTGTTGGCTTACCGGATAGCGGCCAGCCTGATCCATCCCCTCAACCGGATATCCCGCACGCTGACCCCGGGCGCCGACCTGCTCGACGGCAGCGTGCAGAAGCTGGCCGATTTCACCGATAAGGGGGCGCAGGACCTCACCTCGATGCGCATCACCTGCGACGAGCTCGACGCCCATGCCGAGAAAAGCCCAGGATGGTCGCGCCCAGCAGATTCTGGCCGCCCTGGTACTCCACCGCGCACCAGAGCTTCTTGGAGATCTCGGCCATGGCGCGGTCCCAGGAGACCAGGACGCCGTGGTTGGCCGTATGCCCCTGCTCGTCGCGCAGAACGGCGCCGTTGCCGCCGTAGTAGCCGGCGGAGAGACGGCCTACCTTCGGCAGGGTCCTGGCGGCCAGGCCGTAGACGACGTCCTGGTTGGTGAATCCGTTCTTGGTCCCGATGTTGTAGCCGCCGATGGCCAGGGCCGGCGACCATTCGTGCAACGACTTCTCCGGCGTGCCGACCTTGCCGTGAAAATAGAGCGGGTTGTTGTCGAGGGCCTTGTCGCCCTGGTACATCAGATCGAAGCCGGCCTCGGCCCGGATATCCTGGTAGGGCATGACTCCGATGGTCGGTCCGGTCATGTACATCGGCCCCTTGCGCGTCCCGTTGTTCTCGTCCTGGGTGCGCAGGAAGGCGTCGAAGTTGAGGTGCAGCACCTTGTAGGCCTGGATGTCCGTGGAAGGGATCAGGATCTGGCCTGAGGGCGTGGCCCGGGCCGGGGCGGCCAGGGCCAGGATCGACAGCGCGATGAAGGTTCTCATGGTCCTCCTGCCGTCCGGAAGTATATCAAACCAGCATCCGCCGCCGCGCCGGCATCTCGGCACCCCGGTTCCAAATTGGTATCATAGCCGTAACGTCCCATGCGTCCCGTGCACATATCCCTGAAGGAGGAAAC